>VGSS01000012.1 GCA_016874935.1 Deltaproteobacteria bacterium | reverse complement strand
AACCCCTTTGTAGCGCCCTGGGCCGTTCGAGTATTGGCCCTTGTGGCAATACTCAACCCCACATAACCTGCCACCAGGGAGCAGGCCGCCCCCACTAGATAGGAGATCGCGGTGAGAATGGAGAAATGCCATCCCTGACCTTTCAGCCCTATGGCCAAGAGAATCGCTACGATGGCCGCAAAGATGCAGATGGCCCGATACTCCCTTTTTAAGAAAGCCATCGCCCCTTCATGGACCGCATCAGAAATGGCCACCATCTGAGGGGTTCCGGGGTCCTGCCTCATCACCTTCTTGGCCGTGAAAACGACAAAAATTAATGCGATAATCCCTGTTAACCCAGCAACTCCAATCCAGACCATAATTAACCCTCCTCTGTTCTGATTTTTTTCTGAAACCGGTTCATCGCCGTTTGCAACCCCTCCATAAACATCACCTTGAAAGCCTCTGCTGCCCGATCGAGCGCCCCTTCTAAACAGGGTTGTTCAAGAGCATTGAAAGCGTTCAGGACATATTCCGCCGGATCCATCCCCTTCGGCGGCCTTCCGATGCCGACCCTCAACCTTAAAAAGGTATTGGCCCCTATCGACTCGATGATGGAGCGTATGCCGAGGTGCCCTCCATCTCCCCCCCTCACTTTGAAGCGAAGCCTCCCAAGCGAAAGATCCAGATCATCATGAATGACGATCAAGTCTTCCACGCCGGAGCGAAAAAAAAGGAGCGCCTTTTTGACCGCCTCTCCACTCCGGTTCATAAAAGTCATCGGTTTGATGAGGACGACTTCCTGGGAGTCGATCGATCCTTTTCCGAGGATGGTTTTGAAGCGTTTTGTGGAGATCAGAATATGATGTGCGGCGGCAATCCGATCCGCCACTAAAAATCCGATGTTATGCCGGCTCCCCTCATACAGGGCGCCCGGGTTTCCCAATCCCACAATGATTTTCACAATCGATTACTCTTTCTCCTCTTTCTCTTTTACCTCCGCTCCTTCAACCGCTTCTGCGGCCGGCTCCTCCACCTTCTTCTCTTCGGCTACGGGTAGAACCACAGTGGCAATGGTGAAATTGGCCTCTGATAAGATCTTCGCCTTCTCTAACTGAATGTCTTTGACATGGACGGAATCGCCGATTTTTAAAGAGCTGACATCGATATCGATGCTCTTCGGGATATCTCCCGGAAGACATTGAATCTCGATGACCCTCCGGATCTGATCAAGGATGCCTCCCATCTTCGTTCCCTCCGGTTTTCCGACAAGATGGATGGGAATCTCCACATTGACCATCACATCCATGGCCACCTCATAAAAGTCGGTGTGCAGGGCTTCCCTCTGGAGATGGTCATACTGGAGTTCCTTGACCATCACGACCTTTCGCTCGGATTGGTCACCCTTTCTGATTTCAAGGTCAATCAGCACATTCCCTCCTGCCTCGGTCTGAAGGGTTTGTGATAATTCCTTGGGATTGACAATCAGAGAAATCGTCTGGGTATGGGCTCCATAGAAGATGGCAGGGATAAACCCTTTGGCCCTCAGTTTCCTCGACATTCCTTTGCCCGTTCCCTCTCTTATTTCGGCTTTTAAAACAGGTCGTTCCATAAGTTCACTCCCTTTCATGATGCGTGAGGGTGATTCGTCATGTTAATGGGTGATGGTGAAAAATCTACCACAAATCACCAATGCGATTCACCGACACAGTATTTGTATTTAATGTCTTTTAAATGAAAAGACAACTTACCGATTCATCTTCGTAGATCCTTCGAATGGCATCTGCAAGGAGGCTCGATACCGAAAGGATCTTGATCTTCGGGCAGGCCCTTGCCTCTTCCTGCAACGGAATAGTATTCGTCACAATCATCTCCTCGATGGGAGATTTTGAAATGATCTCCACCGCCTTTCCCGAAAGCACGGGATGCGTGCAACAGGCATAGACAGTTTTCGCTCCCTTTTCCATCAGGGCATAGGCTGCACGGGCCAGTGTCCCGCCTGTATCCACCAGATCATCCACCAGAATAGCGATCATACCTTCGACATCTCCGATGATATTCATCACCTGCGAAACATTCGGCCCCTCCCTCCGTTTATCAATGATGGCCAGAGAGGTATTCAGCCGCTTGGCATAGGCTCGGGCCCTTTCCACGCCTCCCGCATCCGGAGAGACAATCACAAGATCGTTCTTCAATTTCTTTAAATATTCCAGAAGCACCGGGGCGGCAAAGAGGTGATCCACTGGGATATTAAAAAATCCCTGGATCTGACCGGCATGAAGGTCAACGGTCAGAATCCGGGAGGCGCCTGCCGTGGTGATCAGGTCCGCAATCAATTTGGCGGAGATGGGCGCCCGGGGCGAAACCTTCCGGTCCTGTCTCGCATATCCGTAGTAGGGCAACACTGCGGTGATCCTTTCGGCGGAGGCCCTTTTTAACGCATCGATCAGGATGAGAAGTTCCATCAGGTTGTTATTCACGGGGTGGCAGATCGATTGAACGACAAAGACATCCATCCCGCGGACGCTCTCATCAATCTCGACATTGATCTCCCCGTCGCTGAAATTCTTCACCAGGGATTTTCCCATAGCCGTTCCCAGATCCCTGGCAATCTCCTCCACCAGATCGATGTTCGAATTTCCTGTGAAGATCTTAAGCCAGTCCAGGTTTTTGTCCTGCTCCAAAATCACCCTCCTCCTCACCATTAAAACCCCCTAAATCTGGAATGTGGAGAGTGGATGGTAGAGGATCGTTTAAAATATTTTTTTCTACTTTCCACTTTCTACTTTCCAAAAGATTGGCTAGGGTGGGAGGATGTGCTCGATCGCTTCGCTCTCTCCGCCTCCCTCCGGTCGCCGAACCTGATTCCCCTCCTCACGTCGGGGAAAGGTTCTCATCCTCTTTACCACAGACTTCAATAAATTGGCTGGGGTGGGAGGATGTGCTCGATCGCTTCGCTCTCTCCGCCTCCCTCCGGTCGCCGAACCTGATTCCCCTCCTCACGTCGGGGAAAGGTTCTCATCCTCTTTACCACAGACTTCAATAAATTGGCTGGGGTGGGAGGATGTGCTCGATCGCTTCGCTCTCTCCGCCTCCCTCCGGTCGCCGAACCTGATTCCCCTCCTCACGTCGGGGAAAGGTTCTCATCCTCTTTACCACAGACTTCAATAAATTGGCTGGGGTGGGAGGATTCGAACCTCCGAATCCAGGTTCCAAAGACCTGTGTCTTACCGCTTGACGACACCCCAATCTTTAAACATAAATCCGAAACTCAAATATCGAAATTCGAAACAAATCCAAAATCCAAATGCTCAAATGATTCAAACGAAAAGGTCTTGATGTTTCGGATTTTGAATATTAGAAATTGTTTCGAATTTCGTATTTCGGATTTCGATATTATTTTAGGGGATACTATGTGCCAGGATGATCCTCCACCCTCTTCCCCTGACCCTCCTCTTCAACCGGTGGTATGCCTCCGTTGCCTTTTTCTCTCCCGGGAAGATGCCGAATACGGTTGGGCCACTTCCCGTCATCATAGCTCCCATTGCCCCCACTGAGGCAAGCATTCTTTTAATGATGCGTATTTCTGAATATTTGCCAGAAACCACACCCTCCAAATCGTTCCAAAGGAGGCGGACAATACCCTCTGGTGTCTTTAATAACTTCCGAAGATTAAAATGATATTTCGTTTTTGTCAACCCTTCGACTCCCCAGATTGAAGGCTGGGGTTTGCTCAGGGTTGACCCTGAGCGGCGCTTCGCTACCCCACCTTCAAATGCATGTTTTGTCTTCGACCCAAGCTCAGGCCGAGGTTGCCCCGTCGAACAGGTCAATATGAAATTCTGGTAAGCCCAGCGGGTTGAAACCTCAAAATTAGGATTGATGAGGATATACCATAAGGTAGGTAGTTCAATTTTTCTCAATCTCTCTCCGATCCCTGAACCGATTGCTGACCCTCCAAACAAGAAGAAAGGGACATCTGCTCCAATCCCCATCCCCATCTCTATCAACTCCTTTTGGGTCAGGTTTATCTTCAGTAGTTCATTTAAGGCCTTCAGGGCTGTGGCCGCATTACTGCTCCCGCCTCCGAGCCCGGATCCAAGGGGGATCCTCTTTTCGATTTTGATATCAATCCCTCCCTCATAGTCCGATCTCTCCAGTATGGACCTGACTGCTTCATGGACCAGATTCCTTTTCCCGGTCGGAAGGCCGGGGTGGTCCGCCGTAATCCGGATCCCTCTCCTTTGCTTAAGGGAGAAATGGAGCGTATCATGAAGGCTCATCTTCTGGAAGATGGTCCTGATCTCATGGTATCCATCCTCTCTTTTTTTGAGGACCTCCAGCCTCAGATTGATCTTGGCCGGAGATTCCAAATGGAGGGTATCGGTCATTTCAATCATCGATATTTATTTCGACTATTTCGACGGAGGAAGAATCTTAATCTCTATGGGACCCACCCGGATTTCGATTCTCTTCGTTTCGTCATCCTGGGGCTGGATGTAGATGACGCTGCTCCATCCCTCTTTGATAAAGGTGAGCATCACATTGTGAAGCTCGAAATTGCTCACCAGTCTCCATTGATAGTTCGGCATTTGATCCTTAAAGAAGTTGGCCAGCTTCTCCATCTCCCCTTTCCCTTCGTAGACAAGAAGCCCTGTCCGGGTTGTCTTTGTTTCATAGACAAACGACTCTTTTCTGTTGAGAGTCATCCCCGGCGGCAATGGGATGTCCCCAAATCGGTAGGATGTGGCGATCGGCTGTTTCTTCTCAGGTTCTCTCTCACGAAGGGTCCGAAAGGAAAAGAGGTCCCCGCACCCATAGGCTCCGACAACAAGAAAAAGAATCATTCCTGCCCAGATTAAACGCTTCCATCTTCTCATCATCTTACTCCTCCTTCGACTTTTTGCCCCGTTAGAAATAATGCCCCGTTCGGCTTCGAGTCGTAACGATTGGAATTTCTAACGGGGTTTGTTTATCATAGGAGAGACCACTCTTTTTTTCAAGTGGTTTATTTGACATGGTGAAGGCAAATGATTTTGTTTAGAAAGAGGCAGGGGCGAACTCTGTTATGAGGGATTCACACGGAGATGATTAAGATCGGACAATCCATGTGGTATGGCTATTTTAAAAATCTTATCAAATCGAGAGGAGGGCCGAAGCCCCCCTCTACTCTTTACCCCGTTAGAAATAATGCTTCGTTCGGTTTCGAGTCGCAACGACTGGAATTTCTAACGAGGATTACGCTGTCTCCACACTTTTCACTTCCGGGACCTGCTGTTTCAGGACCCTCTCCACTCCCATCTTCAGAGTCATCTGGGACATCGGGCATCCTCCGCAAGCGCCCGTCAGCCTCACCTTGACCACTCCATCGACCACATCGACCAATTCGATATCTCCACCATCCGCCTGGAGGGCAGGTCGAATCTTTTCCAATGCCTTCTCCACGCTCTCCTTCATCTCTTCTCACCTCCTCCGATTATGAGTCATCTTATTCATCTGACATGCTGGTCTTTAAGTTAATTGATAACTGCCAGGACATCGTGGACTATCGTTCTTTGACAACCGAATAAGCGTCTCTTGTCTATGAGAACAAACCCAGCAGCTCGAATCGCTACAGTAAACTCAAGGGGAAAACACCGCTTGCTGCGCTGGCACACTTAGATCAAAAGCTTCCGTTTCCAAACCCTGCAGAGGCGCCTCAACACCCCTTGGAGAAGCCAGAATCAGGCTATTATCGCCTTGTAAGGTTCATTCAGAGCGATCTTCGACCGACATTTTCGGCGAGTTCTTCCGGCTCCACCTGAGACCCAATATGAATACGTTGTGGCTACTGTTAATGTCAAAGAACAAAAGTTAAAACTCTTCCTGGATAAAAACCAGGTTGAAGAATATAAATATGATTAAAGGAAATTACTCAAAACTTTTATAACAACCCAAGCCCTGTCTTCAATAAAACCCTGGGAGTCTACGATGTCGTGGCATCTTTTTAGTCCATGATGTCCTGACAGTTGTCAGCTAATCATAACACAAAAACGAGAAATGTCTAACTCATCTTCTACGGCATCACTTACCTTTTTCACGCCTGACGGCCTTCTGATATTATGAAGAGGATAGGTGAGGAACGTAACAGGGATTAAATTTCTTTCAGTGCAGTTTCTTCCGAATCGAATATCTTAAAAATGGTGTGGAAACCGGATATCTTGAAGACCTCTTCCACAGAACCCTTTAAGCCGGCCAACACCATCTTACCCTCCTTCTCCTTCAGCTTTTTGGCTGTCGCAAGGATGCTTCGGAGTCCGGCGCTGCTGATATACTCCAGGTTGCTGAAATTGAGAAGAAAGAGAGACTCTCCCTTCAAGATGAAGTCGGATAGATTCTTTTCAAACTCCGGCGCAGTCATCGCATCGATCCTCCCACTTACCAAAACGATCACTATCTCTCTTTCCTTTCTGGTCTGTATCTCCATAATCCCTCCTCGCTGGAAAATTTATCCATTTGTAGCACTTTAGCGGGAACCTCTAATAATTCCCAATCCGTCACTCCCGCCCCGTATCAAAGTACGGGGTAAACTCCGGCGGGAGCCCAGTAATTTCAAAAGGTTATGGATTCCTGCTTTCGCAGGAATGACATTTTTAGAGGTTGCCTTTAGCGCTTTGAAAAGAGTTTCATCTCTCATCTACGGCCAAATGTTCCAACTTCGATAGACGAGTTTTCTAACCCCGTCTTGGCGGGACAGGAATGTCCCGCCTATCGAATCTGAATCCCTGGTTCCCAAAGATGGAGAAGAAGAATATTTCAAGGGGCTAAATTTTTACATCCATTTTAATTTTAAGAGGGCATACCCCCAGAGGTTTTCTCTTTCATATAAAATACATGTTTTCCGCTTCTCGCAGAAGTCCATCCCTGAACTTCGGATGTGCCAGTTCGATGATGCTTAGGGCGCGTTCTCGGGTCGATTTGCCTTTTAGGTTGGCCACCCCAAATTCCGTCACTAAAAAGTGGGTGTCCATTCGCGGAGTGGTGATCATGGCGCCCTCTTCAAAACGAGGCACAATCCTGGAGATCTCTCCCTTCTTGGCTGTGGCATGGAAGGCCAAAATGGATTTGCCCCCTTTCGAATCAAAGGCGCCACGGACATAGTCAAGTTGTCCTCCTGTACCGCTGAATTGATACCCAGCTAAAAACTCAGCATTGCACTGGCCCAGGAGGTCGACCTGGAGGATCGAATTGACGGAGATCATATTGTCATTTTTTGCGATGACTGACGGATGGTTCGTATAGGAGACGGGGTAGCCCTCCATGGCCGGATTGTTGTCCATGAAATCGAGCATGGTCTTGTCCCCAAGAGCGGCAGTAAATACATGTTTCATTGGATGAATGGTCTTTTTGGCGCCGGTGACAATTCCATTCCGGATAAGATCGACCATTCCCGGCACGAAAAGCTCAGTATGGATGCCAAGATTCTTATGATTTTTGAGATAGGCAGCCACTGCGTTGGGCAAGCCACCCAATCCCAGCTGAATCGTGGCTCCATCGGGGACCATCTCGGCAATGGTTCTTCCGATGGGTTCATCTTCGGGCTTCGGCGAAGCAGGCGGTATCTCTAAAAGGGGAACGTGGTTTTCAATAATGGCATCCACTTCAGAGATATGTAAAAGGGAGTCGCCAAAGACTCGAGGCATGTTTTCATTCACTTCGATGATAAGCCTTTTGGCCTTTCTGGCAGCGGTTGAAGTGAAGTCATTGGACGTGCCGAAGCTAAAATAGCCTGATTTATCCATGGGTGAGACTGTCGTGACAGTGGCATCTAACTCCATGAACTCACTGACCAGTCTGGGAATCTGGTGAAAATGGCTTGGAACGAAATAGTTCAATCCCGCACGCACCAGGCCACGTTCCCTTCCGCTCACAAACCAACTATAGGCTTCCACCTGATCGCAGAGATCGAGAGCCAGAACCGTCTCACAAGCATATTTCTGAGGGAGGAGGGAGCAAACTTTAAGGCGATTGAGATCGCCGGAACGAAGTCTCTTTGCAATCGCAGCAAGTAGAGCAGGGGGTTCAGCCATAACCAGCCCATAAATCAGGGTGGCGCCATCTGGTATGGACTCGACCGCCTTTTCCGGAGTGGTGAGCTTACGGCGATAATCAGAAAGACAGGGGTTCATCGTAAAAAAATTTATATCACTCCAAATAAATGAAGTAAAGGATAAAATGAATCCTGCTGTGACTCAGACAGTAAGACTATAGACCTCACGCCGCGCAAGCACTGGCGCAGCGGGTTAAACCCCGCACTGCCTACGCGCAGGCAGGCAGCTCCGACCGAGACCGGGGCACGACTTCCTTTTCTTCGCTCAGGGCAAACTCATTTTGAACTTTTATAACCGCCCCAACAGATAAAATTAAGCAACTTTTGAGGAATCCAACCTGTAAAATTTTCACAAATTTAACGACTCGGAAACAATGAGATGGGTAGGTGAGCCTCAAGGGGGTTTGTTTCGATGTAGTCGATTCAAGAATCCTGACCATTCTAAAATCCGGTCCGACATTTAGGATGCACGAAGCGCCAGGATATGACGTGCCTGTTCAACGTGCCAGGTGCGACGCCACCGGTGCTTATCAATTTCTTAATCGGGAGGTAGAACAGAGAAACCTTCTTTAAGAGCTCCTACGCGCAGATTTTGATCGAGACAGACAAAATCGAGACCTCGAGGTGTTTCTTGTGCCCAGATGAGAGCTGACGATAGCTGCAAGGCATCCGCAGCCCTCAGGGGATGAATTGAAAGAAGCCGCTCTGCCCGCAACCGCACAGTTTCGGTGGGCTGAACTTCTGACCATGTCGCTGCGAGTGCGGAAAGCACTGTCCTTGCTTTTGCTTCATCGCCCAATGGAAGCACCCCCTCCCTCTGTCTCCTCGAAAGAGCTGACAGGCACTCGATACGTGTGGTCCACCAGACCACAATATCCTCATCGTCTTTCATCAAACCCTTCATTGCTTCCGATGCCTTCTCTTTTAGACATAAAGGAATAATCGCCGATGAATCCCAGAATTTCATCTTCCTGCCTCCCGTTCCTCAAGGAGGGCCTTCAGCACCAGGCCTTCGGGATCCTCTGGTCTGGGAATCCTCCAGAAATCCTTCGGGAGTTTTCCCGGTCCAAGCCTGATGAGCCCTTGTTTTTCCATCCGAACCAAGGATTCTTTGATATCCTTGTTCCGGGAAACGGGCACCAGACGGGCAACGGGTTTCCCGCGATCAGTGATCAAAACCTCCATTCCGGCTTTGACCTGATTCAAATATTCGCTGAGGCGGGATTTGAGTTCGGAAACAGCAGCCGTTTTCATCATCTCTCCTTTTTTTATAACCATTATAGTCAAATCAATCTGACCTGTCAAGCTTATTTTTGGAGGCCTCAGTGATTCAGACAGTAAGACTGTAGGCCTCAGACATTAGACTGAAGAAAGAAAGATGGTTAGAGAATACAAACGGATAAGGTTTCGGCACGGCTGGCAGCTACCAGGAGAGCTTTTTAAGGCAAGGGGCTTCCGGTATTTGTGTGGACATCCACCCTCTTAACGCCCCCCAACCCCCTCTTAAATTAAGAGGGGGTTGGGGGGTTGTGCGAAATGAACCTGCATTAAAGCAAAGGCGACAGGAACAGAAGACAACCCCAGTGTATTGTTTGGGTCGCCTTCAAGTCTTTCCTGTCCTGATTTGCCTAGGATCAAAAGCATGATACGGATGTCACGGTCGTGCAGTCATTACGGTTGCTGCACTCTGTCGGAAATGTCTTATCGCATGGGCCTCCAGACCCTGTACACCTGCTCGTGTAATCACCACGACATGGGTAGCACCCCCAAAGCGTCCAATTCCAGCAATACCCAACCTTCCCTCCCGTACCATAGCCACAATAGACTCGGCACTCACCTCTATATCCTCCGTAACACCGTACATAATTGTCTGGGCAATCGTCGATGTAGACACTGACGCTCCTGAATTCCTTTGGTAAGCTTTCGTCTTTACGGGCTATGAAGGATTTCAATCCCAACCCCTTGTACTCGCCTAACAGACTTGCTCGATACGTCAGCTTCCTCATTTTTTCATCATATTGAGGCTGAGTAAGTTCAACAAGCACTACATCCTGTTCAGAAGAGATGGGTTCCGTGAGCACAACGGCTGCATTGGGTGGGTTATCAATACCGAAATCAAAACCTTTGAGAAACTTGCCAGTTTGAACAGCGCCCACTATCCGTTCAGGCCGGTCAGAGACGTATACCGTATCATGAGAAACATCCCGGAGTTCAAAGATAAATTCACCAGTTTTTCCGCTAATCGGGGTAAAAGAGCCGCTAACGGCAGTCTGTATGAATATGAAAGTCGTCTTTGAATCCGATCCTGAACTCTCGGAAAAGGCAGAAGAAATCATTAAGAAAAAAATGACGAGGGCAGGAAACATAATCAGCATGAAGCACTTTCGTCTCAGGGATAACGTTTTTAACACGCCGCTCTGTCCAATGATGTTACAACTTGAAATATTTGTCATTTTTTGTCCTCCATGCTCCACAATCCCAACAAATTTTAAATCAGATTACAAAAATTATTTCTTATTGTCAACGATTTTTCCCGTTCATTTTTCCCATTCAAAGGGAGGGACGGGCCGGCGGCTAATGCCTTCAAATTGCTCAAAATGTTTGTCAAAGGCAAAGACCCTTTTCGGTTTAAGAGATCTCATGATAGAAAAGCTTGTACAGTCGGTGAAACTAAAACCCTTGTCAGTGTATCTTTTAAAGATAGCAGCGGTCATACTTTGAAGACGCATCCTTAATGCCTGATCTTGCAATTCCGATAACGTCTTCAAAAGAGTCTTTTTCGCGTACTTCAGACTGTGGAACATGAGTGAGAGACATCTCTATCGTTTCACGGATAATCTGGTTCACGCTCTTCTTCTCCTCGATTGCCCTGCACTTAAGGGCCTTCAAGAGATCTTCAGGTAGCCGAATATTCGTTGCTATCGTCACAGACATAGTTACCCTCCAATCTTTTATTTAATGATACAATAGCATCATGGTATCATCATATCAAGGTAGATTCCCTGGCCCGCTTGACCGAGCAGCTCTTGAATTGAGAAATTAGGCTTAGGATGAGTCTGAACCAACCTTATTGTTTCATCTTACCCCTTTCTATTCTTCGAGCAAAACTGATCCCACTACCCTTTCCCAATCTTTCCGGATGATCTCCAATATCTTCTTAGCCCGGTCAGAATATAACTGAATTCCCTCCCAATTGGGCTCTTCGATAATCTTTTGCATTAGCATCCCGTCAACGTCGAACCATCGGGGCAAGATCCCACCCAGGAAATAACCCCGCTTCCGAAGAACATCGACTGCCTGGCCAACCCAAGGCCAGGATAGCTTAAGCCAGACCTGGAAAACCACTACTCCCTTTTCCTGAACCGCCTTCTCCTGATCAGCAAAGGCGCTTTCAAGGTCTGCCCCAGTGTCATGAACTGCGAAGCGAGCCACCTGGGCAAAGTCAAAGGCCTGAATTTTGATATCTGTTTTGATTAGAGAAGGCAACTCGTCTTGGGAAAGACTGAAATTTCGATCGTCATCTAAATCCTTGTAGATAAATCGCATGATCTCCTCGTAAACTGCCGGCAAATAGACGGGGTGAGGTTTGGGCCTAAGGGTCTTAAAATCCAATAAAGCAGTCACACGGCCTGATGCGCTTTTCTCTTTATCATAAGCTTGGGCGGGCATGAGATCAATCTCTATGGCCTGTGTGATCCACCCAAGACCAGCGGTCGCCTTCTGGGAATAGATATGATTGCATATGGGTTCCCCATAAATTGTCTCGATACCGAACTTTTTTGCCCCCACTTTCTGCCCATGAACGATCAGCCCTGCAAAGATTCCCTTGCCACCCCTATAGTCAGGATGGACAACGCCGGCTCCAGATTCACGGATACCACTGTAAGGTCCAGACGAAAAAAGGGCATTGTGGCCTATAATGTCACCCCTCGAAGTCCGGGCCACACTGGAGATGGTACGACCCGAAGCGTTCTCCTCGATCAGAAGCTTGGGATCGATAAATGTTTGAATAGGGTAGTTATCCCCATAAACGGTCCTGAAAAGTTGTGAAATCCCCTCCGCATCTTCCGGCCGGAAGAGATCGAACTCACAAGTCTGTCCAGGTTCGATATCGTTCATCTCAAACTCCTTTTTTTGAAAGAAGTGGTATGAAACTGAGAGATAGAAGGATGAGAGCCCCGCAGAAGCAATAGAGCGTTCTATAATCCCAGCCAGCCAAGATCCAGCCTCCAATTATGGGCCCTAAGAAGAGGCTTCCCTGAAACATCTCCACCCCCAGGTTCGTGTTGAGGGCCCGGAGCTTGGCGGGTGAAGAGTCGAAGAGAAGGCCGCTCAGCAGCGGCATGGCAACACCCCAACATAGTCCGAAGAATAATCCTAACGCATAAAAGAGGACCTTTCCTGATGTATTCGCCAGAACAGGATAGGCTACGGCAAGTCCGATCAGGGAGTAAGCCAGGAAACGAGGCTTGCTCATCTTATCAAAGAAGGGTCCCCCGAAAAGCCGGACCGCAATTTCTGTGAAAGTTGAAAGCGTAAAAAACCAGCCCGGGTTGGGAATTCCTATCTTATGTCCATAGGCTTTGAGAAAGTAAAAGACCGGGGTAAAGGCCACGTAGAGGAGAAGGGAGACCGCGAGAAGGGAGAAGATTTTTCGATCTTTTATATTGTCGATCAGGTCACTTTTCGTAATCTTCCCCGGAGGAGAAGGATCTTCTGCCAAGCGGGCTCCCTTGACAAAGAGAAGCAAAGGAAAGACCAAAACCATCAGTAAAGCGGTGAGATTGAGGACGGGGATAAAACCTCCAAAAATCTTGATCAGAGGTTCCAGAATAGGCGGCATCACCGCATAAGGGAGAAGGGTGATGACAGAGATCACTCCAAAGGCTTGGCTGCTCTTGCCGGGAGGGATGGTCTCAACGATCTTGGCCATCATAGCCGTCCCCATAACGACATATACGCCTCCGTGAATGACCCTTACAAGAGCCATGGACCAGAACCCCCGAGCAGGCTGGTAAAAGAGAAGCGAGACAATGATGCCTATGGAACCGAGAAAGATCCACTTCTTTGCATTGCCGGGATGGAGCAATGGACTGATAAGGGGTCGGATGACAAGTCCTGTCAGCGCAAAAAGACCGATCAGCAACCCTATCTCCTGCGGCGATCTGCGAAGCTCATTGAGAAGATAATGGTGAAACTGGAAAAAAACGGCAACGTTACAGAAATTGAGAAAGATGATTCCATTCAGGGAAAGAAATTCTTTCGTGATCAATCTAAGGGGTTTTTCCATCTTTTATTTTTTATCAGGGTTCGATCTTTGTCGTTCCTGCAAAAGCAGGAACCCAAGTCTTTCATGGGCCCTGGATTCCCGTTTTCACGGGAATGACAACTTGTACAGGTTATTTTTGAACGCTTCCTAAGCGTATCAATAGATTTTCCGCGACCTGGCGTCGGTAGTCCGCACTGGCCCGGATATCGTCAATGGGCTTGACTATTGCCCGGGCAATTGGGGCGGCCTTCTTTAAAACCTGGCGTGAGAGACGATGACCCACGAGCATTGCTTCAATCTCATTCGATGTGACCACTGTGGGAGCCACGCTGCCCCAGGCCAGCCTCACGTCTTCAACCATTTCTTCCCCAGAGATCTTAAACAGCGTTGCGAGGCTGACGATGGCAATGGCCAAGGCCTTTCGCTGTCCAACCTTTTCGAAGTGATGGAGGTTAAAACCGGGGACTTTCTTTACCCATATCCCAGAGACTATTTCGCCGGCCTTCAGGCATGTTATCCCTGGCCCGAGAATAAATTCCTTCAATGCCATCTGCCGAGAAGCGCTCCTTGACCGAATTTCCACCTCTGCCTTCAGCACATATAACGGAGGTAGGGTGTCTGCCGCGGGGGATGCGGTGCAGATATTCCCTCCGATTGTTCCCATGTTTCTTATAAGTGGTGAAGCCAGGACGTTGAGAGCCTTTGTCAGGACAGGAAAATTCCTCTGGATGATTGGATTTTCAAGGAGGGAAGTATGTGTAGAACAGGCTCCGATCATCACTTCATCCCCCTGTTCATGAACCCCCTTAAGCTCTTCTATTCGCTCCAGGCAGATGAGAGAAGGCGTGTTGATCAGGTTTTGGCGGAGCTTAACAAGCAGGTCTGTGCCGCCGGCATAGATGTCGGCCTTGGGTTCTCCCGCTATAATCCGCCACAGTTCTTCCAAATTATGAGGAAGAAAGACCCGTTTCATAAGGGTGGTCCCTTCTCCTTTTTGCAGGCGGTTGCTTCCACTGCATCAACGATCTTCTGGTATCCTGTGCAACGGCAAAGGTTTCCACTAAGACCTTCTCTAATCTCTGTGCGGGTTGGATGGGGGTTCCGCTTTAAAAGATCTAAAGCGGATAATATCATTCCCGGGGTGCAGAAACCGCACTGGACCGCACCGAACTGAACGAATGCCTCCTGCATCGGATGGAGTGTTTCCTCGGAGGCTAATCCCTCAATGGTAAGGACGTTTCTTCCTTCCAATTGTGCTGCAAACATCAGACACGACAGCCTGCTTTCTCCATCAACCAAGATCGTACAGACACCGCATTCACCCGCTCCGCATGACTCTTTGGTTCCCGTTAATCCTAAATCTTCTCTCAAAAAGTCGATCACCCTGCGATCGGACGGGGCATTCAAGACCCTTCCTTTTCCATTAAGAACAAAGTTAATTTTCAATGTTCGAACTCCCTATTCTCTCTTTCCTTTAAAGCCTTCAAAACCCTCTCTGGCGTAAAGGGCGACCGGAAAAGCCTTACTCCACAGGCATCAGCAACAGCATTGGCAATAGCTGGAAGGGGACCATCGATGGAAATCTCCCCTGCTCCTTTCAGACCAAACGGTCCTGTGGGTTCGTAAGATTCCAAAGGAATGGAGTCCATCTCCGGCACATCTAATGCAGTGGGAATAATATAGGTGGCAAGGTCGGGCGTGCGCACCCTTCCTTCTTTCACAATAAATTCTTCGCAAAGGGCGTACCCAATGCCCTGGGCGATCCCGCCGTGTATCTGCTGTTCAAAGGTTTGAGGATTTATGATCCGACCACAATCACTTACTGCCAAGTATCGCTTAACTTCAATATTACCCGTCAGCTCATCCACCTCCACATAGCAAAGATGGACACCATATGAGAAGATGAGGTGGGGAACTCCGTGAAGCCTTAGATTTTGATCCTCTGTCGGATTTTCTTTGGCGGTAGGAGCTGTAAAGGTATAAGCGGCCACCTTCTCAGAATCATCGAGAATATGGAACATCTCAGAGAGAGGGATCTCTTTGCCTGTGGTAAAATGGTTTACGCCTCCCGGGATAAGATCAACCTCTTTTATTTCTTTAGCCATAAAATAGATAGCCGCTCGTTGAAGGACCCGATGTTTAAGCGACTGAGCAGCTCCTATCAGGGCATTTCCAAAGGTGGACGTGGTGCGGCTTGCTGAGGCAGAACCGGAGGGAAGTGCGCTCTCTGTGTCAGGAAGCACCAGCTCCATATGCGCCATATCCTGGTTGAGGATAGCGCCGGCGATCTGGAGGTAGGTGCTGGCATTTCCTTGGCCTATATCAACCACTCCGGAAAAAACGCGAAACTTCCCTTCCCTTGTGAGTTCAATTTTTGCATTCGCAAAATCCGGCACCACTGGCCCATAGCCCATGCCGTGCATGACAGAGGCAATCCCCACTCCTCTTTTCTTGAATGGGCCGGCTTTGGATTTCCATTCGTTCCTCTTCTTCCAAAGGTAATGTTCCTCCAGTGTCTTTAAACATTCCTCAAATCCTGTGGACCCTGTAACGCTTATTCCTATTGGGTTTTTATCGCCGCACCTTATGGCATTCCGTTTCCGGATCTCAAAGGGTGACAATCCTAATTGGGTCGCCATCATGTCCATCATCTGTTCCATGGCAGCAGTGACCTGTGGGACACCGAACCCCCGAAACGCGCCCCCAATGGGGCTGTTCGTATAGACGCAAAAGCCTTTAAGGCTCACATTGGAAATGCGATAAGGCCCGCAGGCATGTTCCAGGCCGAGGGCCATCACTGCCCCGCCCAGATGGTCATAAGGCCCCGTATCATAGTAAAAGCGAACGTCGAGGGCATGGAGGGCGCCGTCAGGCTTTACACCGAGACGGTAGTAAAGGCGGGCCGGGTGGCGCTTGGGGCTTGCGAGAAAGCTCTCCTCACGATCCCACCACATCTTTATGGGCCTACCCGGGCAGTGAAAGACAGCAAGGCCAAGAAGGGTCTGTACGGTCACGCCGTCTTTCCCGCCAAAGGCGCCGCCACAATAGGGCGCAATGATGCGGACCTTTTCAACGTTTATCCCTAAGGCCTCAGCCACCTCTGAACGATCCCTGAAAGGAGACTGGGTAGACACTACAATTTTTAATTGTCCATTCTCTTTGAGGATGGCCCATCCCGCCTCTGTTTCGAGATAGGCATGTTCCTGATGGGGAAGCTCAAAACAGGCCTCGACAACGGCATGGCACTCTTTGAAACCGATTTCAATATCCCCCGTTTCTAAGACCCCTTTGAACAGTACATTTCCTTGGGGATGGCCCTCGTGAACTAATGGAGCGCCTTCTCCGATGGCTTTTTCTGGATCGAAAATCCCTGGGAGCGGTTCCAGGTCAAGGGTAATCAGGTCGAGAGCTTTATGCAGGCTTGCTTTATCTTCAGCCAATACCAAGGCCACTGCATCACCACAATGGTTCACCTTATTATCTGCCAGAACAGGTTGGTCTTTTCGGATCATCCCCTGCCTGTTTGATCCTTGAATGTCCTTATGAGTTAGAATTGAAATGACTCCTGGGAGGGTTTTTGCATCATCGATATGGATGTCTTTTATGAGAGCATGAGCAATACCCGCCCGTTTTACACCAGCCCAAACAAGATTCTCGCCGTAATAATCGGCTGCATATCTTTCCTGACCTGTCGTTTTGCTATAGGCATCCACTCGGGGGATGGGTCTTCCGATTTCAAGGGATTTCATGTTCGTCACTATAAGGGTTTAAGAAAGGATCTTCGATAAGGCATCTACAAACGCCTCCATGGCCTCATGGGTGTTAATGCTGACCCTGATCCAGTTGGGATATCGGAATCCTGTCATACTCCGGACCATTACTCCATGACCCATCAATTTTCGATAGGCAAGGGTGTCGCTCATGGGCAACTTAACCATTATGTAACATCCCTCGCCTATCTGAATCTCAAGCCCTAATCTTTCAAGTTCCTGTTTGAGATATGCCTTTTCAGCCCTGACTAAGTTGCGGGTCCGCTGGATATGGCCTTCGTCATCTAATGCTAAAAGGGCAGCCTCCTGGCCGACGATATTCACCGAATAAACCACACAGGTGCGTCGAATGACATCTACAACCTCAAGGTTCCCTACAAGATAACCAATCCGCAATCCTGCCAGGCCATACATCTTGGAGAAGGTTCTGAAGACCACTAAATTTGGATACTCATGGAGGAGTTTGATCCCGTCTGGATAATCCGCCTGCTCGACAAACTCGAAGTAGGCCTCATCCAACACCACAATCTGGCGGTTAGCAATAACATTAAGAAACCTCCGGAGCTTAATCTCATCCCAATAAGTGCCGGTCGGATTATTGGGGTTGCAGACGAAGAGGATCTTTGTCCGCTCATTGATCTGATCGAGCATGCCTTGCTTATCGAAGGCAAAATCCTTGAGGGGAACCAGGCGGGCTTCAAAGCCGGAGAACTGAGCCACCCATTCGTAGACGGAAAAGGTCTTGTCCGCAGTGACAATATTGTCCCCTTCTTGGCAGAAGGCTTTGATGACAAATGCAATGACCTCATTGGCTCCATTCCCGATGAGAAACTGCTCCGGGTCCAGACCATGCTTGGAAGCCAATTTATGCCGTAAGTAGTAAGAGTCGCCGCTTGGATAGATGGCCGCCCTGGGAGGGTTGAAACGGCGCAGGATCTCCTGAGCTGCAGGCGGAGGCCCAAAAGGATTCTCGTTATTATTAAGTCGGTAGAGGAGGTCGCAGCCATAAAGTTTCATCAACTCCAGGTCGGGTTTGCTTGGGATGTACGGTTCAAACCTCTTTACGTATTCTGGGACGAGTTTATCGAAGGACACGTCAAACATGAGAGTCAGCTGTCTCCTCGAACTGAAAAATGACTACGTCCGCTTCTCCACCGTAGGGCAAAATCAAGCGGGGCCGGAAGCCTTTTCCGAGCAAGGTTTCGGTCAGGTTGGCCTGCCAGGAAGCGGATAGATCGATCTCGAAAAAAATGTTGCGCACGTTCTCCGATCTCAATACGGCGACATGTCTGGAAAGGTTGTCGGCTGCGTCGGCTCCATCCCATATGGCCCGGAGGGTGACCTGGCGATTGGAGCGATCAAATTGAGGGACAAAAACCGAATAAGGGGAACGCTGTTCGCCCTCATATCTTGTCAAACGAATCTCCCGGGCAAAAAAGAGACGGCTGTACTCAGCCTGAAGAAATTCCTTCAGGCCAGGATGGGCCCATACCTGGCATCCTGTATCTTCAAGGAGCTGGCGGTAATAGATTGGCAAAGAACTTACCGTTCCGTCTGTTTGGAAAATGTCAATCGAACCCAGCGGTTCAAAATATCCACGGGGTAGCTCTGGGGTGGAGTAACGGCTGATCAGTCCAATAGCCTCTGTTTTGGCAACTTTCCCTATGATAGCGTCTGTTAAATCCTGAGCCATTTTTGAATCGGGTGGCTGATTAAAAATATAGGGTCCAAAAGATTCCACAGCTTTCGATCCGATCCGTCGCCAGATGAGTCCTCCTCCTATCCGGCCCTGTTCGTCAAGGGCTAATTGAACGCCATACTCACCGGAAGAAGCCATGTCCAAAACTTTGCCGGGGAAGCGGAAGCCGGTGGGGTAGAGATGACCCGGATAGTATGCAAGGAGGAGACGGATAAAAAGCTTTAAAGTATTTGGATCGGATGTTTTGACCTTGTAGGTATTCATCGGTTCGATTTCAGGAACTCCCAATTCGGTCAATTCAGGATAGGACTTTTCTTTGATAAGCACTACCCCCACGCTCTGTTGAGCCCCTTCGGTGATATGGAAACGGTCGACTGTTCTTGATGCAATGAGGAGCCCCATCTCCTCAAGGCTTGACTTATCATCCAAGTTGACGGCAGCCGTCAAGTTGAAGGCCCTTGGATTGAAATGATGCGTCTTGAAAAGAAACGTGGATTGAACATAGTACCCGCCGTCCATCATTTCAATCTCAACTGTTTCTCGATCTTGGCCGACTTTGGAAAGATACATGAATATCTCTTCACAGGCCAATGTCAGCTTGAGGGCCTCAGGTTGGGCCATCCCAAAGGCCTTGGCCGACTCTTCGGCAAACGAGGTTGCTATCCGCGTGAAACCCGCTCCGAGACGAGTCCTGAGAGAAAATTTGATATTTTCTTCCTTCATATTCTTCTCCAATACATTTACCCCATTAAAAATAATGGACCGCTAAATTTTCTAACGGGGTTTACTTCCAAATGGGGTTGTCAAAGAGACCATCTGAACCTCCTCTAGGCCCTCTATCTCATAGAGACCTGATCCACCGATCAAATCCACCGTCTTTTCAGTCATCCAGACCCTTCTGTATTTTTAAAAATGTGTAAAACTTCGTCTCTTTGAAAAAGAGGTTTGATCAAGATATTTAATATCCCAAATCCCCCTCCATTCCCCTTTTTCAAACTGACCGTGTCCCATAAGTCTGCTGCTGAACACAGGGAGACAGGGTATAAATGGTTCAATTGAGGGTTCACAATAACGAATTGGTGCGTCATTCCCGTGAAAACGGGAATCCAAGACCTGCAGAAAATATCTGGATTCCTGGTTCCGCAGGAATGACATGCCTGAAAAATGATAATAATTTCAAATTGATATCAATGTTGTCAGTATGGCAATCTTTGCTCCTTGTGCCCAGCCTCCCATTTATGGGTAAAGATCAGTTTTCAAAGGGGGAAGCATTTTTCCTCCCTTTGGCAAAGAGAGGTGGGAAGGGATTTTATGAAGTATCTTACAAAGCGCTAAAATGTTACGAAAATGTTAATCGATTTCCACAGCCCTGTCAAACAAGAGAAAAAGGGAACTTATGTCTCGCTGGCTGTTGATCTTTGGAATTATTAGTCCGTCCATAATTATATAGACACTCAAGAACAAATCCCTCCTTCCCTCTCTTTGCTCGCCGCGAAAGCGCTTGCACAGCGGGCAAAATGGAGGAATTCCCCTCCTTGGTCTCCGACCCTTTTTAACCTTGTGCCATTAACCCTGGCCTCCTCCAGGAGTGGACGAAAGGGATGAGTTGATATTCCTGCCCTTCCGATGAAGGGAGTCATCTCTTATCGATTCTGACTGCATTTGCGGAGGGTATGAGGCGCAATCAATTTAAGATCAAGAACAAGGAAGGGATATGCCCCTTAGAGTCAAGAAAATCAAGGCGTGGAGAGGGGCGCCCCGCAGATGTGTAAATCCTGTGGAAAAAAATGATTTTATCTTTCCAACCTATTTATTTCATTGAAAAAACAAAGCAAAGGACATGAAGTGTTCTAAATAGTCTTGTTATTTCAATAAGTTGTTTTGTTGTGCCCCTTCAATGCAAAAACACAATATCTTGGGGTGATCCGCTTCCTCCCGGACATGCCGTTGTTTATAACCTGTTTAAATATTTCTTTGGAAGTCCCATTATTTTTCTCCTTTTTTCAATAAAAAAGGGGAGATTTTTCTCCCCTTTTTTATTCAGAACGGATCAGAATCTTTTAAAATTACTTTACCGCATTTTTCAGAAGATTTCCTGCTTTGAACTTGGTTACCTTTGCGGCAGGAATTTTAATCTCTTTTCCTGTTTGAGGGTTTCTCCCTATCCTCGCTTTTCTTTTCGTCACAGAAAAAGCCCCGAACCCAGGAAGGCTCAATCTGTCACCCTTTTTAAGAGCTTTTGTTACAGTCGCTGTAAAGGCATTCAGCGCTTTTTCAGCCGACGCTTTTGAGACCTTAGCCTCCTTGCCAATGGCAGCCACCAATTCCGCCTTCGTCATTTAAATCACCTCCCCTTTTTTGATCTTTTTTTGGCATTATTTAAAAATGATGCCCATCATAAACCATCGACATTTTAAAAGTCAAGTCTTTTATTTGAGATGTTTTAAAAAGCATGGAAATCTCTGATTACACAGATTATGGACGATTACACAGATTTCATATGCATTGAAAATAAAGAAAATTCGATATATAATTTTTTATTGAAATCAGTGTAATCAAGAAAGCGTGCAGTAGTTTTTCAGATCTCTCTATTTTAAAAATCTCTCCTTTTACCTCTAATCCCTAAGGAACGATTTTCCTCCGCTGGCGCCATTCCTGCGCCCGTTACCCGCTTCAAACAAATGGTCCTGGAGATGATCCGGATCGGTCTTCAGGATGGAAAAGATTTTTCTTTCAACCTCAAAAGTGGCTCTTCTCAATCCTTCTAACAGTTCGAGGGCCCTCTCACTCTTACCGTACCGCCCCTTCAGGTCTTCAAACCTTTCCTCGAGGGAGACGATCCGGTCATGTCGGACTCGTTTGTCGGCATAATTGACCACTTCCTCCTCCGATACCAAGGAGGGATCCATCTCTTTCGATAAATGGATATGTTCCGCCACCACATCCCCTATCCTCTCGTATCCTATCTCCTTCAAAAGTCTTGATCCTGTTAGGGCATGGTCTTCCTTCGTCCTGAGACACTCCGTCTTGGTCAGGTCGTGAAGCAGGGCCGCGGCTTCAACCAGAGGGAGGTCGATCCTCTGCCCCTTTCTATTTAGCTTGATGGAAAGAAAGAGGGCCACCCTTGCCACTGCGGTGCTATGATCGATGATATGTTCAAGCATCCCGTATTGAACCATCAATCTCAAACAATCTTCTCTGGTCGGAATCATCCTATCTTCTCAGAAATACCTTCTCCTCCAAATAAAAAAGCTAAAGCGTCACGATCCATTCTTTCTTTCAGGCAGTGGCAAGGCGGGCGGGCTTTCGATCTGTTCCAGTTTGAAGCCGAATTTATCCAGACGCCTCCTCGCCTCTTCATATTTATTCATCGCATTGGTAATATGTTTTCCGACCAATTGGAAGTCCCCCTGAAAGGCCTCCAATTCTTTATTTAAACCCGAGAGTGAATCCAGTATTCGATGGGCATCCTTTTCGATTTTTAATCCCCTTAACCCGAGGACGATCACCTGGAGATAGGCGAAGAAGGAATTGGGCGAGACCGGGATCACCTTCCTTTTCAACGCATAATTTAATGTCCCTTTCTCCTCTCCAAACGCCTCGTCCTTTGTAATGGTCTCATAATAAACATTTTCCGCGGGGATATAGAGCAGGGCAAAATCATAAGTCCCTTCCTGAGGTAGAATATATTTGTTTGCGATATCGTCAATATGTTTCTTCACATCTCTCGCAAAAGTCTTCTGAGAGGCCTTCTTCTCTTCCTCGGTTTTGCATTCGATGAGCCGTCTGAAATTATCGAGCGGGAATTTGGAATCGATGGGAACAAGCCTTTCTCCAAGCCTCACCACCGCATCCACCCTCTCCCCGCTGGAAAACGTGTACTGAAGGGTAAAAAATTCGGGTGGGAGGATCTGGGATAACAGTTCTCCCAAAAATTGCTCCCCCAAGCCACCCCTCAATTTCGGAGGCTGGAGGATCTCCTGAAGCGTGGCGATGTCTTTTCCGACCTCAAAGATTCGCTTGCTGGCTTCTGAGAGTTCTCCGATATTCTTCTGGACATCCCCGATCACCCTTGCGGCATTATCCAGCCGCTTATTGATCTCTCCGCTTGAGTTTTGGAGCTGTTGATTGACCTGGTCGGTAATCCCCCTCAGCTGCGCATTGATGGCATCCTGCTGCTGGGAGAGCTGGGAAATATTTTTGGCAAGACCGTCATTCATCTGCTCTCTCAACTTTTCAATCTGTTGTTGAAACAAAGCCCATGCAGTCTGTGAGGACTGGTCTTTTTTCACCTCTTCCGCAATCTTCTTCAACCTCTGCTCCATGAGGAAGAAAAAAATCGCAGCCAGAGCTACGATCGCTCCCAGGAGAATATAGATTCCTTCCATTCCTGTTCCTCAAAATGTGATGGTTTCATCGCGGATGTTGTATGATGAGATGCCCTTCCACTCTATTCTCAATGGGGTTGGTTACGGAGACTCTCCAGTGGCTCTCCCGCTGAGTTTCACCGGCGGGAATGGGCCATTCGACTTTGAGCGGACTCATCCCTGAAATGTCCAAAAGAGGTCTGCCATCTTCCGATCCCCCAAAAGAAAATTTTAACGGAGCGGAGGATCCTTCCCACCTCAGCTCCATCTTGATCTTCTCTGATGACTCTTCCCCCCTCAACAGAGGGGAGGAAACAAAAAACGAGAATTGCTCCCTCCCTTGCGCCCCGATCTGGAAGGGAAAGATGATGAACTTCCTCTCGAGAATATTATTCTCCATACGGATATCATCCGAACGGAGCTTGGGGGCAAGAGAAACCCTCACCCTCGAGATTCCCTTAACGCTGACCCGATACGGGGGTGAAAGGGTGTAAAGATTCCCGGAATGGGCCTTTAAATCCTCAAAAATGAAATGTTCAAAGTCTGAAATTTTCCGATCGTTTAGATAAATACGAATCCTGAAGGTCACGCCCTTCCGGAGGTCCGCCTCCCCATTGTTGGAGAGGATGATACTGAGTTCCAGATCCTCTGTCAAATCAAAATCCCTGATCACGATATCCGGCCCAATGGGAAGCCCTTCAAGTATCTTCTTTAACCGGTTATTCTCTTTGTTCAACTCTCTTTGTTCCACTGGAGTATCAACTCTGACTTCCACCTCATGCCGGCCGAAAAGTGAAAATGGAGTGGATAGGGTAATACTCTCCTGGGGGTTGAGGTGACCATAATCTGAAAGGCTATTTAATGCATATCTTTTTTCTAATCGACCATCAACAAATAGACTCAAGCCTCCGCTCTCCATTGAAAATGGAGCGGTGCCGATATTGGTGAGGGTGGCAAACAGCCTCCTCTTCTGTTTGAGAAAGAGATTGGCAACAGTGATGTCGGGAAGGCTCAAGGTTTCTTTGGGGGGCTCGGCTGGCATGGGAGGGGCTGCGAGATGACTCACCACTTGTTTTTCTTCTTTCTCTATTTTTTCTTCTACTTTTTCTTCTGCCCCTTCTTCTACCTTTTTTTGTACCTTCTCAGCGATCTCCGCCACTTCTTCCTCCACAGGGATGCCCGAAAAATATTCATCAGGATGGTAGAGGGGCTCTATCGAAGGCAGGGAAGAAGCAGGCTGGACCGTCATTCTGGGTGAACATCCGGAGAGAAAGAGAGAAAAGGCGAGAAATAGGATCGCCCCTTTTGACATGAACCGAATCCCAGCCTCCTTGTCAAACAAGATATCTCATCGTTCGATCAAAAGCAAGAGGTTTTGGGAGTTGTTCATAAAAAGATCAAAAAAAATACTTGACAGGTTGATATGAGTAGGATATCAGACAACCTCAAATTATGGTTTTTTGGGCGATCTACATGCTCAAACTCGTAAGAAAAGAGAGTATCCGGGCATAGGTCTTCTGGCAGCTCCGAGACCAGGTTCTACGTCGCACTTGGCCACCAGGAAGTAAACTTCCCTCAGACTCATCTTCTGCGGCTGCAAAAACAATATTATGTCATTACCGGTAGATAGAGGTGCCCTAAAGGTTCTTGGCACCACAGTTAGATACTTACACCATTCACGAAGTGATGAACGAATGTGAATCAACGAGTTCAGGATGACAGGTCTTATAAATTTCAAATATGTTTAGTTAGTGTTTAAGGGTATTTACAAAATGCTACCCTGCAGCAACTGTAGAAGAAAAGTCTAAATTTCGAAGCATTGTCGAGCGGATTGTCCATCTCCGACTCCATGGGAACCTCTATTGGGCCAAACGGTTACGAAAAAATAAAGGCCTCCCCTGGGCAGGAAGGCCTTTTATGAACGGATGCTCTACCCTTAAAAAATCTGTTTTTTCTTTACTTCTCCTCCTTTTCGAGTACTTCCAATTTTGTATGGAGATATTTTTTGATGGCCTCAGGCCTTTCGCAAAACAACACATCCCTCTCGCAGGTCGTGCTGCCGCTATCGATGTCGCAATAGCCGATCCCTTTTCCCATGTCCAAGCCCTCCGGTCTTCTGAAAAGGGGACATATTTTCTCTTCTACCATCCTCCACCTCTCTCTTGCCTCTTCTCTTCGAGTAAATATTTTCTCATGAGGTCGACCTTTTTACAGGAGTGAATATCCCCCCTGCAAATAATCCAGTCGTGGTCAAGGTCGCAATATCCTCTAAAACTGCTCTCTTTCGAATTTCCGTATTCCCGATAAAATGAGCATTTTTTAAAAGCCGACATCCTCATCACCTTTTTCCATAAAACAAGGATTAAATAAAAAGGCCCGCGTTAGATTAAGCCACGGGCCCTCAACATTTCCTCCGTTCCAACAGTAGACAGGTTCATGTAGACAGTTCATAAACCTGTCCGCCGTCAGTCAGATGTTTCGGCAACCCGGCTATCCCAACTGGGGTGGGACCCGTAGCTTTCCGTCCCACGATTACTCGTGGTTTGGCTTTATCGACAATATTTAAATTTTCCTCTGCTTATATGCTTATATATTCAGCAATTTTAATGCCAAATAATTATTAACAACTCAATCCATTGAATTCAAAAGAGTTTGTCGAAGCAAAAATATGCCGGCAGGATTAAATATTGACTTTTTATGACCGCAAATTGAAAAATCTAACAGGAAACAAGTTAACGGAATATCCATTCCGGGATTGTGTAGGTTTCATCATGTTTCAATCTTTTCGTAAACCTTCCGGAACCGTTCGGATCAAGGAGAAGGTAATCGATCGGAGGCTCCCTGTCCCTGTCCACTGCGTAAGCAAATACCTTTCCATTTCCACTGATCCTGGCTACATGGCCTCCACCAGGGGTATAGAATCTCTCAACAACCTTCTCTGCCCCATCCACCCTCTGAATGACAATGGAGTAAGGATAAAGGTTCTTCAATTCCGGAACCGGCCACCCCTCTGTACTGATCTCCTCGCCGGTGGAAGCAGCGGGGATGACCAGAATCCCCAATATGAGGAAAAAAAAGAAGGGTTTGGGCTTAATCATTGATCATCGCCTATTGCCCATTGATAATTGAATATTGAGAATGGGGCATCACCCTTCTTCCAAATACTTCTCTGCGGCGAAGGCTGCGGTTGCCCCGTCTCCCACGGAAGTCGAAATCTGCCTTAGCAGTTTCTTCCGGCAATCCCCTGCGGCAAAGATACCTTTGATTGAAGTCTCGCAATTCTCATTCGTGACGATATACCCTGCTTCATCCATTTGAACCAGTTCTTTTAAAAATTGAGTTCTCGGTGTAAGCCCGATGAAGAGAAAAGCGCCTTCGGTCTCGAATTCTTGGGTCTCCCCTGTCTTCACATTCTTCACAACGGCAGAGCGAACCACGCTATCTCCTTTGATTTCCTGGACCACAGAATTCCACATGAATTTGATCTTCGGATTGCTAATCACCCTCTCCTGATAGATCTTTGTCCCCCGTAGGGCGTCCCGGCGATGGATAATGGTCAACTCGCTGACAAACTTCGTAAGGAAGAGGGCTTCGGTCAGCGCCGAGTCCCCCCCGCCTACGACAATGATCCGGCTATCCCTGAAGAAGGCTCCATCACAGGTCGCACAATAGGAAATCCCTCTGCCCTTAAACTTCTCTTCGCCCGGAACGCCCAGCTTCCGGTATTCCGTGCCGGTGCAGATGATGAGAGTCCGGCAGAAATATTCTCCTTCATAGGTCTTAACTTTTTTTAGACCATTTTCTAAAACAACCTCTGTGGCCTCGTCACTGATCGTCTCCATTCCGAACCGTTTCGCTTGCTCCTCCATGAGCCGGCTCAATTCATCACCGCTCACCCCTTGTGGGAAGCCAGGGTAGTTCTCAATCAATTCTGTGGTCGTCATCTGTCCTCCGAAGAGAGCATTTTCAACCAAAAGTGTCTTAAGTCTGGCCCTTGAGGTGTAAAGTCCAGCGGTCATGCCGGCTGGTCCACCTCCAATAATGATCACATCATAAGTCCCTGCCTGTTTTTCCCCCATTGAACGCTCCTTTTTAGAAATTTATATACCTTAAAACTCTCCCTTGTCAATGTTGAGGTATTGGTAAAAGTAGGGATCGGTTTAAAACCGTTCCCTATGACACCAATTTGCTCACCTTGACAAGGAAGTTTACGGGAAGATAGACTAAAAACAATAAATCAACTGCATAGGAGGAAAGGATGGAACGGACACTATCAATTGTCAAACCAGACGGCGTGGATAAGAATCTGATCGGAGAGATCATCAAGCGTTTTGAGGGACGTGGACTGAAAGTGATCGGACTGAAGATGATCTCAATGGATAAGAAAGAAGCGGAGGGGTTTTACGCAGTCCATAGGGGCAAACCTTTCTTCGAGAGCCTGATCGTCTTTATGTCTTCCGGTCCCTGCGTGGTTATGGTCCTCGAAGGAGATGGAGCCATCTCGAAAGCGAGGGAATTGATGGGAGCAACCGATCCCAAAAAGGCCGAGACAGGCACGATCAGACAGCAGTTTGCCTCCAATATTGAACGAAATATCGTTCATGGGTCAGACGCCCCTGAAACCGCCGCCTATGAAATCGGCTATTTCTTCAATTCACTGGAGATCTTTTCAGCTTGAAAACCGAAAAGGTTGATCTTAAGAACTTTAGCCCTTCCGAATTAGAAAGTTTCATCGCTTCGTTCGGAAAAGAACGATATCGGTCCATCCAACTTCTGAGATGGCTCCATAAGATAGGCGTTCATCATTTCGATGAGATGACCAACCTTTCGAAGGGATTCCGACAGGAGTTGAATCAGATCTGTTTTATCTCATCCCTTTCTCCCCTTCAGATTGAAAAGAGCAAGGATGGGACACAAAAATTTCTCTTTCAGCTTGAGGATGGAAACAGGATCGAAAGCGTGCTCATCCCTGAAAAAAAGCGTCTCACCCTCTGTCTCTCCACTCAGGCAGGATGTGCTATGGGATGCCGTTTCTGTCTCACAGGAAAAATGGGGCTCAAAAGAAATCTCACCACTGCCGAGATTCTGAATCAGGTTCTCGCGGTGAAGAAAACTTTATCGGATAAGGCATCTGTCACAAATATTGTTCTGATGGGAATGGGAGAACCGCTTGCCAATTATGCCAATACATTAAAGGCCATCGAACTAATGACCCATCCCGATGCCTTTAAATTTTCATCCCGGAGGGTAACCCTCTCCACAGTGGGCCTCATTCCCGAACTGGAGTCTCTGGCTAAGGAAAAAACTCGTTTCCGCCTTGCCATCTCTCTTAATGCATCAGACGAAGAGACGCGAAGCCGTCTGATGCCCATCAACCGTCGTCATCCGCTTAAAAAATTGCTTGAGCTTTGCCGTAGATTTCCCCTTCCCCCCAGAGCCCGCATCACCTTTGAATATGTCCTGCTTGAAGGGGAAAATGATTCTCCCAAAGATGCAAAAAGATTGCTAACCTTATTGAAACAAATTCCCTCTAAGATCAATCTCATCCCACTCAATGAAGCCCCCGGGATTCCTTATCAAAAACCATCAGAAGAGAGAGTCCGACAATTTCAGGAGATTCTAATGGAGGGCGGTCTGACAGCCATCGTTCGCGCCAGCAAAGGGGCCGAAATCTCCGCCGCCTGCGGCCAGCTCCAAGGAAAAACTACGGACTAAATCTATCTCAACAACTTCACCTATCCACAACGTGAGCTAACTTTCAACCTTGATGATTACGGAAAGAAGGGAAGTATAACGGCGCCGTTTAATTGCTGGCGACCGGAGGGAGCCAGTCAATTGGAACAGCTTGTTGGGGCTCATCGTCTCTTCGGAACGCGTCGTTTCAATTCAGCCGCCTTCCCCGGGTGCACATACACTGTCTGTAAGACGTTCTCGGCGATGTCAATGCACGTGGCAAGATCCTCATCAGATGGTTGGTAAGCGCGGTGCGTAGTTGCATGCCCGGCTTCGAGCACCGCGTCCAAGATATCTCGCTGCTTGTCCGAAATGAAGCCGTTGCTGGCGAATTCGGCCAGGTTTTTCCCAAAAGTTCCTTGGTTGCCCACTGAGTCAATCATCACGTATTCCATCAGTGATCTAACGCCCATCGTCGCGATCATCTTCATCCCATTCTGGACCCCGACATAGATTTCCTTTAGGAGAGACTTGGCAAACCGAGTGCTCTTCCCCGATATGTCAACCAGCCATGTCGGCTCCTTCCGCGACATTGCCGGTGGGTAGAAGTGGACGGAGGGTTCGGGGTCTTCGGAGAACCAGGACGTGTGTCGCAGGATGACGTTGTCATAGCCGGCGCACTTAAGCATCTCGTACTTATCCTCGCCCTGGAAACCATAGCGCTCCTCCGACCACGATGTCTTCTCCGTGAAGAGGACCTCGTGGTTGCGCTCGCCGTGGCACTGGTTGCAGTGAGCTTTAGTCTTCTTGTTCATCTTTCATGCCCCAACGATAGAAATAAGGCGCGGGGGTCACTGACCTCCGTTAAAAGGCGACGGAGCTATTCCCCGTCGCCTTATAAGGGTTAGGCATTCCCTTTTTTATCCGATGTTGCCAGAAGTTTCCCTTTATATTTAAGTTTCAAGTCTTCTAGATAAGGCCCAGCAACCTCCGGCTTAAAGCTGAGCAATGACGTTAAGGCTTGAATTGCTACAGGTTTAAGCACTTCATGTCTGTTTCCAAGCACCCAAATGGCACATATGGCAGCATCCTGTGCAGCGATACCAACTGGAAGGTTGATTACAGCATTATCGATCGCACCTCGAATATTTGTCCCGGACAATCCAAGATCTTTTATAACTTCAGGTGAGAGCATCTTTTCAAGAAAGAAAAAGTTCAAAAAGAAAAAGGGGGCAGATCTCAACATTTGACAAAATGGAATTGTGCAAATGTTGGCATCATGATGAATGTTGAATGTTGAGACCTGACCCCTAAGCCGATGACCCTGACCCCTAAGCCGATAACTTGGTTCAGGGTCTCGTAACTATTTGATTCTATTAGATGCCGAAACAAGTTCGGCATGACATTTTTTACCGTTTCCCCTATTACGACACAGCCTCGATGGGGACGGCAATCGTAATGATTCACTTCCAAAAGTTGGAACAGTCCCTTGGTCTTCCTTCCGGAAGGGAAGGAAATTTCTATATGCCTCCCCCTTCAAGGGGGAGGTTAGGAGGGGGAGGGGGATGGGGTATCGATAGGAGCAACCCCTTGTGCCCAGCAGCTTCATTTATGGGTAAAGATCAGTGTTTGACAGGGGGGATGAAATCAATTAACATTTTGAAAAAATAGAGGAGGATAGGCATGACTGAAAAGATGGTAGGTGTGATCGGTGGATCGGGCCTTTATGGAATGGAAGGGGTGGAAAATGCTCAAACGGTCTCCTTGACCACTCCCTTTGGAGATCCCTCGGATTCTTATATCGTTGGCCTCCTCGAAGGGGTGAAAGTAGCATTTCTGCCCCGGCATGGGAGGAATCACCGCATTCAGCCTTCTTCGGTCAACAGTAGAGCAAATATTTATGGAATGAAAAAGCTGGGAGTCGAATGGATCATCGGGGTCAGCGCAGTGGGGTCCATGAAGGAATCAATCCATCCAGGCGATATTCTCATCGCCGACCAGTTTATCGACCGAACCGCGGGGCGTCCCAACACCTTCTTCAGTGACGGGATTGTTAGCCACGTGAGTTTCGCTGACCCCATCTGTCCCGTCCTTGGTCAGGTCCTTTTCCAATCTGTGAAAGAGGTCGGCGCTACTGTGCATCGGAACGGAACCTACCTTTGTATTGAAGGACCTCAATTCTCGACACGAGCCGAAACGAAACTCTACCGGACATGGGATGTAGATGTGATTGGAATGACCAACCTCCCTGAAGCCAGACTGGCTCGGGAAGCTGAAATCTGTTATGCCACGATCTCCCTGGTGACCGACTATGATAACTGGCACAAAGAGGCAGGGGATGTCTCCATCAAGGATGTTCTAAAAATCCTTGTCCAGAACACCCAAATAGCGAAAAGCGCCATCCGGATGGCCGTGAAGTCACTCCCCGAAAAAAGGGACTGTGTGTGTGCCACCGCTTTGAAACAGGCGATGACGACCCCCATGAAATTTGTCCCTGAAAAGACCAAGAAGGATCTGGAGCCGATTATAGGAAAGTATCTGTAGGGAAGGAAAATGCATGGTGCCCCCTCACCCCATCCCTCTCCCCAAAGAGACTGTGTCGTAATTATTTTATTGGTCACCCTGAACTTGGTTCAGGGTCTTGTAGTTGATTGATTTCATTGAGATGCTGAAACAAGTTCAGCATGACATTTTTAATTTTTCGACCATTACGACACAGTCTCAAATGGGAGAGGGTGATGATGAGGAAAAATGAAATTTCTGGCTGATCGTACGTTAGGGAGGTTGGCAAAGGGGTTGAGGATGCTTGGTTACGATACCCTTTATTGTCGGAGTGAAGATATTTATCAACTCATTCATCTGGCCCGCCAGGAGGAACGAATCGTCCTGACACGGGATACAAAACTGGCTATTAGAAGACCGAAAGATCGTATTATCACCATCATGGAGGATCACCCTTCTCGTCAGTTGAAGGAGGTCGTTCAAAAAGGTTGCCTCTTCCTCAATGAGGAAAAACTTTACACCCGATGCCTCCTCTGTAATGACCCGATCGATGCGATTCCACGGAAAGAGGCGGAGGGAAAAGTTCCTGACTTCATCTTCATTCAGCAAAGAGATTTTTACCGGTGTCCGAAATGTGGAAGAATCTACTGGCAGGGATCGCATCTGGACAACATGCGAAAACGTGTCAAAGAACTATTTCATAACAAATCCGAAGCACGAAATGGATTTTAAAGGGGAATCAGGTTACCAGGAAATCAGGAGGCAGAGGATCAGAGGATCAGGGTACCAGGGGAAAAGAAGAGAAAAGATTGTTTAACCTGATACTCCGGTATTCTGATATCCACAACCTGATCACCTGATATCCTGATAACCGCCAACTAATATTTCGGATTTCGAATTTTTAAAGGATGCGGATCATCAGCGGAATATCAAGAGGCAGGAGATTGGCAACCCCCAGGGGTCACGCCCTTCGTCCGACTTCTGACCGGGTTAAAGAATCGATCTTCAACATTCTGGGGAGCGAAGTGGAAGGGAAGGTTGTTCTGGATCTCTTTGCAGGCACAGGGAATCTGGGCATTGAAGCCCTGAGCCGTGGGGCGAAAAAAACCATCTTCGTTGAGAGAGCAAGGGAAGCCATAAGAATGATTCAGAAAAACCTTCTCCAATGCAGCTTTTCCGAACAGGTTGAAATCATTCCAAAAGAGGTGAACCGTGCCATCGGTATTCTTGAGGCAAGGGAGGAATCCTTTGATTTAATCCTGATGGATCCACCTTATGAGAAGGGATGGATTCAACGAACTCTGGTGAAACTGAATAACCATAACATTTATCATGAAGGTTCGGTCCTGGTGATCGAGCATGGTCGCCGTGAACCCCTGCCTCAAAAGACCGGAAGGTGGGCCGTCATCAAGCAGAGGATGATCGGTGACACAATCATTTCCATCTTACAGGCAGGCGGTGCTTCGAAGGAGGGTAAATGAGATGGCAAAGAAGATGAAAGGAGACAAAATTGATATGGGAAAGGTTGCGATTTACCCCGGCGCTTTTGATCCACTCACCTACGGTCATATCGATATTGTGGAGAGGGCCCTCGAGATTTTTGATAAGGTGATCCTCGCCATCGCCCAGGATGCAGAAAAAAAATCTCTCTTTACGGTGGAGGAGCGGGTGGAGATGGCGAAAATGATCTTTAAAGACAACCCCGATCTCATCGTCGATAGTTTTAAGGGGCTTCTCGTCACCTATATCGAAAAAACCAATGCCAAGGTGCTTTTAAGGGGACTCCGGGCAACTTCTGATTTCGAATATGAATTTCATATGGCCTCCATGAACCGAAGCCTCAGCGCCCATCTGGATACTCTCTTCATGATGACCAGCAAGGATTACTTCTTCGTCTCCTCCCGCACGATCAAACAGGTGGCCAAACTGGGCGGAACAGTGGAAGGGCTGGTTCCGGACCTCGTCGCCAGGCGGTTAAAAGAGAAGTTTAAACTGCCGGTTTCCAAAAAGCGACTGATCGGCTGGGAGGACTAATCTAATTTCAGATTGCAGATTGCAGATTGCAGATTGCGGATTGAAACCCTATTTTATGAGAAAACTCATCCTCTGTGATTTTGATGGAACGATCAGCATCAGGGATATGGGTTATGTCCTGCTCAATCGGTTTAGCTCCGGAGACTGGGAGTCAATCGATCGGGACTTTTGCGAGGGCAAAATCGGATCGAGGGAAGCCTATGCTCGTATTGCAAAGATTTTAAAGGGTGACAAAGAATCCGTCCTCCGTTTCACCAGGGAACATTCGCAGATCGACCCTCACTTCAAACCTTTCTATCAGTATTGCCTCGAAAACGATATCGATGTAAAGATTGTGAGCGACGGCCTCGATTTCTATATCCGGACCATCCTTGACGCCCACCAACTCTCCGGAATTCCTTTTTATTCCAATACGACCCATTTACGCGCTGATGGAGGAACAGATATTTTCTTTCCCTACGTCAGCGAGGAGTGTGGTCTTTGCGGAACCTGCAAAAAGCAGATTGTTCGGAATCACCGTAAAGAATATGAAAGGATCTTCTTTGTCGGAAATGGTTTCTCCGACAGGTGTGCGGCCCGTGAATCGGATCTCGCCTTTGCCAAAGATTCCCTCTACCCTTACTGCATCGATCAGGACATCACCTGCCATTTCTTTCAGAACTTCAGCGACATTCTCAAAGACCTGAAGAAACGAATCCGGGGGATCATTTTCGATTTGGACGGAACCCTGATCGAAGCCTATGAGGCGATTTATCTGGGTTTGAAGGAGGTGTTTCAACAAGCTGGAAGAGAGATCTTTCCCTACGGCGAACTGAATCGCTATTTGAAAGCGGATTTGGAGTCAACGCTCCATCAGTTCTTCTCTCCGGAGGAGACTCAAAAGAATATTCCCGTTATGCGAAAGAGATATGAGGAGGTTTATCTTTACCATACCCATTTTCTCGATGGCGCAAAGGAGGTTCTTGAAACGCTATACACTCGTGGGATCATCCTTGGTGTGGCCTCAAATAAATTCGGACGTTTTTCAAGGCTGGCCCTCAACCATCTCGGTGTGTCCTCCTATTTCAAATCAGTAATAGGCGCTGGAGATGTCCCCCGAAACAAACCCTTTCCGGATATGATTCACGTCTCTCTAAAGGATATGGAACTTCCAGCCGAGGAGGTAGTTTTTGTAGGAGATACCCTGACCGATATCGAGACGGGAAAGGAGGCGGGGGTCGATGTCTATGCCCTTCCCACAGGATTTCACACCCGGAAGGAACTCTCACAAAAAAAACCGAAACGGATATTGAGGAGCCTGAAAGAGCTTTCCTATCTGCTGGGCAAACCCCTTTAATTCCTCCCCTGAGGTTTTGGCATACCCCACCCCCACCCCTGACCTCCCCCTGAAGAGACTGTGTCGCAATCGCGAGCAAAGGGGGAGAGGCAGTCAGGTTCCAAAGTTTTAGGATGCGGGTCTTTTAGATGATGGGAAATTGTCACTTGTATAAAATCAAATGTTTTCATATGCTTGGCACGCCTGAATCCGAACGGCTAAAGGTAACCGCCCTAAACCTTTTCCACCCGACCGCCTCTCCCCCTTTTCAAAAATGGGGTTTTTTCATATTACGACACAGTCCCTTCAAGGGGAGGGTTAGCCTCACGCGCTTCACGTAATTCCTCCCCTTTCAAGGGGGAGGTCAGGTGGGGGGCAGGGGGAACTGTCGGGGAGTCCCTTGTGTCCAGCGACTCCACTTATGAGTAAAGATCAGCCCTCCAGGGAAGACGAAGATAATAAGGTTACTTTTTCCCCAGACCATCATACCAGGCTAAATTATTTTTGATCAGTTCAGGGATGGGCAACTGATAAGGGCAACGCGCTGAACAATCCCCGCATTCGGTGCAGTGACGTGCCTTCTCGATGAGGGAGTGAAACCAATCGAGTTCTTCAGCGCTACGCCCAAATCGCTTGACGATATATCTCAGTCCCATAATGTGCTGAATGCTGATCTTCTCCGGACAGGGCTGGCAGTAATCACATCTTCGGCAGAACTGGTGATCCAACTCACCCCTCAGGGTTTCGATATAGCTCCGGTCTTCCTGGGTAAGGGAATGGTCTTGAGTAAAAATCTTCCAGTTGGCTCTTGCCTTTTCAAGGGTTTCCGATCCCGGAATCGGAACGATATCCGGTTGGGCGAGAACGAACCTCAGGGCTGGGCCTGGCTCCTCAATCACCCCGCCCGAAAAAGGTTTCATCGAAATCACCCCGATATCTTTCGCCCTGGCCAGAGGAAAAACTTTCCTGTCAGCATCAGGTTCAAGAAAGCTATAACAAGGCATGATCACGTCAAAATGGTCATCCTCAACCGCCCTTTTCAAAACATCAAGGCTATGACTCGTGATGCCGATGAAATTGATCCTGCCTTCATCCCGCATGCGCATCAATCCTTCGTAGGCTCCACCCGGACCCATCACTTTTTCATATTCCTCCGGACGAGAGATGTTGTGAAGGTGGTAAAGATGAATTTTCTTCGCTTTCATCTCTCTCAGGCTGATGCGGACTTCATCCTCTATCCGATCCGTACGCACCTGAGATTTTGATGAAAGAATGACCTCTCGATCGGTTGTTTGAAGAGCCAATCCGATCCTCGACTCACTGTTTGTATAACCGCGAGCGGTATCCAGGAGGTCCACTCCCATATCCACTACCGCCCGGATGACCGATACCGCCTCATCCTCGCTGACCCGCTGAATAGGTATCCCTCCCCATCCCAATCGGGTGATATAAAGATTCGTCCTGCCCAGTCTTACTTTTTTCATCTACTCGCTTCCGTAATCGTTTTCTTCTATGGATGGGAGATTCGGCTTTCGGCGGGATCGCAAAGACGGGATGGACGGAAGATTTCGGTCAATTCTCTTTCTTCTCCTCATCCTCCTGTCTCTTTAGAAAGGCTTGAATGTAGACGACCTTATCCTCTTTTGATTCTTCCCTCTTTCCGAAGGGAGACGGTCTTCCGGACTTTTGATAAGCCTCCTCCAGATTGCTGATCATCTCCCGGAGCTTGGGATCCTGGTTGACGAGTTCGTTCACCTGCTGGTCGAAATAGTCGCTGGCGCTTTCAAGCATTGAGAGGTCCATCTCTGTCCTCATTAAATCGTTCAATTTCTTCAGAACGCCATAGACGACCTTGATGTTCCTTGCCTGGAGATACTGGGGGGTATGGCCCCAGAGGCTGACCGCCTTTAATCCCCTCTTTCCTGCGGCCTCAAGAAGAAAGGTGTGGATGCTGATGGGACCAACATATTCGGTCAGGTTGAGTCCGGCTTCGATGATCTCGTCTTTTAAACCTTCCTGGTTGAAAACCGCGCTGACCACGGTGGGACGGGTATGGGGGATATAGTCGTAGGTTCCGCCTAGGGTGAAGAGTTGATGGACTGCGAATCTCTGAGCGAGATCGAGAAAGAGGTCTGTGAAGATGTCCCAGCCAAGATGGGGTTCAATCCCGGAAAAAAGGATCAGGTCTTTCCCTGACGGGTCTTTCGAATAGTAAAAATGGTTGCCCGGAAAATTTAATTCCATCAATCTTCCATCCTTGATGATGGCCGCGGGACGATTGGAGGACATCTCATAAAGATTCTCCATCGGAATGGAGGCAAACCTTTTCGCCTTCAGGGTTTCAACCAGATGCTGAAGGGAAAAAGATGAGACCTCGGCCGCATTCGGCCACCCCTCGAATCCGGCAATCAGATAGGGTTGGTTTAAGGATGGGATTTCATGGTAAATGATTTCATCCATTGGCTGTCATTCCCCTAAAGGCTTCCCGATCAGTCTCTCGTAGGCTTCCAAATATTTCTCTCCTGTCTTTTGAATGATCTCCTCAGGCAATTCAGGAGCAGGAGGCGTCTTATTCCATTTGATGGAGAGGAGGTAATCTCTCAGGTACTGCTTATCAAAACTCTTCTGGGAACCTCCTTCCTTGTAGCCATCCTTGGGCCAGAACCTGGACGAGTCAGGAGTAAGAAGTTCATCAATCAGGATCAGTTTTCCATCCTTAATTCCGAACTCCATCTTTGTATCTGCGATCAGAATCCCCCTCTTTTCCGCAAAATCCCTGGCCTTTTGATAGACGCCAATGGAGACGGATTTCAATTGTCGAGCCAGGTCCTTTCCGATGATCTTCGCCATCTCCTCAAAGGAGATGTTCTCGTCATGAAGCCCCTGCTCTGCTTTTGTGGAGGGAGTAAAAATAGGCTCCTCCAGCTTTGAGGACTCCAACAGTCCTTTCGGAAGGGAAATCCCGCAGATCTCCCCTGTCTTTTTATAATCCTCCCAGCCTGAGCCGGAAAGATACCCTCTGACAATACACTCAACGGGAAGAACTTTTGTCTTGACCACCAGCATGGACCGTCCTTCCAGAATCTCCTTGTAGGGAAGGCAGGCCTCTGGAAAATCCCTGGTATGGAAGGAGATAATATGGTTCGGAACAATCTCCGCCGTGAAATCAAACCAGAATTTTGAGAGTTGAGTTAGAATCCTCCCCTTATCCGGAATGGGATTGGGCATCACCACATCGAAAGCGGAAATCCGGTCGGTGGCTACGATCAAAAGCCTGTCTCCAAGATCATAGATATCTCTTACCTTTCCCCTCCCCTTCAGGGTCAGGGATTTCAATTCCGTTTGAGAAATGACATGGGATGACATAGACATGACCTCCGGTTGAATTTATTCATTGGAAATGTAGGGTTTGAAATATAACACACTCTAATTGACTTTTCTATAGAAAATGTTAATCTCATTTGACCTTTTAGATATAGCTTTTTATCCCCCTTTGGCAAAGGGGGATAGAGGGGGATTTTAAAAATATATTTGGAAAATCTCCTCTCCCCCCTCTTTTCCAAAGAGGGGGAAAAGTACCTTTATACTAGTATGCTACAGACTATTTGAACCTATAATTAGTGCCTGTTTATAAATGTCCTTTTTACGTCATGCCGGACTTGATCCGGCATCCAGAAAACCTTGAAAGAACTGGATTCCGGCTTTCGCCGGAATGACGACCTTTTTAGGAACCATTAGTTTATGGACAGACTCTAATTAAGGGCTTACAATCTGATTGCCAAATTATGCTCAGCGATAAACTCGGACACCGCCTTGATTCCTATCTCTATCCTCCCTTTAAAAAAATCTTCGGGGAATGGGGCAACCCCAATCTCTTCACCCTGCTTGGATTCTTCTCAACCCTGCTCGCTTCATGGTTGATCCTGAAAGGGTTCTGGCTCTCGGCAGGCCTGGCAATTATCCTTTCGGGTCTTTTCGATCTACTGGACGGGGTCATTGCAAGGAATTTGGGGAAATCGACGATCTTCGGAAGTTTCTTCGACTCGGTGATGGATAGATATTCGGATCTGATTCTGCTGATGGCTATAGCCATCTTTTATCTTAAAACGGAAAACCCCTCTCTGGTCATTCTCACCTTTGTAGTCGTCCTGGGAGTAGCCCTGATTCCTTATGTCCGTGCAAAAGCAGAATCCCTCCAAATCCCTTGCCATGTCGGATTGATGGAGCGGGCCGAGAGGATCATCCTTCTTGCTCTGGGAACCCTTTTCAACTGGATGGAACCGATCCTCTGGATTCTCGCCATCCTCACCCACTTCACGGTTCTGCACCGGATTTATTATGTCTGGAAGAAACTCCGAATCAACAATGAAAGGTAAACGTTAAACGATGAACTGGATGTTTTCTATCGTCTGTCGTCCTTCATCCATCGTCCGCCGCTCATCATAGATCCCTTGCCATTTGACGGATTTCTTTTAGAAGAACCGGCACGAACTCTGCTTCTTTAACCTTCTTTACAATTTTCCCTTTTTTAAAGAGAATCCCAACCCCTTTTCCGCCGGCAATGCCGATATCGGCCTCTTTGGCCTCACCCGGACCATTCACTACGCACCCCATGATGGCAATGGTCATGGGCACAGTTATTTTTTTAACTTCCTTCTCCACCTTTTCCACCAGACGGGGAAGACCAATTTCGCACCGTCCGCAGGTCGGGCAGGAGATGATATTAACCCCTCTCTCTCGAATCTTCAGGGCCCTCAATATCTCATATCCGACACGGACCTCATCAATGGGATCGCCGGTCAAAGAGACCCGGATCGTATCTCCGATGCCCTCGCTCAGAAGGAGTCCAATCCCGATAGATGATTTCACGATTGCCCCTGAACCCTTCCCTGCTTCCGTGATTCCAACGTGAATGGGGTAGTCCGATCTCTTCGAAAAGAGACGGTAGGCTTCCACTGTTTTCGGGACGTCGGATGCCTTCAACGAGACTTTGATGAGATGAAAATCGAGGTCCTCCGCGTATTCAATGGTTCGCAGTGCGCTCAACACCATCGCCTCCGGGGTGGGGCCATGGAAGCGTTTTAGAAGGTCTTTCTCGAGGGAGCCGGCGTTGACTCCGATGCGGATGGGCACGGAGCGACGCTTCGCCTCGTTGATGATCCGTTTCAGGCGTTGCCTTCCACCGATATTTCCCGGGTTGATCCGGAGTCCGTCCGCTCCATATTCCATTGACCTCAAAGCCAGTCGGTAGTTAAAATGGATATCCGCAATCAGCGGAATTTTAATTCTCTTTTTAATCTGGGCGATGGCCCGAGCTGCTTCCTCATCCACAACAGCCACACGGATGATTTCGCAACCCGCTTCTTCAAGGCGCCGTATCTGATTGACTGTCTTTTGGACATCCCGCGTATCGGTGTTCGTCATCGACTGAACAGGGATGGGGGCATCTCCTCCGATCTTAACGGAGCCAATGCAAATCTGACGGGTTTTTCGACGTTGAATCATAAGATAAAACAGGGGTCAAGGGTTCATGGGTTCGAGGGTTCAAGTGCAAATACAAAAAAGAAATTTTCTTTAACTGTTTTACACCTCGACCCCTTGGCCCCTGGACCCCTGGAACCCTTTTTTCCGTTCTCTCCACTCCTCCACGATCAGATAGAGTGTTGGAATGAAGACCAGCGTGAGGAACATGGAGACCAAGAGGCCGCCGATCACAGCGATGGCCAGAGCAATATATGCTTCAGCCCCTTCCCCCAACCCGAGAGCCATGGGAGTCAGCCCTAAGATCGTCGTAAACGAGGTCATCAGAATAGGTCTGAGGCGAACCCGTCCCCCACGGATGATCGCTTCCTTTAACGGAACCCCTTCCACCTTCCGGAGCCGGTTGATGAAATCCACCAGGAGGATTGCATTGTTCACAACGATCCCGACCATCATGATAATCCCCATGAAGGAGACCATGCTCAAGGTGTTTCCGGTGAGGAAGAGGGCCCAGAGGA
>VGSS01000011.1 GCA_016874935.1 Deltaproteobacteria bacterium | reverse complement strand
ATCTTTTGGCCGAACTGCTCACGGGTTTTGGTATGCAAGAGCGCCCGATCGTAAACCCCTCTTGCAAGGCCAACGGCCTCGTTGGCAATCTCGGCTCTCCCCTCATTTAAAGCCTCCATGATATAGGTGAAGCCATGATTCTCTTTCCCGAGAAGATTATTCTTATGCACCTTTACGTCTCGAAATTCAATACTGCATGAGGAGGTGGTTCTCAGGCCAATCTTCTCTCCGAGATCGAGTGCGGTCACGCCTTCCTGTTCTCTCTCCACGATGAAACCGCTGATCCCACGGTAGGCAGGGGCGTCCGGGTTCGTCTGGGCAAAGACGGTGTAGAAATCGGAAATGTCCGCATTGGTGATGAAGGTTTTATTGCCGTTAAGGATGTATTCATCCCCCTTTCTCTCGGCGCGGGTTTCGAGATAACGGATATCACTCCCGTGATTCGGCTCTGTGACGGCAATCGAAGAAACAGCCTCGCCTTTTGTCAGCCCGGGAAGGTATTTCTTCTTCTGCTCTTCGTTCCCAAACCTCAGAAGGGTTTTGGCAGGAATGGAGCCGAGGCTGAGCGCCATTCCGACCCGGTTGTCATAACGGATCATCTCTTCCATGATCAGGCAGTAATCGAGCAAGGGCAATCCCTGTCCTCCGAGTTCCTTGGGATAGTAGGAGGCGAGATAGCCATTTTGACCGGCCTTTTTGTAGATCTCCCAGGGAAACTGCTTCTTCTTTGCCAGATCGAGCGTGACTGTAGGGTCGCATTCCCCTTTCATAAATTCGCGGATGGCTTCTTTCAAAAGCCGCTGTCGGGATGTGAGGCTAAAATCCATAATCATTTTCTCCTTGAAATGGGATCTTGTTGGGAATCTATCCTGAATCGTTCACCTTAAATCCATTCTTTCAAAACCTGCCGGGAGATGACCAGCCGCTGGATCTGGTTGGTCCCTTCGAAGATCTGGGTCAATTTGGCATCGCGAAACATCCTCTCTGCATCTGATATTTTTAAGGAACCATATCCATCCAGGATATGAAGGGCATCGATGACTTCAGCAGTAATCTTCATGGCGGCATCCGCCGCAAAACACTTTGCCATGGAGGCGAGTTTCGTATTGTTCTTCCCCTCATCGTTCAGGATGGCGGCGCGATAGACCAGCCCGCGGGAGGCCTCGATGAGAGTGGCTGAATCCGCAATGATTGCCTGAAGGATAGGGAGTTCCTTCACGGGCTGCTGAAGGTTCTGTTTTTCCCTTGCGGATTGAAGAAGCGTCTCAAGGGCGCCTTCGGCAATGCCCAATGCCTGGGCGGCGATGGCAGGACGAGACATGTCGAAATCTTTCATGGCAATCAGGAATCCTTCTCCCTCAATGCCCAAGAGATTTTCAGCGGAAATTTGCACACTGTCGAGAAAGACTTCCGTAGTATTTGACCCTCTCTGCCCGAGTTTGTGTTCAGTCCGGCCGACCGAGAGCCCCTGAACCCCCCTTTCGACAAGGAAAAAAGAACTCTTCTCCTTTTCTTCGGAGGTCTTGGCCAGCACGGAGTAGATCCCCGCCACTCCGCCGCTGGTGGCAAAACATTTGGAGCCATTGAGAAGGTAATGATCTCCAACCCTCTTTGCTGTGGTCCGGATGCCCGAAACATCCGAGCCGGCAGAAGGCTCCGTCACCAGGTAGGCGACCAGTTTTCGTCCCTTGCTCATCTGAGGCAGGTATGTGCGCCTCAATTCAGCCGAGCCGCCGTGAATGATAGGGAAACTTCCGACCGCTTGAATGATCAACAGGAGCGCGGAAGAGGCGCAATATTTTGCGATTTCCTCCACCGCAATGCATAAAGCCGCTGTCTTGTTTTTGCCTATTCCTCCATATTCTTCTGGGAAAGTTAGAGTGAGCAGTCCGAGGTCCCATAAAAGGGATTCCACTTCCCGGTTAAAAAATTCTTCTTCATCAACCAGAGCGGCCTGGGGAGAAATCTTTTCCTTAGCTACCTGATGGATTCGGTCCCGAAAGGCCTTTAATTCTTCTGTTGGGATGAGACTTGTTGGGTCAAACATCTTCCCTCTTTCTAACTCCTGGGCTTTATTTTTCGCTTCTTTTCAAAACCCCTTAATCCCCCGCAGAGAATATCGCCGATAATTTCAGAGAGATTCTGGGGGGTAATGGATCCCCTGGGATCATACCAGTAGTAGATCCCATTACATGTCCCGAACAGGATAAAAGCAATCGTTTTTAACTGGTCTTTTGGAATATTTCCCTCAAAGTAGTCGAATAGGATGTCACTGACAATTTGATGGTACTGCCTCTCCTTGTCCGCGATGACCTTAAAGTATTCCGGAGGAAGAAGGTGGGCCTCATGAATGACGGTCTTGGCTTCGGAGATATACCGGGCATAAAATTGGATATGGCGGGAGATGAAGTATTTTATTTTTGGAAAACAATCCTCGATCTTTTTAAGTTCCTCCTCCAGCCCCCCCAGGAGAAGGTCCATGAAATTGGACGAAATAAAAAAGAGAATTTCATTTTTGCTTGAAAAGTAGTGGTAGATCCCCCCCTTGCTCAACCGGGCCGCACTCGAGACATCGTCCATACTCGTCTCGAGATAACCCTTCTCATTAAAGAGTTTGGCCGCCGATTTGGCAATCTTCTCCATTTTATCTAATTCTTTTTTACTCAATTCTGTCCAGTTTTTTTCCATAATGATCCCTGTAAGTTATGGCAATACTAAAAACCGACCATTTGGTTTAAATCCGACCGGTCGGTCGAATATTAACTGAATGAAAAAGAGTTGTCAAGAGAAAAATACTGGATGTGCATAAAAACCGATGAAGGTATTTGGAGGTAGATTTTTTTATCCGCAGCGGTACTGGACGCCGTATTCACTGCGGGGGTATTTCCATTTGACTGAACCATAAATGCAGGCGATCATGCAGGTGCCGCATTCGAGGCAACCGGCAAATTCCACGACCATCTCTCCCTTTTCATTCAGGGAATAGAGGTTTGCCGGGCAGGCATAGATGCAGAACCGTTCCTTGCAAGAATGGCAGATTTTCTGGTCGAGAAGAATGTGGGTTTCCTTATCGTTTTTAAAGGCATCGAGGGCAAGCTTTTCGGTAATCTTCATCAAGCCTCTCCTTAAATCCGAAATTCGAATATCGGGCGAAGCGTCCTCTTAGGACCAATCCGAAACAATGACCAAAATTCTAATTTCAAAATTACAAACTTTTTTATTTGATAAATTGGTGTTTTAAACATTTGTGCTTGTTTCGAATTTCGTGCTTCGATATTCGAATTTATCCACTTGGGGCTATATTTTTCTGAACTGCCACCAGTCTTTCAATGTTTCAACGTTAAAAAATTCCTTTTTCAACTCCGCCATTTTGGTTTTATAGACTCCCTCCTTGGGGTTCTCATCCACCCACATCACCTTTTCGAAAAGATCACAGATCACCTGCGGATATTTCGTAAAGAGCCTTTCGTTCTCCAGGACCCGAAGCGTGTTTTTAAAGGTGTTCATCTCCTTGATGATGAAACTCTCATTCAGAAGCTTCTCATATTCGGCGAGAGAGGAGGCGGAGAAGTCATTCCTTCCCTTTGCCTTCTTGATGGTCCGAGCCGCTAACACACCTGAAACCATGGCATATTCCATCCCTCTAACCGTGAAGAGCATATTGAGGCTGAGGCTGGCGGCATCGCCCACGACGAGCATCCCATCGGTATGGAGCTTTGGGATATTATGAATCCCGCCCTCAGTGATGAGATGGGAGGAATATTCAACCGTCTCTCCTCCTCTGATCAGATTTCGGATTTCAGGTCGCTCTTTGAACTGATCGAGAAGCTTATAAACTTCCTCGCGGGGTTCTCTCAGGTTGAGGGATTGAAGCCCAATGACCAATCCGAGGGAGAGGCTGTCTTTATTGGTGTAGAGGAAACCCCCTCCCATCATCCCCTGCGTGACAGAGCCGAAGAAGAGCTGGGCAGACCCCTCGCCCTCTCCCAATCGAAACCGGTCTTCGATTGTTTTTGAATCGAGCTGGATCACTTCCTTAAATCCCAGGGCAAAATGCTTGGGCTCAAAAGGTTTCCGAAGGCCTGCCTTTTCGGTCAGGAAGGAGAGGATCCCATCTGCGGCAACCACACAGTCCGCTCCGATCTCCTCATCTCCGGATTTCACGCCGATGACCTTCCCATTCTCTTTGATGAGGTCATCGACTGTCTTCTGGGGAATGACGAAACCTCCTTTTTCTGTTACGAGGTCGGCAAACCAGCGGTCGAATTTGGCCCTGAGAATCGTATAACTGGGGTAAGGCTCCTGATTGAACCGGTCACTGTAAAGTTCGAAGGTGGTGGAGTTGGTCTTTCCCATTGCAGTGAAGACCTCTTTCGCCACGTGCCTCTCGAAAGGGGCCTGCTCCCAGATGTCGGGAAGATAAGGAAGAATGGGACGAAGATAAATCCTTCCTCCAGTCACATTCTTACTTCCCGAGAAGTCACCCCGCTCCAGCACGAGAACAGTCATTCCCGAATCTGCCAACTCATAGGCGCAGGAGAGACCCGCCAATCCTCCCCCCACAACAATCACATCCACTTTTTCCATGAATCATTCACCGTTACTTGCAAGATTATCAATATTGTTACTACACTAACTACAAATAATTATCAATTGAGAATTGACCAGTTTCCTTAATGCAATTCTACCCCAAGTTCCTTTTGCATTTTCTGAAGCTGTCTTTTCGAAAGATACATCCCGAGCGAAGGAGATAATCGGTTAATCCACCAAAAGACCCTCCACCATGTGGGCACAATAATGATTGCCTTATTTTTTGCAACGGATTTCAGGACCTTGTTGGCAAACAGATTTGGGGACATCGGTTTGAGTTTTTCCCAGAGGCGGTCCATTTTTTCAGAAGGAATATCAATAAGCATTTTGCCATACCTCCCGCCTCCAACTAAAATAGGTGTTCGAACCACACCCGGGCATATGACGCTGACCCGAACTCCCATTTGTTCGGCCTCAACTCGTAGTGATGTCGAAAGACCAACAACAGCATGCTTGGTCGTAGTATAGGCTGTGTTTCCCGAGCCAACCATCAATCCAGCCATTGAAGCCGTATTGACGATATGCCCGAATCCCTGGGTGATCATCACTTTGTAAGCCGCCTGAATTCCATTGACAACGCCACGGAGATTAACATTTATGATCTGGTTCCAATCTTCGATACTATAAAGATCAGCGGTACTAACAATGACAATGCCAGCATTGTTAAAAATATAGTCTAAACGACCAGTCCTTCTAACGGCTTCTTGAACCAATCGTTCCATTGTTGGGAAGTCGGTCACATCTATTTCAACTGCTGTTGCTTTACCACCGGAACCGCGAATTTCCAAGGCGACTTTTTCAACTAATTCAATCTGAAGGTCAGCTAAGATTACTTCGCAGCCACATTTTGCTAATTCCTCGCCTAGGGCCCGACCAATTCCAGAAGCTCCCCCTGTGACAATAGCAGTAGCCTTGTCAAAAATACGAATTCCTTGATTTGATTGCATTGTGTCCTCTAAAATCGCCAAAATTTAAACTTGTTTTTGTTGGGGTATTGACTCAAAAATTGAGTCAGAGGGTGTGAAGGCTTAGCTATGAAATGCAAATTGCAACATTGCAAGCCTGACCCCATTGCAATTCTTTTATTTTTCGAACCTCTCCAGCATTCCTGTATCCAGTAAGCGAGCCCCATACAGCACCCGCAAAATGATTACTCTGGGGCCGACGATCTTGAAGATGGTCCGATAATTACCATACAACAGATGGCGATAGGCGGCGCCGAGCAATTCGTTTTCCGGTACCAGCGGGCAGCGTTCAGGAAATCGTTCCAGTGTGCTGATCTGCTCCTCCAATCGCATGATAAAGGCCGTCGCTGCATCAGGTTTGTCCTGAGCGATGTACTCCCACATTTCGGCCACATCCTTCTCGGCGGTCTGTGTAATCTCAACCTTGAATTTTCTTGGCACGCTTGAACTCTTTCAGGAACTCGCGGGCAGGACGAGTCCGTCCCTTTTCCACCTCCTGCTCGGCCGGGGCAAGAAGTTTTGCCAGATTCCCTGCCTGCAGGTGCTTTTCATAGACGCGCACATCCAGTAGCACAGAATCGGCCCTTCCGTTGACCGTTAAAATGACCGGTCGCCCACTGGTGTGGAGATGGTCAAGTATTTCGCGTGTGTTACGCTTCAAATCCGTGACGGAACGGATATCTTCCGAAGGACTTATGCGCGACATAACGTGCCTCCTAAAACATGTTATTTAGCATCAAATATAGCATTATATTAGATGTTTATCAATGGCGCCTTGGCAGCCTTGAATTTACCGCGCAACCGCTCAGCGGATTTCCAGATGTCACCCGCAAGGTTGTCGAGTCTGGGTTTATTCAGGGCAAGAGACATCGTTCACCAATTCCCATTCATTGGTCATCATACAATGGGACTGTTCTATAATACGTTATTTCAGAAGTGATTATTTTGTTGACAAAGGGAAAGGATCGTGTATAGTAACATACCGACCGGTAGGAATTTTAACAACGGATTGGAATGAAGAGATGACCAAGAGGGGCATTCAATTCGATACAGCCGACCCAAAACATAGACAGAGGATCATAAAGATTTCCGAAGTTGCCGCTGAGCTATTCGGTACAAAGGGCTATCTTGAAACGAGCATAGATGATATTGCTGCTGCAGCCAGGGTGACCAAAGGCGGTGTGTATTATTATTTTAAAAGCAAGGCTGAAATTCTCTATTTTATCTGTTCAACGTATGTGGATACGGATATGGAGAGCCTTGAGCAATCGTTGAAGAGGTTTGATGCAAGCATTGAAAAGATCAAATTTATCGTTTTTCGTCACATCGAACATTATTCGATGTACGAATATTCAGCCAAAACTCTGCTCAATGAATCCTATTGCCTTCCCACCAGGTATTTCAAACGGGTCAAGTCGAGAGAAAGAGAATATCTTCAAATTGTGAAGAGCGTTTTATCTGAATATCTCGGCCCGGGAGTCAAAAAAAGTGTCATCACCGCACTTGCCTTTAGCCTCTTCGGGTTGTTGAACTGGATTTATTCCTGGTATGATCCCAAAAAATCGTTGAAGCCGAAGGAGTTATCGAACATCATTTTTCAACTTTTTGTCAATGGAATAAAAGCTGGGCCTCGATCCTGATTATCCGCTTGCCCAGGGCGATGTGGGGCTTCAGGGCACCTCCCTATGCACCCATGAAGATAGCAGGCGGCTCATACCCTTACTGATCTCGAAGGACTGGATTCGGGGGAAGATGAACATGACGATTGCTGACCTGGTGGTACGGAATGCAAGGCAGTGTCCTGACCAAATCGCGTTCGTTGAAGTGAGACCACTGAGCAAGGAGCGGAAAGAGACGAACTGGAGGCTGTTCGATGAAAGAACAAACCGTTTGGCAAACGCCCTGCTCGAAAGGGGAGCGGTCAAGGGTCAAAAGGTGGCCCTGCTTGGCAGAAACTCCATCCATTGGTTAGAGGCCTTTTTCGCCATTCTGAAAACAGGCGCTTGTGCCGTGCCGCTCAATTTCAGGTTCACCGACCAGGATATCCAATACTGTGCTGACATTGCAGAACCCATCCTCTTCATCGCGGACCAGGAATATATCGAACGGATTCATACATTACGTCCAATGCTGAAAACCGTGAAAGAGGTTGTGGGAATGGGTCATGGTTTCCCTGCTGGAGTACAGGATATGGAAACCCTGATCGGTCAAGCCTCTCAGGTACTTCCATATATTGAGGTGGGCGATGAAGAGGATTGCGCCCTTTACTTCACGTCAGGCACAACTGGAGCGCCCAAGGCTGTCCTGCATGCCCATCGCAGTCTCATGGTCGCTGCGATTTCGGAGTGCACCGGTCATCAATGGATTATGCAAGACATCCATTTGATGATTGCTCCCCTGTACCATTTAGCCATTGGCCATCTTTTGGGCGGCGTCCTTGTTGGTGCAAGGAACGTCCTGCTCACCGAGCAGATCCATCCCAAAATCGTTATGGAGACGGTCTCAAAGGAACAAATGACAATGGTTTTTCTCCTCGTGCCATGGGCGCTTGATATTCTTGAGGCGCTGGATAAAAAGGAGATCCATTTAAAGGACTATGATGTTTCGAACTGGAAGCTCATGCACATGGGCGCCCAGCCCATTCCTCCGAGTCTCGTAAAAAGATGGAAGGCTTATTTTCCAGCGATGCAATATGATACAACCTATGGGTTGAGTGAGGGGGGCGGTCCCGGGGTAACCCACCTTGGGATGGAGAACCAACATAAGGTGGGAGCCATAGGAAAGCCAGGTCTCCTTTGGGATGTCCGCATCGTTGATCAAAATGGCAGGGACGTAAAGAGTGGAGAGGTGGGAGAGATTGTCGTAAAAGGAAGCGGCGTTATGAAAGAGTATTATAAGAACCCTGATGCAACGGCACAGACGATCAAAAACGGTTGGCTTTACGCTGGAGATTTAGCCAAGACCGACGAGGACGGTTTTATTTACATTGTGGATCGCAAGAAAGACCTGATCATCTCTGGCGGAGAGAATATCTATCCGGTTGAGATAGAAAACGTGATCCGACGTCACCCGAAAGTGCGCGATGTTGGAGTCATAGGGGTTCCGGAACCGAGGCTTGGAGAGACGGTTTGTGCAGTCATTGAAAGGGTTCCTGGAGAAGAACTGATCCTTAGCCAGATGGTCGCCTTTTACGAGGAAAATCTACCACGCTACAAACGCCCCCGCCATACGGTATTTGGTCACGTTCCCAGAAGCGCGACAGGCAAGATTGAAAAACCCAGGCTTCGGGAGGCTTATGCGAAAGGGGACCTGACACCATGTCCTTCATGATCAACACGAGTCCCAGTAATCCAAGGGGCGGCCATGGAATCAGTCAATCGTTAATCATCCCGCTCTCAACATGGGAGGTTAAATAAGGACGAGGGAAAGGAGGTGATCGGGTTACAGAGAGAAGGTCATGCTTGAATGAATCACAAAACATACTCAATAAGGAGGGCAAGCAATGGAAAAAAAGGCGTTGTATGGTCTGTTCATGGCTGCGTTTATTGCATTCTGTTTTGGCGTTTGGACTCATCCAGAGGCGTCTGCTCAACCCAAACCGGAAAAGATTTCACTTGGATTCGTCACCCCTTGGCCTTCTACCCATTTCACTCAGGTGGACCAAGCCACCCGTTACTTCAAAATGGTCGAAAAGGCAGCAGGGGGGAAGTACCTGCTTGACATTAAATTTTTCCCGGTTTCAACTTTATTAGGTGGAGCTGAGATTTATGACGGAGTCGTAAAAGGCATTGCTGATGCCGGAACGACCTCACTTGGTTGGACCCCGGGGAAATTCCCTGTCATGTTGACCTTGAATCAGCCAGGTGTTGCCCCGCCGGAAAGTTGTGATGCGGCTGCCCATACCATCTGGGAATTCTACAAAAAATTTAGGCCAAAGGAGTTTGAGGATGCGAAGGTGCTCTACTGTTATGCGACTGGACCAGGCTGGTTGCACACTAAGAAGCCGATCCGCACTGTGGCGGATATGAAGGGTATGAAAATAAGAGTCACAGGGCCCGGAGTGGGGGCGGTTAAGGCATTAGGGGGAGACCCGATCGCAATGGTGATGGGTGAGGTTTATATTGCGGCGCAAAAAGGGATTGTTGATGCGCTTGTCTCTCCGGCCGAGACGCTTGAGGGCTGGAAGCATCACGAGGTTTTTGATTTTTCCACTTTTGTCCCCCATCTGTATTCCGAGTATTTTTGGACCGGGATGAACTTGGCTAAGTGGAAGGCTTTGCCAAAAGACCTCCAGGATGCCTTTGAGGCTGTTTCTGAGGAAGCGATGAAGGAAGCGGGTCAAATCTGGCAGTTTATGCAGAAACGGGGCATGGATTTTGCCAAGAAACAAACCGGCGGGCATGAGTTCCTCTATTTACCGGAGCCCGAAGTGGCAAAGTTGAAAAAGATGCTGGAGCCATTAGGGACAGAATATGCCGCTACATTGAAGGGAAGAGGGTTTCCCGGCGACGAGATTGTTAAAGAGGCGGGCAGGATTGTGGAAAAATATAACAAACTCAAGTATGAACCCTGGAAGCCTTAAGGAGACGGACGCACCTGAAACTTATGAGATAAAAACCTATTGAATGGGTGCCCCGCTGGTTTAGGATAGACTAAGAGGGGCACCCTCTATTTTTTATCTTTATATTCTGGGAGGGTTAGATCAGATGGTTTTTCTTAACCGCACGGTGGAGTTTGTAAGCAAGTTCTGTGACTGGATCGCGCAGGTTGCCGTTATGGCCATGTTGCTTCTCGTTGTTGGCAATATCATACTGAGGAAGGTCTGGAAACCCATTCATGGCACTTACGATTATGTCTGTTTTTTAGGAGCGATCATGGTTTCTTTGGCCATTGCCTATTGCGCTGTCCGAAAAGGCCATATTGAAGTAGAGCTGCTTATGGTCAGGTTTTCGGATCGTGTCCAGGGAATCGTTGGCATCTTTACCAATATTCTTAGCCTTGCCATTTTCTCCTTAATCACCTGGCAATGCATGGTGTTGGCAGGAGAAATGCGGCGAGCCGGTGAGGTATCCATGACCGCGCTCATTCCTTTCTATCCCTATATTTATGTTGTTTCCTTTGGCTGTATTTTGCTCTGCATGGTTATTCTGTTTGACCTTATAAAATCATTCAGTAAGGCGGTGAAGAAATGAACCCGGGAACAATAGCGATCATCAGTATCGTACTGCTTCTTTTCCTCTTCCTTTTGCGGATGCCGGTAGCCTATGTGATGGCTCTGGTCGGTTTTCTCGGCTTCTCTTATATGGTTTCAGTAGGAGGCGGGCTTAGCCTCCTGGCTAAGGATTTTTGGGTGATGTTTTCATCCAATTCCTTAACAGTCGTTCCCATGTTTGTATTTATGGGAACCCTTGCCTTCCATTCAGGGATGGGGGGCCGGCTTTACGATGCAGCCCATAAATTTTTTGCGCAACTGCGCGGAGGACTGGCCTTGTCCACGGTCATGGCCTGTGCCGGTTTTGGTGCCATGTGCGGTTCAACCATTGCCGGAGCGGCTGCCATGGGCAAGGTCACGTTGCCTGAGATGAGGAGATATCATTACGACCCCTCTCTGGCCACCGGCTGCGTTGCTGCTGCCGGGAGTCTGGCCATACTTATCCCGCCAAGCACGGTCTTGATCATCTATGGGATCATGACAGAGCAATCCATAGGAAAACTCTTTGCCGCCGGAATTCTGCCAGGGTTGCTTCTTACTGCATTGTTCGGCCTGGTGGTCTTCCTTCTCTGCCGCTTCAGACCCGCTCTTGCTCCTGCGGGAGAGAAGTCAAGCTGGAAAGAACGGATTGCTTCCCTCTCGGGTATCATCGAGATGTTGATCCTGTTTGCCCTGGTCATGGGCGGTCTTTTTGTGGGCTGGTTTACTCCTACGGAAGCGGGCGCTGCAGGAGCTGCAGGAACGTTAGTGCTGGCCCTGGCAAGGCGGAAACTTACCTGGAGAGGTTTGCTTGACTCTCTGTCTGAGACGACGCGAATTTCGGCGATGGTCTTTCTTATTATCACCGGGGCTACGCTTTTTGGCCGTTTCATGGCGGTGACCAGGGTTCCTTTTGAGCTCTCAGAGTGGGTAGGGGGGCTCGGGATGTCTCCTCATGTGATTATGGGTTTTATCATATTTGGGTATTTAATCGGCGGTTGTTTTATGGATTCATTGGCCCTGATTACCCTTACCGTGCCTATTCTGTATCCGGTCATACTCAAATTAGGTTTTGATCCCATATGGTTTGGAGTCATCATTGTGTTAGTCGGCGAGATGGGGGTTATTACGCCGCCCGTGGGGATAAATGTCTATGTGATCAAAGGGGTAGCCGTAGATGTCCCCCTTGAGACCATATTCAAGGGAATCTTTCCTTTCCTCGGCGCAATCATCGTTTGTACCATCCTTCTGATTCTTTTTCCTTCCATCGCCTTGTTTCTGCCAGGTTTTGTAACCAAGTGACCTCGCTGCATGATATCATGAAGGTCTTCTTTTGAAAGCGGGGTCTTTGAAAAAAAGGAAACCGATGAATTCAAGGGAACGAGTTCTTATCACCATCAACCATAAGACACCGGATCGTGTGCCTCTTTTTTTCAATACCCTTGAGGCAAAGTTTGTTCGCGCCCTTGGAGATCATGACATGGTGAAGACATGGAAGCGACTCGGGGTGGATGTCTTTGTCGTTGGGAGGAAAGCATGGTGTGAAGATAAACCATCCGGCCTGGGTTTTTCATCTTCTCCACCTCCTCAAGAGGAATCCCTCGGAGGTTCTGGTTCAGCTGGCTGGAACGGAGTTGATGAATTTGGCAGACGGTGGATGCATGGCCGCTATCTGGGAGGAGCTGTTGCGACCTTGGAAGACCTACAAAAATACTCACCTGAGTTGAAGTTAGAAGAGCGATTCAATCAGCCCCTCATCGAAGATTGGAAGAAAAACTACCCTGATCATGCCTATGCCCTCTTCTCCCATTCAGGCCCACTCGGGTTGACCATTGAATGTTTCGGCCTCGTAGAATTCAGCTATGCGCTATTTGATAAAAGAGCGTTGATCCAGGAAAGTGTGGAGCTAAAGACGGAATGGTTCATTCAAACCTCGAAGTTCGCAGTCACCTTGGGAGTGGATTTTGTGGTCATGGGGGATGATATGGGGTTTAAAGACCATGGCTATATCTCGCCCAAGGATTTTAAAGAATTAGCTTTTCCTTACTATCGGCGCATCGTTGATGCAATCCCTGTTCCTGTGTTCTGGCATTCGGAAGGTTACATCCGGGATTACATTCCCCTGGCCATTGAAGCCGGAATCAAGGGCCTTCATGGTATCGAACCAGGAGCCGGCATGAATATGAAGGAAATCAAGAAAGAATTTGGTAAAGATTTGGTGTTGATGGGAAATGTGGATGGAAACGAGATTATGTGCCAGAAGGATTTGTCGTTGGTTCGAAAAGAAGTGGACCGTAGTCTCAGGGAAGGGATGGAGGGAGGCGGGTTCATCCTCTCCATTGCTGGTTCAGCCCATGAGGGGGTTGAGATAGAAGCCCTCATGGAAATGTGTCGTTATGCCCAGGTCGCCGGAGTTTATCCTTAATCATGAGAAGTGCAGGTCTCAAAAGCCCTTCGGTATTTCTTACCTATTGATCCGCTACCAGAGCTTTTTTAAATTCTTCCGTTAATGCAGGAACGATCTGGAAAAGATCTCCGGCGATGCCATAATCTGCGTAATTGAAGATGAGGGCATTCGGGTCAGTATCCACGGCGACGACCGTTTTGCATGTGCCAATCCCCAGGACGTGGTGTATGGCTCCTGAGATGCCAAAGGCCATATAGAGCTTGGCGGAGATGTTCTTCCCGCTCTTTCCGATCTGGTCTTTGAGGTCCCTCCATCCTTCATCCACGGTGGCTCGTGTCGTCCCAACCGACCCATTTAAGACATCTGCCAGATCTTCGATCAACTTAAAATTTTCAGGGGCTTTGATCCCTCTGCCTGCTGCCACTACGATATCGGCCTCCGTAATGTCGAGTTTTGCACCGGTGGCTTTCTCGAATCCGGTCACCTTCTTCTTTAATAAGGAGGGATCGATATGGGGAGGAACCGAAATCACCTTCGCAGATTTACCCGGGTTTTCATTGACGAGAAAGGCATTGTTTCTCACTGTTGCCATCCGGGGTCTGGCTTCGGAAAAAGCCATTTCCGCAAAGACCTTCCCACCGAAAAGGGGGCGCCTGGCTGTGAGTTTTCCATCCTCTCCCATAGACAAACCCGTGCAGTCAGGCGCATAGCCTGTTTGAAGATGCATGGCCAGTCTCGGAAAGAGGTCCTTTCCGGTGGATGTGGCGCCTCCTAAAAGAATGGAGGGTTGATGTTCTTTTATCAGCGAGGCGATACTCGCTAAATAGGCGTCCGAAGTATAGGGGGTGAAGGATGGGGCATCCATTAAATAAATTTTATCCGCAAAAGGGGTTAGACTCTTTACCGCTTCCTCAAGGCCGCTTCCCAGAAGAAGGGCGGCGACCTCCTGGCCTGTCTTTTTTGAAAAATCGATTCCCGCAGAGAGAAGTTCAAAGGTAATCTTTTTTACCTTTCCTTCGTGATGCTCTGCAAGAACCCAGATGTCGTTAGACATGGTACACCTCTCTTAAAATTCGTAGGTGGAACGTAGAAGGCGGTGTGTGGAGAGAAGGGTGGATCTTTTCACACCACATTCTACTCTCTACCCTCCACTATCCTATATGACTTTCGCTTCTTCCCTGAGCAGTTTGACCAGCGTTTTCACATTCTGGGGGAAGTCCTCTTTAACCATTTTCACCGGAGGCCTTTTCGGTGGCGGAACATATTTTTCTATTTTGATATAAGGACTCACGTCGGATGGGCCTAATCCGAGTGAAGCCAAGTCCACCTTCTTAATTTGGGCCTTCATCGCCTTCATCACATTCATCACCAGAGGAATTCTCGGAACGTTGAGCCCCTTCTGGCAGGTGAAGAGGGCAGGGAGGGGACAGGTCAGACTTTCTTTCCCATTTTCAACCTCTCTCAGGACTTTTGCCTCCTTCTTCTGATCATCCACCTCGAGCCCAATGATGGAATGGATATGAGGGATACCAAGGCATTCGGCAACCGCAGGCCCGACTATGCCTGCATCATCATCCATGGCCTGCCTTCCTGTCAGAATGAGATCAAAGGGTTTATCTTTGAGATAGGTTGAAAGGGTTCTGGCAAGGGCAAACTGGTCGGCGCCTTCCAGAGCCGGATCAGCGATCTGAACGGCGTCGTCCGCTCCCATAGAGATGCCCCTTCTCAGGGCGTCCACTCTCCGGTTATCAACGGTGAGAACCGTCACTTTGCCGCCGGTCTTCTCTTTCAGTTTCAGACCGGCCTCGATAGCGATCTCATCGAAGAAGCTGGTGAAATATTTATTTTCAATCTCCAGTTCCGAATCGGATTTGACCTTCACGATCGCCTCAGGATCAGGAACCTGTTTGACGAGGACATAGATTTCCATCCCAACCTCCAATAAATCCGAAATCCGAATATCGGGCGAAGCGTCCGTCTCGGACCAATCCGAAACAAATCCTAAATTCAAATTTTCGTAACACTTTAGCGTTTTGAAAAAATCCCCATTTATGTCATTCCCGTGAAAACGGGAATCCAGAATCTAAAACTCTGGATTCCTGCCTCCGCAGGAATGACAAGCTGATTAGCCGAATCACTAAACCATTTTCAAAGCGCTAAATTGATACAAATTTTCGAATTCTTAAACTATTCTTTTCTGTTTCGGTCATCTGTATTTTGAATATTCGTAATTGTTTCGAATTTCAGATTTCGTGCTTCGAATTTCAATCTTTACAATATACTCTTCCCAGATAATCGCACAGGACTTCGTGGGTGCCGCCGCCGTAGAGTAGGAATTTGGCGTCCCGCCAGAACCGCTGGACAGGATATTCACTGCAGAAGGCGTTTCCGCCGTAAATCCTCATCGCCTCCTCAACAGCATACATGCACATCTCCGTGGAATGATATTTTGCCAGCATGCATTCATTGGTGCAGGGGATGTTGCTCTGAATCATCCAGGCGCATCTGTAGAGGAAGGTCCTCGAGGCCTCATACCAGGCCCAGTATTTGGCAAATTTTTCACGGATCAACTGGTACCTGCTGATGGCGTTTCCAAAGGCGATCCGGTTATTGGCATACTGTCTTGCATCCTCCATGGATTCCTTGGCAATGGCCAGGGCATTCATTCCGGTCATAACACGGACTTCGTTGAGAATCTCTCCTGCATACTGAACGCCTTTTCCGATCTCTTCTCCGAGGAAGTTCTCGTCAGGGATGAAGACATTGTCGAGGACCAGCTCCCCTGTCACTGAACACCGAGAGCCCAGTTTATGAAGCCTCTGGCCGACCGTAAACCCATCCTGGGTCTCGGTCTTCTTTTCGACCAGGTAGAAGTTAAGCCCTTTAAGCCCAAGCTTCGGGTCAACCGTAGCCATGATCGTGGCAAAGGAGGCAATGGGGCCATTGGTCACCCACTGTTTTCGGCCATTGACCCTCCAGCCGCCGTCCACTTTGGTGGCAAGCGTTCTCGTCCCGCCAAGGTCAGAGCCGGACTGGTCTTCGGTAAAGCAGATCGTCCCGATCTTTTCGCCTTTGATGGCAGGGACCAGGATCCTCTGCTTAATCTCTTCGTTTCCGAAACGGGCGATGAAGTAAGTTCCCATCAGGATCTGCATGATCGCCGACATCGCAAACCCACAGGACCCTCTGGCCAGTTCCTCGTAGAAGATCATCTGGATGATCGTATCGGTCTCCATTCCGCCATATTTTTCTTTATGCCTTAAACCGAGATACCCGAGGCCGGCAAATTCCTTCCAGAGGTCCCAGGGGAATTCCTCCTTTTCGTCTAATTCCTTAACCCTGGGCATGATCAGCCGATTCACGGCATCCCGCACGGTCTGCCTGAAAAACTCATGTTCTTCGGTAAAAGAAAAATCGAGAGACATATCTCACTCCTTTATTGATTGTGGATTGCAGATTGCGGAATGCGGAATTTAATTCCGAAATCCGCAATCCGAATTCCGAAATTAAATAATGTTCTTCTCCTTCAACTCCTTCAGCCGTTCCGGGCTGTATCCTAACAGGCCGCCGTAGATCTCCTCATTATGCTCCCCGAATCGAGGAGGGAAAGGGAGTGTCTGCCCGGTTGATTTCAGATAGGGGGTCATAAAGGGAGGAGGCGCCACAGTTATTTCAAGCCCTGTTTTGGAGTCTTTGCTCCGGATGAGATTGGGTTTCACCAGAGGGTCATTAACCACTTCTTCGATCGTATTCACTTTTGAAATGGGGATCGTGGCCTTGTTGAAGATGTCGATGAGCTCCTCCGTCATTAAATTTTTAGTAATCGCATTGACCGCCTGATTTAAATGGCTCACATCCGCAATCCGGCCCGCATTCCGTTCGTATTCTTTCTTGTAAAGAGATTCGAATCCCGGAATTTTCGTCATTGTTTCCCATTGCCGGTCATTCCCGACCGCGATATAGGCATATCCGTTTTTTGTCTCATAGACAGAGACCGGAGCAAAGAATTCGTGGGTATTTCCCCTTCGTGCCACCTTCTTCTTAAATGTAACCGTATGGGTGATTGGCTGGGTGAGCCAGGATGTTGTGCTCTCAAACATGGAGAGGTCGATGCGGCTTCCTTTGCCTGTGACCGCTCTCTCATAGAGGGCCTTCATCAAGAGGCCATAACCGTGTTCACTTGCGCCCATATCGGGAAGTGGTATGCCCAGGACCTGGGGAGAACCATCTCTCTCACCGGTCAATTCCATCAACCCGCCCCTGGCCTGCAAGATAGGATCGTATGCCGCCTCATTGCTTTGCGGGCCAAAGCCGGTCATCCCAAGCCAGATGATGTCCTCTTTAATCTGCCTGAGCGTTTCATACTCGATCCCGAGTTTGGGATAATTTTTAGGCAATTGATTGGTGGCAAAAATATCCACCTTTAGCTTGAGGATCAGCTTTTTCAGAATCTCCCGACCTTCCGGCGCTCCTATATCCAGAGTCAGAGCCTTTTTCCCTGCGTTGATCGGAAGAAAGTAGGAGAACATTCGGTCTTCTTTCAGAACATCTTCTCCCACTCTCCGGTTGGGGTCGCCATAGACCGGATGCTCGATGCGAATCACCCTGGCTCCGTCCTCAACGAGACGGAGGGTCAGATAGGGAAGGACCGTGGCCTGTTCCAGGCTTAACACCGTTATCTTTTTGAAAAGGTCAACCTCTTCCATCCCTGCAACCCCAAGGTCAATTGATTGGATACTGTATACAAGAAATGTTATATACCCAAGCCGTTCCCGATGTCAAGAATTTTAGGGAGATTTCTGAGAAAGTCCAGAAATCTCTGATTACACCGATTAGCGATAATTACACAGATTAGAAATGCATGGATAAATAAAGGAAAATCTGTCGAGTCATTTTTTTAATCAATGTAATCAGATAGCAAAAGAATTTCAGTGCTCTCTGGGAGAGTTTTATAATGACTCAGTTGCATGTAATGATTGGTTAGCTAACGCCCCCCCTTTTTTAGTAGCGTCCAGATTCAGTCAGGACGGACTTCGCTCATTCTCAGCCCATTTTTTTCTTCAATTGGTCGGTGAGTTCGGTGAGATTTTCATATTCGATTTTGGGAAATTTCCTCATCATTTCGGGGAATCTAAAACCTTTTTGATAAATGATCGTCACCTTTTTCCCCATGCCGAGGGCGACCCCCAGTTCGAGGAGCGCCTCCTTGTTGGGAGATGAAGGGTCATAAATTCCAAACCTGGCACGTTTGATGTGATCTATCCGTTGATTAAGGGGTTCCCCTTCCCCCGAAAGGGCGCCGCCATAAACAGAGGTCAAACCGCTCCCCTCAAAAGCGAGTTCAATAGCCTTTCTCACCTCAGGATCTGTTATTCCAGTGGAGATGAAATATTCGCCCGTGAGGGAGATCTCCACTGTTTTTGGGGTGGTCTGGATTTTCTTAAAGAGGGTTCGATCGAGAGTCAATTCTTTGATAGCCGAAAGCAGGATATTTTTTGCATTCTCGATATCCCTTTTATAGCGCGCAGAGTTGATTTTATTGATCTCCGGAGAATCAAATGCTTTTACGCTGACCTCTCGAAACCGAAGGGCCATGAAATTTTGAACATGAGTCGATTTGGGATTGAAAACCTTTTCCAGTATGGTTCGGGTTTCGGCTTGCCATTGTTTGAAAAGCTCGTGGTCAGGATGGAGGTCTGCCATTCCCTCCCATCGGCTTAATTGGTTTTTGATCAGATCGATCGGGTCCCGCTCAGCCATATTTAATTCTCCGTCTCTTTATCTATCTATTTAGAGTCTGTTTATAAATGCACTTTTTGTGTCATGCCGGACTTGATCTGGCATCCAGTCCTGCCTTTGGCGGGACTGAAATTACTGGATTCCGGCCTTCGCCGGAATGACGACCTTTTCAAAAATCTTTAGTTTATGGACAGACTCTATTTATAGGCAAGATAGCAGCGGAAAGAGGAAATGTCAAACACACCCCATAGGTGTTGTGGATTTGGTCTTTTTATGATATAGAAATAATCATGCTGAAGGGAAAAGAGATCGTTTTAGGGGTAACCGGAGGGATTGCGGCTTATAAGGCCGCTGAGTTTGTCAGGCTTCTGGTCAAACAGGAGGCAAGGGTTCATGTGGTCATGACCCGGAATGGACAGGAATTCGTCACCCCTCTCACCTTTCAAACTCTTTCCGGAAATCCGGTGGTGACGGATCCGTTTGCCCTCACCGATGAGACGCAGATCGGTCATATCGCACTGGCCGACTTGGCAGAGCTGATCGTGGTCCTCCCGGCAACCGCCAATGTGATCGGAAAGATAGCCAATGGAATAGCAGACGATTTTCTCTCCACCATGGTGATGGCCTCAAAAGCTCCGGTCCTTTTTGCCCCTTCCATGAATGTCAATATGTGGGAGAGCAGGGCTCTCCAGAAGAATATCGAGACCTTGAAGGATTGGAATTACCATTTCATGGAACCCGGGGAGGGGGAGTTAGCCTGCCATTGGTATGGAAAGGGAAGGCTGGCTGAGCTAGGTGACGTTCTGGAGAGGATGGAAGATATCCTGTCTCCGAAGGATTTAAAAGGAAAGAGAATCCTTGTCACCGCCGGGCCAACCCAGGAATCCATTGACCCGGTTCGATTCATCACCAATCCTTCTTCAGGAAAGATGGGATATGCCCTGGCAAAAGTGGCCAGAAGGAGAGGGGCTGAGGTTGTATTGGTTTCAGGGCCCACCTCTCTGCCTTTTCCCCGTAGTGACATTGAACTGGTTTCTGTAACGACGGCTGAGGAGATGAGAAAGGCTGTCTTTGCGCATCTGAAAGACTGTTCTGTGGTGATTAAAGCCGCTGCCGTTTCGGATTACCGGCCAAGGGAGATCAGCCGGGCAAAACTGAAGAAGACTGCTTCTAGTTCCTCTCTTGAATTGGAGAGGACAAGGGATATCCTCAGAGAGATAGGAGAGAAGAAGGGAAAGCGAATTCTGGTCGGGTTTGCCGCAGAAACCGAGGACCTCGTTTCCAATGCGAGAAAGAAATTGAAAGAAAAGAATTTAGACCTGATTGTGGTCAATGATGTGACAAAGCCTGGGGCGGGTTTTACCTCAGAAACGAATCAGGTGAAGTTTCTATACCCATCCGGAGAGGTGAAAGATCTTCCTTTAATGTCAAAAGAGGAGGTCTCTCAATTAATCCTGGATGAGGTCGTCAGTTTGTTGAAACGAAAAAGAAAATAGGGTCGTCTCCTTTATTCAAATGGGCCAAGATCCCTCAAAAAGCTTGTCTGGTCTCAGGTGCCTTTTAATGGGTGCCCCAATTCTTCTGCCAATTTTTAGGTCTCAAACTCCCCAATATCAGTAGGTATCATCGTCGCCATAATTCATGTGCCACATCTCTCTTCTGTCTGAAGATGGATATCAAGATGGGCTGCCTTCCGATTTCACCTAACCCCTGACGATTTATATTGTGTCAAGGATTGCCATAAATTTCTTTTTTTGATATATTGGGGCAAATTCCGGTGGAGGCGGATCTCATGGATCTTCCAACAATAAACCTGTTCTGAAAAGGAATGGGATTTTTGCTTTTAAGGTAATAAAACACATGAGGGGATTTCTTCACCTTGAAATCACAATTTGTGATTTCAAAAGAAATTTTTATTTTGCTTGAGGTCATGAATTGTGACCTCATTGTGTAAGCAGAAATGAGGTTAGGATGACAGGTCAGAAAGCCATTATTCCAATTGAGCAGATTGAACGATCCATCCTATTAATACGTGGACAGAAGGTAATGCCGAGTATTCATTTAACGATCCTCTACAATGTTGAAACAAGGGTTTTAAATCAAGCAGTGAAAAGGAATATCAATAGGTTCCCTGAAGATTTCATGTTTCAGCTAAGTATCGCTGAGGCAGAACAGCTGGTATCACAAAATGTGATACCACACAAGAAGTATTTGGGCGGGGCACTCCCCTATGCGTTTACCGAGCAGGGTGTAGCCATGCTTTCGAGTGTACTAAATAGTGAGAGAGCGATTAAGGTGAATATTGAAATTATGAGGGCCTTTGTTAGGCTCCGACAAATACTTGCGTCAAACAAAGAGCTTGCCAGAAGATTGGATGAACTCGAAAAGAAATACGATGCCCAATTCAAAATTGTTTTCGAAGCCATTCGGCAGCTGATGGCACCTCCGGAGACCAAGAAGCGACCTATAGGTTTTCTCGTGGAAGAACCACATGTGCCCTATGAGGTCTCAAAAGGATTTAAAAAGCAGAAGAAGCAATAATCTTACGGAAACGCCTGCCCCGACATATCGGGGGTCACGGTTTCACTCAGGAGTAACCTATGCCAGCGATTGCACCGATTGAAGATTTGAAGATTTTCCAGAAGAAGGATTGGGGGCGTTTCGATGATGGTTAAGTTGTATTTGAACCAATGTCCCCATCTTCAGACAGGTTTTAAGGGGTTGATGAACTCAAATATCGGCCCAATAGTGCTTTTGAATCTTAATTACCCTCGGTTATCATGCATCGAAGATTAAATGTTCAGATACTTCTGGATTGACCTTTTAGGCAACAGCCCGTGAAGATGTGACCCCAAGGCCTTCCCCAAGGCCTTGATTCTGTGGGCGTTTTTTTGGGAACCACGGGCTTTGCCCGCGGGGCTCCATTTCGTACCTTGAAATATCGGTTGACAAGACAGAATTATCAAGGTAAACTCATCTCATGCTGATAAACCGTAAACAAGAAGTGGAAACGCTTCAAGGACTTCTCCGAAGACATCCCGTGGTGGGATTAATCGGTGCACGCCAGGTCGGAAAATCCACTCTGGCTCGAATTCTTATTGAGAGAACAAAAGGTCCAACTTCCTACTTCGATCTGGAAAACCCCGAAGATACGGCTCGGCTTTCCGATCCCATGATTGCTTTGAGAGGCCTGAAGGGACTGGTTGTCATTGACGAAGTCCACCGGCAGCCCAACCTTTTTCCAATCTTACGGGTTTTAGTGGATCGCCCCCAATCCGCCGTCCGTTTTCTGGTGCTGGGTAGTGCCTCACCCGACTTGCTTCGCCAGAGTTCTGAGACTCTGGCAGGCCGGATTTTCTACCACGAACTGGGTGGGTTTTCTCTCGAAGAGGTTGGCATTGAGAACTACAATCAGCGATGGTTAAGGGGAGGTTTTCCAAGATCGTACCTGGCCCGTAACCAGACCGAGAGCGATGAATGGCGTCAGGGATTTATTCGTACATTTTTAGAAAGGGATCTCCCTCAATTTGGAATTACCATTCGATCTGCCACGCTCCGTCGCTTTTGGGCGATGCTGGCAAACTACCACGGCCAAATCTGGAATAGTTCTGAGTTTGCTCGGTCTTTTGGGGTGGCAGACACGACCATCCGCAACTATCTGGATCTGATGAGTGCAGCCCTGGTGGTCCGTCAGCTTTTGCCCTGGTATGAGAACCTATCGAAGCGACAGGTGAAAGCTCCGAAAATCTACATTGCAGACAGTGGTTTATTGCATACCCTATTGGGCCTCAGAACACTTAAGGATCTTGAGAACCATCCAAAGGTCGGAGCCTCATGGGAGGGCTTTGTTCTTGAACAGGTCATTGATCACCTCGGCGTCAGTTGGGAGGATTGTTTCTTCTGGGCGACCCATGGAGGAGCAGAGTTGGATCTTCTGATTGTCAAAGGGCAAAGGCGGATAGGGTTTGAGATCAAGAGGACGACTTCTCCACAGATTACCCCTTCCATGCGTCATGCCTTGTCCGATCTTCATCTCCAATCTCTGGATGTGACCCATGCAGGAGACTATACCTTTCCATTAGATAAAAAAATACGAGCGGTGTCTTTCAGAAATTTGCTGAAGGATATTCAACCTTTGAGTTAATGCCGATCCAATTGTACGGGACAACAGAAGAGGCACTAAAATAGTGTGATTCAGAATTTGCGCTTCCCCGATTCAGTCGAGGGGGAGACGGTCAAGTTAAAATGGTTTGATTAACGAATCACGGTCACGATCCACGAATCATGTTTTTCCTCAGGAGTAACTATGCCAGCGATTGCACCGATTGAAGATTTGACGATTTTCCAGAAGAAGGATTGGGGGTTGTTTCGGTGATGGTTAAGTTGTATTTGAACCAACGTCCCCATATTCCATATTCCGTCCTGAGCAAAAGAAGATATCCAGAAAGAGAAAAGAATAACCACGGGTCGTTTGCACCTTGGCAATCAGTCGGCGAACGAAACGGATATGAGGGACGTTCAGGTGGGGCGTGCCTGATGATCTTTGGAAAAGGTAAAGATGAGATCGGGGACGGGTTCATATTAGTCAATCACCATCACACTTCGGGAGAAATATTCTGAGTTGATCGGGTTAAATTTGTAGCTTTTTTTACTACAATTGTAGTATTATTTACTACAATCCTTTTAGGGGTGTTCTCCATTATGATGGAAAAACTCTTCGGGTCTAAGTTAAGAGCGAAAATTCTGAGTTGGTTTTTTACCCACGTCGACGAACGTTTTTTTATTAGGCAACTGCAATCTCTATTGACTGAAGATCCGACAAACTTGAGCAGAGAATTGGCTCGACTAGAGTCCCTGAAGATTCTCATTTCCGAAACGGAGGGTAGACAAAAATATTTCAAAGTGAATAAAGATTGCCCTTTTTATGAGGAATTGAAAGGACTGGTTTTTAAGACCATCGGCGTCGTGGGAATCATCAAGAAGTCATTGGAAAAAGTTCCGGGGATAAGATATGCATTGATCTATGGCTCTTTTGCAAAAAACCAGGAGCATATGGAAAGCGACATTGATCTCATGATAGTTGGGAAAGGGGATTTAGATAAATTGGAGGAGATGGTTTCCCAAGCAGAGAATCAATTGAGAAAAACAATAAACATCACTTCATATTCATTAAAGGAGTTTCGGGAAAAGATTGTGTTCAAAGACCCTTTTATATTGAACGTTCTCAAAGAACCTAAAGTTATGCTCCTTGGAAATAAAGATGAAATTAGAAGGCCTTGAGTCCTTAGGGCTCATCGAAAAGATAAACGCAAATATTGATAAAGTAAATAGGGCGTTGGGGAGGGTAGGGAAAGACTTAGTGACCGCCAAGGCGATTATAAGTCGTGATGAGGAGTGGGCTTTCACGATTGCCTACCATGCTATGCTTCGGGCAGGAAGAGCCTTAATGCTCTCTCTTGGGTATTGACCTAAAGGGAAAGACCAACACAAAACAGTGGTAGAATTTTGTTCCAATGTTTTAGGTGAAGATTATCGTTTGTTAATGAACAAATTTCATAGAATGAGGCAGAAAAGGCATAGGTTTGTCTATGAGTTTGATAGCCCCATATCAAAAACAGAAGCGGATCAGTCCATAAAAGATGCAAAGAAACTGATCGATGCTATTTACGAAAATATTAAAGGAAAAGAAAAAGGTCTTTTTAGAGAAAAATAGCCCCGAAGAAAAATCTCACATTGGACGGGAAGCTTTAGGGGACGGGTTCATATTATTGGTTGACTCATCACACTTCAGGGAAAAATGGATGCCTCCTGGTTAGGTAAAGGAGTGTATGTCGGGAAGGAGAAGGACGGAATTATATAAACGTATCCGGCAGATTCTGGAATCGGCCAGGGGGGTGGCCGTACGCTCAGTAAACACTGCACAAGTAATTGCCAACTGGCTCGTCGGACGAGAGATCGTTGAGGAGGAACAGCGTGGACGTAAGAAAGCTATTTATGGACAGAAGTTGATTGTTGAACTTTCGAAGAAACTCCAGAAGGATTTCGGTAGCGGATACAGCGCCACCAACCTAAAGCTTTTCCGCCAGTTCTTCCTTGAATACCCTGACTTACTCAGGGGGAGAATTGGCCACACACTGCGTGACCAATCTCTGCCAGAATGCGAAACATCAGTCTCTGCCATTATTACCTTCCCAACGGGAATTGGTCGCACATCGTGTGACCAATCGTGGAAGTCTGGCCTACTGCATCCCAACCTATCGTGGTCCCTCTATCGACATCTTGTCGGTGTTGAATCGACCCTGGCTCGGTCGTTTTACGAAATTGAGGCCATCCGAAACAACTAGAAAGTCCTTAGTAGTCCTTAGGGTCAGGCTTTGGATGTTTGGATTTTCAGAAGAAGGCTTCGGTGTCAGACCTTGAATTGTGAATTTAGGGAAAGAATCTCAGGACCAGGCAACGGTAAATTGGTATTGGCCATCTCAATTGCGTTTGTCCCGACCAAGTCGGGTGAATTTAGATTGTGGATTGGGGAATTAAAAACAAAAGAGCAAGCCGGCTGTATTGAGGTTCGAAGCAAATGATGACATCTGGCGATAAAATCTAAAAATTTAGACTTCAGTTCGTAACTGAATAATTCAGTCAACTTGTTCAAAGATGTGATAAGCCGTCGAGCGAGGAAATTATTTGAAGAATTAAGATCAAAAACCAAATCTTTACATCATTGCTGGTCCCAATGGAGCTGGGAAGACGACCTTCGCCTGTAAGTTTCTCCCGGAGTATGTGAAATGCTTAGAATTTGTGAACGTAGATCTCATTACAAGTGGTTTAGCTCCGTTCGATCCGGAAAGAGCTGCCCTAAACCCCGTATTCGCCCCGTTTAGAGATAAATCTCTAACGGGGTTCGCTGAAAAGGAAACAACCACCATCCCCGCAGTAGAGCTGCGGGGCTTTCTAACGGGGTAAATTGATCACCTTTTTCTTTTTTGATCAATTGGAAAATACATTGTGCTTCCGGACAGATGATCCTGCAAAGACGGAGAAAATGAACTTGACAAATTTGCAATCAAAATGCAAAATATTTGCATGTGGATTACAAGAAAATATGAGAAAACTCTGAAGGCAATGTCTCGGCAATTTCCGGCGGTTTTGGTGACGGGTCCAAGGCAGGTCGGGAAAACCGCACTGGTGCGCAAAGTTTTCCCCAATGCGGATTATGTATCCCTTGATCTGCCCTCTATTGCCTCCCAAGCTGAAACCTTGCCTGAGGAATTCCTCAAACGTTTTGACACCCCCTTGATCATAGATGAAGTTCAGTATGCTCCATCTCTTTTCCGGCACCTCAAGGTAATGATTGATAAGGATAAAAAACCCGGCCTCTATATCCTGACCGGCTCACAAAACTTCCTATTGATGCAAGGAGTATCAGAGAGTTTAGCAGGCAGGTGCGGTGTATTAAATATGCTGAACTTATCTGCTGTAGAGCTAAAGGATGCCCTTCATCGCTTCGATGAGAGCCATTATCTTTTTCATGGTGGGTATCCTGAACTTTATGTAAGACCGGAGGTCGATCATTCTTTTTGGTATACATCCTATTTGACCACTTATCTTGAACGAGATGTTAGAAACATACTGAGCGTTGGCAATCTCAGAGATTTCGATCGCTTCTTAAGAGCCATTGCAAGCAGGACGGGTCAAACTCTTTCCTATTCAGATCTTGCCCGTGACATCGGGATTGCTCCCAATACAGCCAAGAAATGGATCTCTGTCTTGCAAGCCTCTGGCCAGATCGTTCTCTTGGAACCCTATTACAAAAGCATGACCAAGCGGTTAGTGAAGTCTCCCAAACTTTATCTTTGTGATACAGGACTTGCCGCCTTCCTGATGGGTTTTGAAAATTGGGGAGGACTTTCAAAGCACCCCATGGTTGGGGCTTTGTGGGAGACCCATGTAGTCATGCAGGTCGTGAAGCATTTCTACTCACAAGGAAAAACCGTGCCGCTCTGGTTTTGGAGGACTTCACAGGGAGAAGAGGTTGATCTTCTCATTGAACGGGGGGGCCAGTTTATTGCGATTGAGTGTAAGTATGCGGAACAGGTAGACCAAGCCAGCTTGAAAGGGATGAATGCCCTGATAAAATCCTACGGGGAGGAAAATATTATTGCTGGATATATCGCTTCAAGGACTTCACACCCTTATCGGTTAACTGATAAAATTACTGCGGTTCCAGGAAGCTTTATTGATCGGGTTCTTGGAGTCAACTCTGGATAAAAGATAGGTTAGATTCAATTTATTCCGTAGCTGAAAATCGGGTATTCGACATTATTTTCTTTATCAAAAATTTCTTCAAAGCCTGACCATGAGGAGGAGGAGACTTTTTATTTTATGTCGGCTTTCTTTTCTGCCGTTTTATCCTCAGCCTTTAGGCTCTTCGGTGTTTCAGAAGACTCTTTTTCCGACTTACTCGCTTCTTTCCGGCTTTGCGAAGGGTAGTCGTTCACATAGAAGCCAGAGCCTTTGAGGATGAAGCTGGTGGCTGAAATCAGTTTTTTGGCCGGGCCCAAACATTTGGGGCAGGCCGCATTGCAGTCCTCATCTATCTTATGAAAGATCTCAAAGACCTCGTTACATTTTCGACATTGGTATTCATAGATGGGCATTCCGACAACCTCCTCCAATCTAGTTCATGCGATTACTTTAAATTCCAATAACCAAGCACCAATATCCAAATAATTTCCAATAATCAATTTACTAATGATCGAATTCTTTTTTTGGGTATTGGCCATTGGTGATTATTTGGTTTTTGGAATTTGGTGATTGGTTATTTCTAATGCCCTCGCAGACCCTTTTAGGCTTGCAGTTGCATGCTGGAGCCGATCTCCCTTTTTAACTTCTTTAGCGCCTCACTCTCAATCTGCCTGACCCGCTCCCGCGAAAGTTTAAGCTGGGTGCCAATCTCCTGGAGAGTGAGGGGTTCGTCGGACATCACCCTGTTTTTAATGATGAAGACTTCCTTTTCGTTTAAACGTTTCAATGCCTTCTGGACCTCCCTTTCCCGGGCCTCTTTCTCCTGTTCATGAGCCAGCATTTCTTCCTGATTGGGAGATTCTTCCTGAAGGAGGTCGAGATGCGTCAGTTCTTTTCCTTCGTCAAAAGGTGCATCGAGGGAGAGATCCCTTGCGGCCATCCTCTGCTCCATCTCGATGATATCTTCTTTGGGAACATCTAAATCTTTGGCTAAAAGCTCATACTTCTCTTCATTCTCCCGGTCAGATTCGAGCGCCTTTCTCACCTTTCCGATTTTGTAAAAAAGTTTCTTCTGGGCCTGGGTGGTTCCTATCTTCACCAGGCTCCAGGTCTTGATGATAAAATTCTGCATAAAGGCCCTGATCCACCAGATGGCATACGAGATGAACCTGTTTCCTTTGTCAGGGTCAAATTTCTTGACCGCCATCATCAACCCTATATTTCCCTCCTGGATGAGGTCAAGAAGTTTAACGCCATAAGACTTATATTCAAGGGCGACCTTGACAACAAATCTCAAGTTTGCTGTAATTAATTTATGTGCCGCGCCAATATCATTGTGTTCACGATATTTTCTGGCAAGACTAAACTCCTCTTCGGGTGTTAAGAGGGGGAACTGATTGATCTGTACGAGATAAGTATCAAGAGAATTCTTGACAGAAGGCAGTGTGGACATTATATAAACCCCATATCGATTAATTAGCACTCCAAAAGAGAGAGTGCTAAAAATATAATATATCGATTTATCAAAGTCAAGACAAGCGATATATCTTATTGAAATAATTACAAATTATTTTATATTAAGCCCATACGGATTAACCCTTTCTGGAGGATGCCATGGCTGACGAAAAGAGAAATAATGAGACGGAAAAGAGTTTTGTTGTGAGGGACAAGAGGTTTACTGCCCAAAAAGAGGAGGAAAAGGTTTCCCCCAAAGATGAGATGAAGGAGGAGCCAATAAAAGAAGAAATCCCGGAAGAGGAGGGCCCTCTTCCGGAGATCAATTTTGCGAATTTGATTTTGTCGCTTAGCACATCTGCCCTCATCCAATTGGGAGAGATCGAGGATCCCTTTACTCAAAAACAGTCAAAAAATCTTCCCGTAGCCAAACAGACCATCGACCTCATCGGGATGCTTAAAGAGAAGACAAAGGGGAATTTGACTCCAGAGGAAGAGAAATTTATCGAACAAATCCTTTTCGATTTAAGAATGAGGTATGTGAAAGCCGCAGGTTGATTCCAAGGATATCAGGGTACCAGGATAACAGGTTGTGGGTATCAGAATATCAGGATACCAGTAAACAAAAAAACTGACGGTTTAATGATTTCACCCGATATCCTGATTTCCTGGTATTCTGCATCCTGATTCCCTGATATCCTGATAACCTTTTTTTATTTTTTGAAGGTTAGATAGAAACTGCTTCCTTTTCGATGGATCTGAAAGAGGATGCCCTTTTCGACACTGGCGTCTTTCATCGCCTTTTCAAAATCCTTCAATGACTCGATCTTCTTCCGGTTGATCTCCAGAATGACATCCCCTTCCTGCAAGCCCATCTCATCGGCAAAACTCCCGTCCTCCACGGCCAGGACGACCACGCCCTGTTTGATTCCGGTAATACGGAATCGAGCCGATAGCTGAGGGGTCAATTCCTGAACCCTTGCCCCTAATTTTTCCTCCCCTTCCTTCTCCTTCTGCAATTCGGCCTTGTCGGGCATAGCAGAGGTGGTGATCTCGATGGTCATCGCCTTCCCATCCCTGACAATGGAAAGTTTCAGTTTCTGGCCCACTTTTTTCTTCTGGATTTCCTTTATCAGTTCACTCACATTCTTAACGGGCTTATCCTCCACCGATTTGATGATATCGCCTGATGCCAGCCCGGCCTTTTCGGCTCCTGTGCCCTGATAGACCTGTCCGACGAGCACCCCTTCTTTCTCTTTCACTTTGAAATGTTCCATCATCTCGGGTGTGAGGTCCTGGACGCTGATCCCCAGCCAGGGACGGACGACTTTGCCTGTTTTGATGAGGTCGTTCAATATCTGTTTGGCCGTATTGATGGGGATGGCAAACCCGATCCCTGTGCCCGGCTGGATGATCATGGCATTGATGCCGATGACTTCTCCATCAATATTGATGAGGGGGCCCCCGCTGTTGCCGGGGTTGATTGAAGCATCGGTCTGAACGAAATCTTCGTAGGTTCCTGTTCCCAATCCTGAACGTCCTTTGGCGCTGATGACCCCCACGGTGACCGTATGCTCCAGTCCAAAGGGGCTTCCGATTGCAATGGCCCACTCGCCGACCTCAAGCTTATCCGAATCTCCCAGAATAGCCACGGGGAGGTCCTTCGCTTTGATGTGGAGAACAGCGAGATCTGTCCTCGAGTCCTGACCCTTGACTGTGGCAATGAATTCCCTCCCATCGTTGAGACGCACCTTGACCTTATCCGCCCCTTCTATCACATGGTTGTTTGTGAGGATATAGCCCTCCTTGTCAACGATGACTCCTGATCCGCCGCTTCTCTGTCTGTGCCGATACTCCTTTCCTTTTTCACGGGGGCTACCAAACCCCTTGAAAAACTCTTCGAAAGGGCTTCCCTTAAAAAAATCTTCACCGAATCTTTCCCAGGGCTTGATCGTGATTGTCTTTTCCGTGGTAATATTGACGACAGAAGGTTGGACCTTTTTTGCGACCTCCACAAAGGCCTGGCCGAGAGATTTAGCCGTGGTCAATTTATCGTTTTTGGGAAGGGAATTGGCCTTGTCTTTATCAATACAAAAGAAAAGGCCAGACAGGAGAAGAGCTAAAGAAAGTCCAAAGATCAATCTTTTAATCATTTTTTTGCTCATCGCTTATTCCTCCAAGATGCCGATATTTATAGATTATCTTTTTTTTGACGAGTTGTCAAATGTTTGAAATCTTCGTCTCAAAGGCTTTTGCATTATTCCCACATTTGTGGTAACATTTACTCCGGAGGTGGCGAAGATGAAATTTGTGGGTGTCAGAGAATTCAAAGAGGATGTCGTGAGATATTTAAATGAAGGGAGTGAGATCGTGGTATTGAAACGGAAAAGACCGATTGCCCGCCTCACCCCGGTTGAGGAAAATAGCCCGGAGATCATCCTTTTGGAAATTGGAAGAGTGTTAAGCGAGGCAGGAGTTTCAAAAAAAGAAGCGCTCAAAGCGCTCGACCAAGCCAGGAAGAAGATCTATGGCTAAGGTGATCGTTGATGCCAATGTGATCATCTCAGCTGCTTTTGGAGGAAAGCCTCTGGAAGCAGTTGTTCGAGCCCTGGAAAGTCATGAAGTCTATGTGTCGGAGACGATCATAAGGGAATTAATAGGAGTCCTGCCCGGACTTTCAAAAAAACTTTCCGAAGAACAACTCTCATTCATCCATGAGAAAATCCAACAATTATTGACTCTGGCAACACCTGTTTCCCTTTTAACCCCTGTGGTTTTATCAAGATATCCCAAGGATGACCATTATCTCTCTCTGTGTAAGGAGACAGGAGCCGATTTCCTGGTCACGGGAGACAAAGACTTGCTTAGCATTTCGCAAGACCAACTGAAAAGCAATGGAATATCATGCAAGATTGTCTCGCCACAGGATTTTTTAGGGTATGTTTCTTGAAATTTGAAGATTGGGAAAGACTTCAGGTCGGCGAGAGAGGATGTTTGGGGATAAAAGTTACGGTTTCATCGATTTTCCCCCCTCCAAGAATCCTTTGTCAAAAATTTTTAAACTCACTTCCCGAAATTTTGGAGGAGTGACACGGTCGATGGATTGCCTCAGTTTATCATGCGGAAAAGGAAATCTGGGATGGGCGGAGGCAAAGCCGATCAGGGCGATGTTGGTCGATTGGACCGATCCCATTTCTACGGCGATGCGGTCCGCCGGGAAGATGTGAATTTCAATCCCCTTCTCTCTCAGGTAATTTCGGATCGGCTCGTTCATATAGTTGGGATCGGAGGCATTGATAAAACCGAGGCCTCCGTTTTGGCCATTTGAAGAGGGGCGGAGATAGTGAAGGGTTTTTAATGCCTCGCTCCTTTCAAGAGATAAGAGGATGTCAGCGCTTCCCCTTTTTACAAGAGGGCTGTTAAAATCTCCGATCTTCAGATAGGTGATCACGGAGCCTCCCCTCTGGCTCATCCCATGATCTTCGGAACCGATCAGTGGGTATCCTTCGCGGAGCGCAAAGTCGGAGATGATGCGTGTCACCAGGAGAACGCCCTGTCCCCCCACACCGGAAATAATCATCTGGATGTTCATCTTTTCCAATGTGGATTGCGGATTTCGGATTGAGGATTGTGAATTCATAAAGATTTCCTTGATGTGAATCTTTGACCTTATGATGAAACTTTATAAATACCGCCCTGACCGCAGACTTGGAGGCAGAGGCCGCAGTCCACGCAGGTCAACCGGTCAATCTTGACACGGCCATCCTCCCCTCTGATTAGCGAGGGGCACTCAAATCGTCTAAGGCAGTAACCGCATGCAATACAAGCCCCTACGGCAGGCATTTCTATCGCCGAGGTGGGGCATTCCTGGGCACAGACGCGACACCCTGTGCATTTGTTGTAATCAATGACATAGTCATCGCCGGTTCTGGAAATCGCTCCCACAGGGCACTGGATCACACAGGTGTCGCATTGACAACATTTGTCTTCTTGAATCACAGGCAGAAGGGATGAAGGCATCTCTTTGCTTTTAACCTGAGGCAGACCCTTTTCCGGCGCAGGGGTATGGCGGATATCGACCTTGACGGGGTTCACTTTGAGCTGCTCCCTTTGATTGATGACGCATGGATAGCGGGTAATGATGACAGCCATTCCCCCGTCTTTTTGCAGAGTATACTTGTAGGCTTTTTCGGCTTCCCGTATCAATCCCTTGATGTCGTAGGGATTGACGACCCGGAGGTATTTGACTCCGCATCCTTTCACCAGCTCTTCAATCGAGAGGGGGTTGCCGGGATGGCCATCAGCCGTCAGTCCGGATTCCGGAGTGGGTTGCATACCGGTCATCGCTGTAATGGAGTTGTCGAGGATGACGAGTATAAATTTTGCCCCATTATAGACTGCATTTAACAGTCCGGGTGCGCCCGAATGATAGAAGGTTGAATCTCCAATCGTGGCAACGATGGGAATGTCTTTGCCGTCCTGATGATAAGCCTGATAGAGCCCGCTGGCAAACGTGACGGCGGCGCCCATATCGTGACAGGTATCCACGGATTCGAGATTCATTCCCAGAGTGTAACATCCGATATCGCTGGGGAAGATGCCTTTGGGGAAGGCGCGTTTGAATGCGAAGAATGAGGCCCGATGGGCACAGCCCGAGCAGAGGGTTGGCCGCCGAACCGAAAGACCAAGATCAGCCACCATCTTCTCAAGCGGGGCTGTGGACCTCACTTCCGGCACGGGGATGGAAAACTTCGTGCAGAGGTCTGATATTACACGGGTGATCGTTTCGGGAAGCATCTCTCCTTCATTGGGAATGGTCCCATCCAGCCTGCCAATGAGTTTGGATTTATCCGTGATCTGAAGCTCGATCACGGGTTCGGTCTCCTCGAGGATCAGGACATGATCGCATTTCCCGATGAAGGATTCCACGATCTCAACGGGAAGAGGGTAGGGAGTTCCAATCTTGAGAATCGGGATCTCTCCCTGAAGGCCGAGTTCCGACAGGATGTCTCGAGCGAAGGAGTAACCGATTCCGCTGGCAATGATTCCCAGGGAGGCCCTGTCCCTGTCGTTCTCAATAAAATTGAGGAGGGACATTGAATTGAACGCTTCTGCAATATTTTTGATCTTTTGATTAAGCTGCTTGTGGAGGATGAACCGGAACCTTGGCGTTGCGCTCCATCGCTGGGGATTGTGCTCAAAGCTGGCTTTCCTTTCTATTTGAGCGATAGGATTGAAGGCGATCGTCTGCTGGGCGTGAGAAACCCTTAATACGGGCCGGAGAATGACCGGGATCTGGTATTTTTCCGAAAGCTCGAAAGCAATGGGCAACATCTTCTGGGCTTCTTTTGGATTGGCCGGATCCAAAACCGGAACCTTTGCAAACATGGCCATAAATCGGGTGTCCTGCTCGGTCTGTGAAGAAAAAGGTCCGGGATCATCACAGGTGATGATCACAAAACCGCCGACGGTTCCGATATAGGCTGAACTCATCAATGGATCCATAGCCACATTAAGCCCCACCTGTTTCATGGCCACCGCGGTTCTCTTCCCCGTGTAAGAAGCTACCAGTGCATTTTCGAATGCCACCTTTTCGTTGATGGACCATTCCACATAGATGTCGAGGTTGTTCTCCTTTTTAAAACGGACGATGGCAGGGAGAATTTCCGAGCTGGGGGTTCCGGGATAGGCGGCAAAGAAATGACATCCGCTCTCTACGATTCCCCTGGCAATTGCCTCGTTTCCAAGGACAACTCTTTCTTCTTTAGACGACATGATGACCCCTTTTCATAAATTTTAGATTCCTTTTCCCCATCTCCCTCCTGACCTCCCCCTTGAAGGGGGAGGAATTACACGAAGTATGTAACGATTACCCTCCCCTTCGAGACTGTGTCGTAATATGAAAAAACCCCATTTTTGAAGAGGGGGAGAGGCGGTCGGGTGGAGAAGGTTTAGGGCGGTTACCTTTAGCCGTTCGGATTCAGGCGTGCCAAGCATATGAAAACATTTGATTTTATACAAGTGACAATTTCCCATCATCTAAAAGACCCGCATCCTAAAGCTTTGGAACCTGACTGCCTCTTCCCCTTTGCTCGCGATTGCGACACAGTCTCTTCAGGGGGAGGGTTGTTTCCCCAATTATTCCCTCACCCTCAGGGGGAGAGTTGGGGTGGGGGTGGGGATGACAGGGAAGTTACAAAATTTTTTCCTATCTTAACCGATTCGGTTGAGGACCTCAATTCCCCTCAGGAGAGTTTCCTCCGAAGCCGCAAAGGAGATCCTGACATGGGTATTTCTTTTCGAAAAAACACTACCGGGGACGACGAAAAGATTGTTTTGAATGGCCCTCTCGACGAAGGCATCCCCATTTCTTCCAGGGACTTCCGGAAAGATATAGAAAGCCCCCCGGGGTTTTTGGACTTGAAACTTCTCCCTCAGCCCTTCATAGATCAGGTCCCTCTTTCTCTTATATTGTTTGATGTAATCCTCCATATTGAAGTCCAATGCCTTGAGGGCGGCCTTCTGGGCAAAGGAGTTGACACTGGAGAAGGTATATTGTTGAAGCGTGATCATCTGCTGAAGAATTTCCTTCGGACCAGCCACATAACCCAATCTCCATCCCGTCATTGCCCAACCCTTTGAAAATCCGCCAAAGGTTAATGTCTTTTCATAAAGTTGTCCGATACAGGGGCAGGAGGGTTCATCGAAGACAAAGCTGTCATAGATGTCATCCGAGAGAATGAGAAGGTCTCTCTCACGGGCAATCCTGACGACCATCTCCAAATCTTCCTCTGGATAGATGGCTCCGGTCGGGTTATTAGGGCTGTTGATGATGATGAATTTGGTTTTTTTTGAAATCTTCTTGACGAACTCTTCTTCCCTCAAACGAAAGTCAGGATAGGTATCCACGAAGACAGGAACGCCTCCCATCAGGAGAACCTGATATTCATACATTACAAAATAGGGGTCAGGGATGATGACCTCATCGCCCGGATTGATGAGGGCAAGGCTGGCCAGCAATAAACCACCGGTTACTCCTGCCGTCACCATCACCTCGTCGAAATGGATTCCCTTTTTTTTGAGATGGGAGGCGATCTTTTCCCTCAGTTCCGGGATGCCCTGTGTGGGTGTATATTTATTGAAGCCCTTGCGAATCCATTCGATTCCTTCTTCTTTGAGCGGTTCCGGAATATCGAAGTCAGGCTCTCCGATACTGAGATTGATGGGATCTTTCATCTGACGGGCCAGATCAAATATCCGCCTCACGCCGGAGGGTTTGATATTACTTAATCGATCAGAGATCAGCATCCTCTCACGCTCCTTCTTCTTTTATCTTTTTTGCTTTTTCAATGAGTTCGAGAATTGTTTCGAGTCTGGTCTGGGTTGGGGGTGCTAATACCTGCTGGATTTGGTCAAAGGAATAATTTTCGTTCAGAAATTTTCCGATCTCAATCTGAAACTCCCAGCAGATAATGATCTTTCGGCAGGGAAGGTTTTCATTGAGGGTTCGACAATATTGGAATGGAACTTCACCCCCTAAAATGGAGCAATAAATAATGAGGTGATCATGTTCTTCAATCATTTGAATATTTTATCACAAAGTCAGTTTAAAAAAATCCTACGGGCCTGTCAGACCCGTAGGATTTAATTCCAATTAAATAGGCTTGCCTTTCCTCAACATCTTTGGTTTTGGAAATCCTTCGATGGCCTTGAGAGATTTTTTCATCTCTTCCTCTGGTAATGGGTAATCAACCAGTTTTCCACTGAAGTAGGATTCGTAGCCTCCCAGATCCATGATGCCATGGCCGCTCCAGTTGAGAAGGATGACCTTCTCCTTCCCCTCTTCCTTAGCCTTCTTTGCCTCCTCAATAACCACAGAAATGGCGTGACTGGTTTCAGGAGCAGGAATGGCTCCTTCGGTTCTTGCCCAGAGAACGGCATTGGCGTAACACTCTAATTGATTGTAGGCCCGGGGTTCAATCAGCCCTTCAATGATCAATTGGCTTAAAAGGGGGGCAAGACCATGATACCGAAGACCTCCAGCATGAATGGGAGGCGGGACGAAGGTATGTCCAAGGCTATGCATGGGTGCCCACGGGATCATTCCAGCCGTATCGCCATGGTCATAGACAAAGGGGGCTCTGGTCATGGTAGGGCATGAGGTTGGTTCCGCAGGGATAATGGTAATATTGGCCCCATTTATCTTATCCAGGACAAAAGGAAGGGCAATGCCTCCAAAATTACTTCCTCCACCAACACACCCTGTCACCACATCAACCTTCTTCTCCCCAAATTTTTCCAACTGTTTCTTTGCTTCAAGCCCGATGATGGTCTGATGCATTAGTACGTGGTTCAAAACACTTCCAAGAGAATATCGTGTGTCTTTCGAAGTGACAGTATCTTCAACCGCTTCACTGATCGCAAGTCCAAGACTCCCTGGATGATCCGGGTTTTGCTCTAACGTTTTTCTTCCCGCATTCGTATCCTTGCTTGGGCTTGGAACACAGTGGGCACCCCAAGTATTCATCATCAGACGGCGGTAAGGTTTCTGGTCATAACTGACCCTTACCATATAGACTTTACATTCCAATCCAAAGAGACAACAGGCAAAGCTAAGAGCACTTCCCCATTGGCCAGCACCTGTTTCGGTCGCGATGCGTTTGATCCCGAAGACTTTGTTGTAATAAGCCTGGGCGATAGCGGTATTGGGTTTGTGACTTCCCGGAGGGCTCACCCCTTCATTCTTATAGTAGATCCTTGCAGGTGTTCCAAGCGCTTTTTCAAGGGCATAGGCGCGATGGAGGGGAGTAGGTCTCCAGATGAGGAGTTTTTCCATCACTTCCTGAGGAATATCAATCCATTGGTCTTTGGTGTTGACTTCCTGCTCAATAAGATTCATGGGAAAGACAGGGGCAAGGTCTTGAGGGCCGATCGGTTGTCCTGTTCCAGGGTGGATGATTGGTTGAAGAGGACTTGGTAAATCCGCCTGAATATTATACCATTGCTTCGGAATCTCGTCTTCTCTGAGAAAAACCTTAAACTCCTTCATAATCTCCCTCCTTCTCTTGTGATAAAATTTCTTTTTAGGTGCGGGTTTCTCTCTTCATCACCTCCTTTTCTAACTCTTTGGTTGTTGTTTTTAAATTCCCCACCTTTAAAGGTAGGTTTTGAAATATCAATAATCGGTGGAGTTGTCAAGGGGTTTTTCTTTGGGTTTTTTTGGTTTAAGAGGTGTCCAGGCGGGAAAAAAATAAAAAAGGCACCCCGCTTCGTCCGGGATGCCTTTAGGAACGGATGGCCTTTTATTATTTTTTCTTAAACTCATTCCATGGATAGTCGATCAGTTCCAGCAAAACGCCGTTGACCTCCTTGGGATGGACAAAGGCAAATTTACAGCCCCTGAAGGGTCTCAGTCCGCCGATGAATTTATATCCCTTTGCCTTCAGCTCATTCATGGCGGTTTCGGTATTGTCCACATTGAGACCAATGATCATGACGCCTTCGCCTCTTTTTTCGATGAACTTGGCCACATCACCGTCCGGGGTCGTTGATTCCATCAGTTCGAATCCCACCTCCCCCAGCCAGTATCTCGCCACCCTGATCTTTTCAGGTTCATCCACATAGGGATCATCGGGTTGCGGCTTTCCAAGGATGGGTTCCCAGAGCTTTCGTGCGGCGTCAAGATCCTTCACAGCAATACAAATATGATCGATCTTATTGACTTTCATCATACACCTCCTATTTTGGCCGAACCTAAAAATGTCCACGAAGCTTGCTGACCTCGTGGGTTCCTAACCCTTTACCCTGTTAGAAATAATGCCCCGTCCGATTTCGAGTCGCAACGACTGGAATTTCTAACGGGGTTTACCTCCTCGAAAAATGCATGATATTACCGGTTTCATAACCCCCATTCGGAAGTTCATTCACGATCGAGACAAAGGGACAGACAAAGGCGCAAATTCCGCACTCCACGCAGAGATCGGTTAAAATTGCTGCTTTATTGTTGACCAGACCAATAATATGCTCCGGACACTCCCTGACACAAGTTCCACAACCATTGCATTTAAAGACATCTACATGAGGTACCATAAGATTCTCCTTTTTTGATGGTATTGGAGGTGGCCTGCAACAGGAGAGGAAGGCCACCCTTCATTTTTTATCTTTGGTTTAATGTTTGATCCGATGATAGGTTTGATAGGGCCAGAAGTCGACCCTCATTCCCATCCTGTAACCGTCGCGAATGGCTGCCGTTCCCCTTCTGACCTGAACCGCATCGCCGATCATATAAACATCCTTCGCATATTTACCATAGCCGACCTCTTTATTGGGAACGAGATTGGCGAGGACAACGGAATCCGCAGGGATGGTTGTCTCCTTCTTGTCCGGTCCTTCCAACACCACCTCTTTGTCCCGAATTTCCTTCACGGCGCTTAGGACCACCTGGACCACATTTCCCTCTTTCAGTTTCTTCATATATCTCCAGACATAGGAGGGATTGACATCCAGCCCAAATTTTTTGGTTTTATCCACCATGGTCACCGTATGCTTCCCTTTATCGATGATATAAAGGGCTGTTGAGATGGCGGCTCCCGTACCTCCCACGATGACCACGTTCTGGCCAAGTTTTGCCTTTCCCTCCAGAACATCAAATAGGGAGATCACATGTTTCTTGTCACTGCCGGGGATCGATCGATCAGGGGCGGCACCCGTGGCGATAATCACAGAGTCAGCCTTTTCCTTCTCGAGGAGTTCCTTGGTCACAGGAGTCTTGAGGACGATCTTAGCCCCATGCTTGCCGCATTGAGCCTTGAGATAATCAACCATTCGCTGGAATTCATTGTCGCCCCAAGGTCCATGAGCGGCCGCAGCAAATTGACCACCTACATGATCGTTTTTCTCATAGACGGTCACATCATGGCCTTTCTCTGCGGCAATGGCTGCAGCCTGAAGACCGGCGATCCCTGACCCGACGACGATGACTTTCTTCTTCGTCTTTGATTTTTGGAAACCGTAGAATCCCCATTCTACTTCCGTCTCATGTCCGAGGGAAGGCCGGACTGTGCAGCAGAGTTCCGTATCCCTGAAAAGCCGGGCCAGGCAGACATTGCAGGCGATGCAGGGGATGATATCCTGCTGACGGTCTTCCATAATCTTCTTGGGGAGGAAAGGATCTGCGATCATGGGGCGACACATCTCCCACAGATCGAGCCTTCCGTCTGCAATGGCTTTTTCCGGAATTTCTGGGACGAAGAGACGATAAGCCATGCTGATAGGAGCTTTTATATTCTTCTTCATCCGCTCTGCAATGTAGAGCCAGTTCCCCATGGGAACATCTCGAGAGATCACCGATACAGGCGATTCTTGCCATCCGGCGGTAACGCTTAGGTAGTCAATGCCGGCCTTATCAGCGATTTTGATTGATTCAAGGCTTTCCTCCGGGGTATTCCCACCCCGGTCGTCCAGCAACTCCTCGCCGCAGAGGCGGATGCCAACGGCCACATCAGAGGGGCAGGCTTTCTTAATCCCTTCGATAATCTCTTTCATGAATCGGCTTCGTCCCTGGATGTTTCCACCGTATTCATCCGTTCGTTTATTGGTGTAAGCAGAAATGAAGTTAGAGAGAAGGTATCCAACAATTCCAGAGACTTCAATAATCTGGAAACCCGCTTCCACTGCCCTTACCGCGCCATCGACATGCTCCTGTATGCAACGATGAATCTCCTCTTTGGTCATCTCTTTGGGAGGCCGGAAGATGGGTAGCTTCTGGGGGACATTGGAAGGGCCGGCCGTGTAGGGAAGTTCAATCCCCCCCACTCGCCCGCAGTGCATCAATTGGAGGCAGGCAACAGAATCATGTTTTTTGATGGCATCAGCAATCTTTTTAAGCCCCGGGATAAATTTGTCATCCCAGATGGCCATCATTCCAACATACCCCTTTCCTTCACCCGAGGGTTCTGTAAAGGCGCCTTGTGAAGTGACAATGCCTGCTCCCCCTCGGGCCTGAGCCTCCATATAGCCCACTTCTTTGTCGGAGACATAGCCATCCCGATAATTAAAATTTGTCTCTGTGGAGGCATATTTAATCCGGTTTTTAATCTCCACCTTACCGATCTTGATGGGGCTGAAAAGATTTGGATACTTTTTCATTCCTGGATACATAATCTTCCTCCTTCAATATGGTTAGAGCCTTTAAAAACGAGTTAAGTTTCTATCATCGCCTTCTTCCTTTGTCAAGGAATAGTTCCCAATTTACAGCCTGCATGGAAATAACCCGCCAGCATGGGGTTTTTATCCACGATTCCGATCGGGAATCGACAGAACGACATATAATGTATACTGTATACAAATAAAAGGCGTCCTTGTCAAGTCGAAAACGGAGAATTTTGTGAGCCCCCGGAAGGTGTGAAAAAATTACATTTTCGGAATTGCCTTCGTTCTGGCCCACAGGGTTGGAGGGATTGGAGAAGCTTTAGGGCGGAACCTCTAATATTAACCTACGTTAAAAGAGGAGGGGCGATTTTTAAAAGAGAGATAAGAATACATCCCAAGAAAGCTTAAGATTTTTGGTTTCCCACTTTCAGTTTCAATCTGTCAGAGGGATAGATTCGATCGGTCGTGTTTAAGTTATTCCAATTTCTGATCTCTGATACACTGATATTATATTTAGCGGCAATACTTGAGAGGGTATCCCCTTTTTTGATGATATAGGTGATCTCTTCTGAACCGGAAGGCCTGCCCTTTTCAACGGATGGTTTCGATGCCGGCGGAACGGATTTGCTCTCTCTCTCTTTTGGGAGGGGGATGAGAAGGTTCGTGCCGACCGATAAGCGGCTTTTCTTTTCCAGACGGTTCAACTCCAGGATCGGTTCCAATTCGACCCTGTAAAGACGAGCGATTTGCTGGAGGGTATCTCCCTTTTTCACGATATGAGTTTTGAATGAAGTCTTTCCTCCGGGGCGGAGGGACTCAAAATTCTTCAGGAAGAGGTCCCTCTTCCCGAAAGGAATTTTGATCTCATATTCGGGAGGATCAGGGGGAGTGCACCATCTCCGAAGTTCGGGATTGAGTTCCTTCAACTCCTCAACGGTAATCTCACACGCCCTTGCAATCAAACGGAGATCCG
>VGSS01000010.1 GCA_016874935.1 Deltaproteobacteria bacterium | reverse complement strand
TTCAACAGATCGATGACCATTCCAAGTTGTTTTTTCGCCATTTCGTTTGACCTCCTTCCTCTTAGGCTTTCTCGATTTTTACACCAGTAAATCCGCCGTTTCGTGCGGTGGATCCGCTCAGGTAATCATAATCATCCGGCATAATCTCGTTAAAATTTGCCCCTCTCGGCTCAAATTTTGAGAAGTCCTTTGTTCCCAATCGGCCGTAAGACCAGTGTCCTTGGCCAAAGCACTTCGCCACCGAACCGGGGCGCACCCCTTCCCATAGATGGGCGCGAATCTGGAGGCTGCCGATGGTTGAAGTCACCTTGACAGTGTCACCTTCCTTGATCCCGAGTTTTTTAGCATCAGCGGGATTGATATGGATGACATCCTCATAGTTTAAATCCCCCGGGTCGCATTTTTTAAAGGCATAGTACCAAGACAGGTTGGCGCTTCTGCCTTCCCGGTTGAGCCGGGATTTCATATCGATGAGATCAAATGGATATTGAGAGCGGTCTCCGTGCCTGCGGGGTGATTCATAGTGAGGCACAAACGCTTTTTCTCCACGGGCTTCATAGTTTGTCGCTTCCAGAACACCGTCGATGGTTGTCTTATTTTTCTCGGCGTGTTCGGTGAGGGACTTCTTGAGGGTTGCGCTGTAAAACTCGAATTTTTTAGTTGCCGTGGGGAAGTTGCCCTGTTCCGGGGTCCCCCATTTTTTACGAAATTCAAATCGCGGTGAGTTGACGACGCCCTTCTTCCTGAAGTCTTCCCAGCCATTGGGCCTGTCTCCTTTATAATCCTTGTTTTGGGCAGGGTCCCACGCCCTATGGCTTCGAATCTTTGTCGCATAGAGGGCAAATTCTTCTGCGCTAGTGGGGTTCTTACCGGTTTCGGGGTCCTTGTACTCGTTATAGAGCCAGTCATAAATGTTTGAAAAACCTTTCGCCTTAAGTTTTTCCGCCAGTAACCACACGATCTCGGTTTCAGCGCCCTTGGCATCAAACATGCGCTTGATGACGGGCTGATGAATGGAGATATGGCCGTACATATTTCCCTTATTCCTCGAAATGGCCCATTCTTCCGAGTGATGCAGCGCGGCGGGCAATACGATATCCGCAAACTGTGTCATCTCCGAAACCATCGGCACGATATGCACAAAAAATGGTATCTTGGCCATGGCCCTGTCCCAACGTCCGGCCTCGGTTCCGGAAAAATTGAAATTGTTGAAATAACCGACCGCCACCTTGATATCGTAGGGATCGTTTGCCAGGATCGCATTGGGCACATTATTGGTGGACACTCCGCTTCCGGGTCTGCCGGAGGCAAGGTTGGGGAATTTGAGGGTGCCCCTCTGGTCAATCTTTTTATGCTTCACTCCGGCCTTGGCCACGTCATCCTGATACTTGTCAAACTTGGGATAACTGCTGCTCGGAGCGCCTGCTCCGGTGACCACGCCGCCTTCGGTGTCACTCGCGCCCACAAGTCCGTTCAGGGCATGGATGGCCAGGGCCGCATAGGTGCCGCGTGGCATCATGGTCGGTCCGTACCAGACGGCGCATTGCGGAGCGGCCTTCGCAAAACCTGTTGCAATGCGGACGATCTGATCTTTGGAAAGCCCGGTGATGGGTACAGCCCAATCAGGTGTTTTATCCTTCAGTTCAATATTCCACCATTTGACAAGACCGTTGGTATATTTCTCGATAAAAGCGGCCTCATCAATGGTCTGCCCCGCCTTGAACTGGTTTTTCCCATCCTTGAAATCACCCACAAACTCTTTGTTCCACAGTCCTTCGGTTAAAATCACATGGGCCATAGCCGAAGCAAGCGCGCCGTCTTCGCCGGGTTTGATGGGGATCCAGTCATGTGCTTTGGCTGCGGTGTTATTCATACGAGGGTCTACCACGATGACGGTTCCTTCTTCAAGAAGCTTGCTCAGCTTATTCGTTGTAATGGGAATATTTCGGTTCGATGAGACGGGATCACATCCCCAGACCAGAAGATATTTCATTTTATCCAGATCGTATTCGCTATACCCCCAGTAGCCTTCGGTGAAAAAACGCCCCATCTTCTCAACCTCTGCACAGAGGGAACTGTGAGAAATATTATTGGGAGACCCGATCACCTTGGTCAGGTTGTCGTAAAGGATCGCATTATGGTCCGAGTAGCGCCCGCGCATGAGCAGGTATTTATGGGGCTCGTTATTCTTACGAAGCTCTATAATTTTTTCGGCTATCAGATCCATTGCTTCATCCCATGAGATGGGGACGAATTTGGGATCAACCCCTCTGCCCTTTTGCGGGTTGGTCCTTTTCATGGGGACCTTAATTCTATCAGGGTCATAAATCTGCTGGAGAATCAAATGGCCTCTCACACAACAGTAGCCATCGTTAACTTTGCTGAGTTGATTGCCTCTGACCTTTACGGCTCGTCCCTCCTGCGCGAATATCTCGATCGGACACCACTGCGTGCACCCCTGACAGGTCGATGGGATCCAGCTACCCGGTTCGGTCCCTCCTGTTCCGATTTTCGCCTCCTTAGCGCTGGCAAAGGCGTTTAGCGTCAAACCATTGATGGCAATCGATGCCCCTGTAGCAACCCCCACCTTCAAAAAATCCCTTCTTCTGATCTCCATCGTTCCCTCCTTTTTAAAATAAAATAGAACATATTTATTCAATAAGTTAAGTCAATTTTTTTACATTATTCTTCAATGCATAAAAAAAGGCGAACTGGTAACCAGTTCGCCCCCTATTAAATTTATAGGAAATAATTTAATACAAGCTTACTGAATAAGTCAAGAAATATTTATGTCAATTTACATTTTTTTCAGAGGAAACATTCCCTATGTTGATTTATCATTTGAACGGGTCAGGCGATCAGGTTGGGCCTGGGGATTTCGAATTCGCAGGGCACCCCGGTCTGACAGAGGCCGCAGGCAGGAGGAGGGTTCTGCAAACCATATTCGAGCCGCTTTGCTTTTAATGGCTCGGAATTGATGTATTCCTGGCATTTATCTTTATCATGTCCTTCTTCTGAGATGGCTCCGGCAGGGCATCTCGGGATGCACTTCCCGCATTTTTCGTTCCGGAAGGGGAGGCAATTCTCTTTATAGTGGCCGTACTTCTTGTCGCTCGGGGTCAGTTTCAGAAGTGTGACAACACTTCCAATGCGAACCGCCATTCCTTTCTGGGTGATAAAGCCATCGTTGAGGCTGAAGGTTCCGAGGCCGCAGGTGTAGGCGACATGGCGCTCTGACCAGGGAGAAGCCCAGCCCACCTTTTCATCCCGGAAGTATCGAAACGTGGGCATCAGGAGAGGGGCAACCGCCACAAAACCTAAATCCTCCAGAAATCCCACCACATGTCTTCGCAAAGCGCCATTGCAGGCCTCGCCGAAATCCCTTGTGTAGGCCCAGAGTTTGGAAGGAAATTTTTCTTCCTTGCGATTACTTTTCCGGGTGTCCTCGGCAGTGGGTAATATCCATGAAATGACGCTGATCTGCTCGTACTCGGGGAGAAGAAGTTCTCTCCCTTTCTCCTTTAAGGCAGCAGCGATGATCTCTCTCGGGGTAAGGTGGAATGATCCAATCAACGACTTGAATTGAAAAAAGAGTGGATCGGTTCCCGAGGCAAACCCGACCAGGGGATCTTCCCAGTAGAGTCCATTGTCCAGTTGGGTTCTCCGGTTCTGGTTATTCTCGTGAATGAAGTTTTTAATGAGCTGTTCGAGGACACTGTTCGGGTTTTTAAGAAAAACAACCTTTTCCACCTTTGTCATCGCTTTCTCCTTGAATCGAGTTACTTGAGTTGCTTGGGTTATTGTGTTACTTGGGTTAACCCAATAACCCAATAGACCCAACGAACCCAATAAACTCTTTAATCTTTCTCCAACTTTGTGGCATCGAAGCCGCCCTTTTCATGGATTCCTGTCATCTTGCAACGGTATTCCTCAATGGCCAGCCTCAATGCGTCCATGGCAATGGTGAAACAGGGGGTTTTCTCTTTTGGCAACTGGGAGAGAACCTCCTTTGATGTCTCTTCGGAAATCTTCAGGGCCTCATTAATCGTAGCCCCTTTGATCCGGTCTGTCAGAATGGAACTGGTTGCAATGGCTGCCCCACAGCCAAAGGTTTTAAATTTTGCCTCGGTGATTTTGTTGCCATCCACCTTAATATACATCTGCATGATATCGCCGCAGGAGGCATTGCCTACGGTTCCAACCCCATCTGCATCGGAGATCTCCCCGACATTTTTAGGATTCTGAAAATGGTCCATCAAAAATTTCGGATACTTTGCCATCATTAATCCTCGCTGGGAATGTTTTTGCTATTCAGATCTTCCAGCCGTTCTAACCGTTTGACCCTCTCTTCCAGTTTGCCGTGGAGCTGGAGAAGCATCTTCATAATATCCGACAGCGGGTCCGGAAGATTCCCATGTTCGAAATCAAGATCCATTTTCTCGGGGGTGAGTGACTCAACAATGCGACCCGGAACACCGACCACCGTCGCACCGGGTGGAACAGCCTTAACCACCACAGAGCCGGACCCAATTTTTGCTCCATCCCCGATCATGATAGATCCCAGGATGGTGGAGTTCGACCCCACAATAACACGGTTTCCAAGGGTGGGGTGGCGCTTCTTTTTTTCAAGCGTGGTGCCGCCAAAGACAACGCCTTTATAGATGAGGCAATCATCGCCAATTTCAGTGGTTTCCCCGATCACCACTCCCATGCCATGGTCAATAAAGAGACGCCTGCCGATCGTTGCTCCGGGATGAATCTCAATTCCCGTCAAACTCCGGTTGAGATGAGAGATCAGACGGGCAGTGGTGTACCATCTTTTTTTATATAAAAAATGGGCAATCCGGTGAAGCCATATGGCATGAAGACCCGGATAGCAGAGAAAGATCTCCACATAGTTCTTTGCCGCAGGGTCCCGGTCTTTTATCGTCTGAATATCTTCCTTCAGTCGCTCCCACATGATACCATTCCACTCTTGATGGCCGTATTCCAATACAAATACTAACCTAGAAATGAGACTAAATCCAATGTAATCTTTTGTGGCGGAGTCGTCAGCAAGACAAGCAGAGGCAAGGTTGAAACTTGCAACGATAGGAGCCTCATTTCTTTGCCTTGATAATGACGATTGCGGCCTTCAGTCTCATTCTTGTTCTTTTGGCAATCGAACGAAATGCAAGAAAAGAAAGAGCCAGTTTATTAAATAACCTATCAGGGTAGTGAATGGTTGTGTCAAAATATTTTCTCACTCCGGTCACGAAAGAGCCGCAGCTATCTCCATCACTTTCCTCGGCATAACTGCTGTTCATGAGACTATTTTTCCTCATTGACAAGGGACGGCGTTTTGATTAAAGATAGAAGGTAGGGGAGGAAGAAAATGCAACTTCATGCCCAGTTCGAAAAACTAAAGGATGTTTTTAATGATTACCCTTATATTTCTTCCGCCTATCTATTTGGCTCCCATGTCTCCGGCAAAATAACTCCAGAGAGCGATGCCGATATTGCAGTACTTTTGAAAAGCAACGCTCCCGATGGAAGAGAACTCCTTCATGAGGAAGATTATTTGGCTTACAGGTTGGCTAAGGCACTGGGGGTTAAAGAGGTAGACTTGATAGACCTTAACAGTAAGGGGACCCTCTTTCAGCACAATGTCTTAAGAACCGGCATTCTCCTTTATGATAGCGATCCTCCGTTCAGGATAAGGTTTGAAACAGGGGTGATCATTCGTTTCTGTGACTTTGAACCTACCCTTCGATATATAGAAAAACGTCAATTGCAGGGTCGGATTAAGAGGTATGCCAGGCCATGAACCAGAGGGACATCCAGACAAAACTTGATGTGATCATAGATAACCTTGATAAGTTAAATATTTTAAAGGATAAGACATTTGAAGAATTCACATCCGATTTCAGAAATATAGACTCCACCCTGCACAGGCTTCAGACGTCTATACAGGCACTTCTTGACATAGGCAGCTATATTATCGCCTCCCTTGGCCTCAAGACACCCAATACAAATGCAGAAATCATCGAGATCTTAAATGAGGGCGGTTACCTCCCAAAAGATAAGGCTAAGACCTACATCAAAATAAGCCAGTTCCGAAACAGGATTGTCCACCTCTACAACCATATAGACACAGAAACGCTCTATGATGTTCTGATCAATGAACTGAAAGATATCATCGCCTTTTATATCGATCTCATTAAGATTATTGAAAATCATAGAAGTTAAACATCGAAAGTGGGGCTGATCATACACAAGACCATTGATGTTATTTACTTCGATTGGTTCTTGATGAAAGTTTCAACCTCTTTTTTAAAAGGTAGGGAGGGTTGGGCGCCTAACTTGGTCGTGGCGAAGGCGCCGGCGGTGTTGGCAAATATTAGGGCTTCCCGTATCGGTTTCCCTTCAGAGAGGGCACAGGCAAGGCCTCCCATAAAGGCGTCTCCTGCGGCTGTGGTGTCGACTACCTTCACCCTGAAGGCTTTGATCCGGATTTCTTCGTCACGGTTTTTGAAAAAGAGGCCTTTGGGGCCTAACGTGATTACTACATTTTTTACACCCATCTTCAGCAATCTCGCAGCTATCCTCGGTAGGTCTTGGTCTTTCCTCATCTTTAAACCTGTGAGGGACTGAGCCTCCAATTCGTTGGGGACAAGAAAATCTGTCAGAGAAAGGATTTCGGCGGAGAGAGGGCGAGAGGGCGAAGGATTGAGAAGAGAGAGGGCGGCATATCTTTTTGCCATCTTCAACCCCATTCTAACGGTTTCGATGGGAATCTCCAATTGTGTGACAAAGGCTTTGATCTTCCCGAAGAGCGGGTCACACCTCCTTAAATCATCAACGGAGAGGGAACTGTTGGAACCTGGAGAGACGACGATCCTGTTTTCTCCTTTTGGGTCCAATTCGATGAAAGCCATGCCTGTTGGGACTTTTTTATCCGCGAGAATAGATTTTTGGTTAAGCCCCTTCTCGATCAAATAGCGACGATAAGACTTTCCGTAATAGTCGTTGCCTAACCTGGTGATAAAGGTCACCTCAGCCCCTAACCGTTTTGATGCGATCGCCTGATTGGCGCCCTTGCCGCCAAAGACGGTCGTGAGATTATCTGCTCGGATCGTTTCCCCTGGGTGGTGGAAACGGGGAACTCTGAGAATCAGATCAACATTCGAACTGCCGAGGACAAGAATCTTTGTAGACATCGTTTTCCACCTTAAGTTCATAACATGTAGCCGCACCCATTAAAAGGCTTCAGCCTGCGATTTAGGAAACGCAACCTAAAGGGTGCGGCTACATAAGTCCCTTCCATGATTATCTCAGTCCCGACACAAAAAGCTCTAAAAACCTCTCTGCATCCACTCCAAGGCATACATCGATTTCCGGTCCCTTTTTCACTTCGCTGATCTTTCCATAATACTCCCCGTCCTGTATCTCCACCTGAAGGGAAAGTCTCTCCATTTTAACCAACGTAGGTTCGATCACCGCGGCCACAGCCAGAGGATCGTGGAGAAAGATGGTATCTCTATTTCTGAAACGATGGGTTTCAATGTCATACCCTGTGGCTTCAATGAGAAAATTGGAAAAAGGGGTGTTGAGAGGTTTGGCCTTTTCTTCCATCCAGCGAGGTGTGAGGAAGACCTGATGGGTGACATCAAGCGGAACGAGGGTGATCGGAATTCCTGATTCAAAAACGATTTTTGCGGCTACTGGATCGGAATAGATATTGAATTCAGCATACGGGGTGACATTGCCTCTCGTCCGCACCGCTCCTCCCATGATCACCAGCTCTTTCAGTTTCTTCATTCCCGCAGGGTCTTGCTTAAGAGCTAATGCGAGATTGGTGAGGGGGCCTACGGCAACGAGTGTGATTTCATCCGGATGCTGATGGGCCATCTCCAGAATGAGTTCGCTCGCATGGCGCGGATAGTTCTGCCACCATGTCTTTCCATCCTCGCATTGAATTTTAGCCCCGCCCAGACCATCTTGACCGTGGACGGAATGGGCGTGAATGGTTTCTCCCTTCAAAGGTTGATTCGCCCCTCTCGCTATCAAAGGCTTACAAGCAGGCTGGATGAAAGAAAGCATTTTTTGAATATTGGTAAAAACCGTGTCCAGCGGGACATTCCCATTCACTCCGGTCACTGCCTTCACTTCCAACTCCGGTGAATGAAAAGCAAGAATAAGGGCAAGGGCATCATCCACCCCTACATCGCAATCAATGACCACCTTCTTTGTCATGGCTTCCTCTTCTCATTTTAAGCTCAGGCCGTAGAAAAGAGAATTCGTGGATTGATCAATCACTTTTCCTATCGACAAAACATAGTCAGGCCGAAGATTGTCCTTCCAGCGGGGAAAACCTCCCATCCAGATGTATTTGATCAATTCATGGAAAGAAAGTTTATCAAAGAGATATTCGCCAATGGTAATTTGTTCGGACTTCTGATCCATCACAAAGTGGATGCTTATTTTTGAGGCATATTTCTGGATTAATCTTTCCATCAAAACGCGAGTATGGTTACCTTCTGGTTTCTGCTTGAAGTCTTCCTGATGTTTCGGAGAAGGAAAGAGATTATAGACCTCTCCAATAAACCCTCTGTGGTCACTTCCGTAAATTGCACCCATCAGATTTCCAATATCCGCTCCATTTTGAAAAGGATATATCCCCCATGATCTTTTAAAGATACGCTCATTGGCCTGTGCAGCTTGCGATATATAATGACAGAAATCCTCCGCAAAGAAGAAGTATTGATTGAGGAGGATCATATCGGTTTCGATATTGAAGAAACCGAATGCAATCTTTCCATGAGTGAGGGATTCGAATTCAAGAGGCATTGTTCAGACCCATTTTAGCATATTAAATATCCTTGACCAACCATCGTTTTGAGATTAATATAAAACAAATTCGGGGAAAGGGTAAATAGGATAATAGGAACATTAAAAATGAGGACCTGCGTGGTGATGTTTCATCGAGCAGGTTGTGAAAATATTGCAGAAAGGAGAATGAGGAGATGGTTAAATCAGTTAAAATTGTCTGTCCGTTGTTGATCCTGTTACTGGTCCTTCTTTTCTCGGGGTGTTCCCATGTTGTCTATCCCAGGGGGACAATTCCCGTCAAGACGGATGTAGTGGGGTCGATCGATGCAAAGTGGGAGGTCTCTTTTGTCAACGTGGTGGCCGATTCCAAGCTCACACTCATTGCCACTCAGGGCAGCCATAAATATTTCGCAGATTATAGACAATGGACGGGTTTAGTTGTAAGCCAGTTAGAAAGCGAACTCAAAAGCAGGGGAGTGCAGGTTCAACCTGAAGGTGTAACAACCTTTAAGATAGCTGTTGAAAGCGTAGGGCTTTTCTGGGGGTCGTTCTCACAACGCTGTATCGTCCGCTTAAGGGTTGAGAAGAGCGACGGATCATGGTCCAAAACCTACGAAGGAAATAATGCTTCCGGGAACTTACCCAGAGCCGTGGAGGGTGCTGTTTATAAGATTGTCGTTGCGATCCTGAGCGATCAGGACTTTAAGAATGCCATGCGCTGAGAATCGAACCTGAAAAAGAAGGAAGGGGCACAAAAGGGGAATCGATATGCCGGCCAGCATTGCTCATCTCTTGATTTGCAATAAGGCGGTCAAAGCACTTCAGGACGGAGACGCCTACGAAGCATTCATCAATCTCCTTGACGCTGATGCGCACAAACCCTTTCTCAATCTCGGCTCCATTGGTTCGGACGATTTCTTCCGGGTCATCGATCAATTGAAGAATATCCAGATCGGTGGGAGAGATTCCGCCCTCCTTCAAGACCACTTCCTTGATCCAGTCCAGAAGCCCTTTCCAATAATTCGAGCCGACCAGAATCACCGGAAAGGGTTTGATCTTGTGGGTTTGAATGAGGGTGACCGATTCAAAGAGTTCGTCCATTGTTCCAAAACCGCCGGGGAGGATGATATAGGCCACCGCATATTTAACAAACATCACCTTCCGGACAAAGAAGTAACGGTATTTTAAAGTGATATTGGCGTAGGGATTGGGCTTCTGTTCCAGCGGAAGTTCTATGTTTAGGCCGATCGATTTACCTCCTGCGAGAGAGGCCCCTTTATTTGCCGCCTCCATGGCCCCCGGGCCTCCACCCGTGATCACACTGAATCCATTCTTTGCGAGGAGCTGTCCAATTCGCTCTGCCTTCTGGTAGACTTCGTCCCCGGGTTTAGCACGGGTGGAATCGAAGATGAATACAGCCGGATGATATCTGGCCAGTGCATCAAACCCTTCCACAAACTCCGCCAGGATATGGAACATCCTCCACGATTCCTGAGCCGTTATCTTGTCGACGACATACTGATGGTTGTTCGGCATATTCCCTCCTGGTATAATTCTAAGGTAAAAATTACGGATTAAACCTGATTGCTAAGATTATTGTCTCACTCGGGGAGAAAAACCCTCGCCTTTAGGCGAAGACTTCAGTATGCGCATTGTTTACAGGTTTTTCAGATTTTCCCTCGTGAGAATTTCTGTGCTGATTGTTTTGCCTTTAGCTGACTTTAGTCAGCCGTGAATCCACCAGCTTGTAGCTGGTGGTAGTTCAATTTAGATTACGGAGATTAAACTATTAATCTCTGTAATCAGACATAATGTCTTGCCGCCATTATGGGCCCCAATTGGCCTTTCGTCAACGCCCCCTTTCCTCAATAAATAATTCTTGTAGTTTGAAGTCGAATGTGGTAACTATCCTAAAACCGGTAGGGTCCTGAACAGGGAGGTGAACAGATGGGTCTTTACAAGGTGGTTTTCTTAGGGCTGAAGGTGGCCGGGTCGGAAGAGGAGACTCGTTTAATCCAGGGGCTTCAAAAGAGATTTAACGTCACTCCGGAGAAGGCAGAGAGCCTGCTCCAGAGAGTCCCCGTTGTGGTGAAGAAGGGGATATCGAAGGAAGAGATGGAGAGGTATTTGAAGGTCTTTGAAGAGATTGGGGGAAGGGTGAGGGTCGAAGAGGAACCCCTCCAAGAGTTTGCGGAAATTTCCAGAGAGCCCGAACCTCCGCCCCAACCCAAACCAGAAGTGAAGCCCTATGCCGGTCCTATGGTAACCTGTCCCCAATGCGGGTTTGAACAGCCTGAAAGCAATGATTGCGTCAAATGCGGCATCATCATCTCAAAGTTTATGCAATATCAGGAGATAGCGCGTTCCTTCGAAGGCCAGGTTCGTGAGATTTCAATGGAAGAGAAGATCTCCCCGTGGGAGAGCGGAGGGGGATTCTTCTGGGCCTATATGAGAACGACGAAGGAAGCTCTTTTCTCCCCCACCCGATTTTTTAAAAAGGTTTCGGCGGGGGAAGGATACTGGTCTCCCCTCATCTACGGGATTATCTCAGGGATTGTCGGGTTCGGGGCATCAATGGCCTATCAATGGTTTCTTTTTTCCGCTTTCATCCCACCCCAGATCCATGCCCTGATTCCGTATAACCTATTCCTTACCCTTTCTCTGATCGGGATCCCCTTGATGGTAACCTCCTCCATTTTCATCGGAAGCGCCATCACGCACCTCTGCCTCATGATCGTAGGCGGGAATAAGAATGGGTATCAGGCGACTTTTCGTGCCGTCTCCTATTCCTTCTGTGCCCATCTCTTCGATATCGTGCCGTTTATCGGGAGTTTCGTCGGGTCGGTCTACATGATTGTCCTCATCATCTTCGGGGTGAGGGAGGGCCATGGCATCACCACAGGCAAAGCGGTTCTGGCTGTCCTTCTTCCTCTTATTGTTGCAGTTGGCTTAGGCATCCTTGCCGCGATCCTCCTCCCCATGTTCCTGGGAGGGTTGGGATTGTTCCGGGGGGTAGGGGTATAGATTGGCGCATGGGAGGTTTTGGTTTTAATCGAAAAGGGGCTCTCTGCGCCCCTTTTCGATTTTTAAGAAGAGGAATGAATCATCAGTTTGGGGTTTGGGGTTAGGAGCCAAGGATTAATCTATGCGAAGGAAAGAGAAAAAGATAAAAGACAGGGAAAAAATCCTTACGGCGGAAGAGATTCTCCGGTTGATGGAGGAGGAAGACCGCCCTCTGCTTTTGAGAGAAATTCTCCAGCGCTTTGGTTTGGGAAATGAGGAGAGAAGATCCCTAAGAGAACGGCTGAGGGATTTGGCCGATGAGGGGAAGATCGTCAGGATTCGAGGAAACCGCTATGGCCTTCCTCTCAAGATGAATCTGATGGTGGGCAAGGTCAGATGCCATCCTGACGGATATGGTTTTGTCATTCCGGAAAAGGAGGGGGAAGAGGATATCTTTGTTAATCCAAGGAATCTTAAAGAAGCCATGCATGGGGATCGGGTCGTTGCGAGGGTGGAGTCGATCCGAAAGAAAGGCAAGGAAGGGAGCGTCATCCGGATTCTGGAGAGGGGATTACGCAAGATCGTGGGTAGGTTTATGAAGGCCACGAATTATTCCTATGTCATTCCAGAGGATGAGCGACTCCTTCAAGAAGTTTTTATCCCGGAGGGTCAGACAAAGAAGGCCCGACCCAACCAGATCGTGGTGGCTGAGATCACCCGATATCCCACCGAGAGGGCAAGGCCCGAAGGCCGGGTGACACATATCTTGGGATATCCGGATGACCCGGAGATTTTACCTCAGATCATCATCCATAAGCATGACCTTCCCCATCGATTCTCCCCGGCTGCCTTAAAAGAAGTGAGAAGCCTTCCTTCTTCGCCAGGCATAGAGGATGAAAGCGGGCGTATTGATTTGAGGGGGATCCCCACTTTTACGATTGACGGGGAGAATGCAAAGGACTTCGATGATGCGGTCTCCATCGAAGAAGACAGCGACGGCGGGATGAATCTCTATGTTTCGATCTCCGATGTGAGCCACTATGTGGAGGAAGGGACTTCATTGGACGAGGAGGCTTATTTTAGGGGAACGAGCGTCTATTTCCCGGACCGGGCAATTTCCATGTTTCCTCCCGAACTCTCCAACGAGATCTGTTGCCTTCATCCAAGGGCGGATCGCCTCACCCTGACGGTTGAGTTGAAATATTATCCAAACGGTGAGCCGAAAGGATTTCGTTTCTATCCAAGCGTTATACGGAGTAACGAAAGGCTGACCTACACGATCGTGAAACGAATTCTGGTGGATGGGGACGAGGCGCTAATCCTGAAATTCAATCACCTCATTCCGTCACTGAAACGGATGGAGGAGCTTTCTCAGAAACTCCGTCAGAGAAGGATGGAAAGGGGAACCCTCGATTTTGACCTTCCGGAGCCGGAGATCATCCTCAATCTCCAGGGAGAGACTGAGGAGATCATCCGCTCGGAGAGAAATCTTGCCCATCAGATCATCGAAGAATTTATGATCGCGGCCAACGAAGCCGTATCCCATTTTATGAAGGAGAAAGGAATTCTTTTCCTTTACCGGATTCATGAGCCTCCATCCGGAGAGTCCATCGATGAATTCCGGAGATTTATCTCCCATCTGGGATACAGAATGAGAAAAGATGCCGACCACTCTTCCAGAGAGTTTCAGAGGGTTCTTCTGGAGGCTAAGGGGCGGCCTGATCAGGGTGTGATCCATCATATCCTTCTCCGATCGATGAAATGGGCCAAGTATTCGTCGCGAAATATAGGACATTTTGGCCTGGCCTCTGATGCCTATACCCATTTTACCTCTCCCATCCGAAGGTATCCTGATTTGATCGTCCACCGGCTCCTGAAAAAAGTTTTATCAAAAGAAGAAATTCGAACCTCAGAAGAAGAATTGGCCAAGAAGGCTGACCATCTTTCTAACCGGGAGAGGGTGGCGATGGAGGCGGAGAGGGAGATTTTGGGTCGTTATCGAGTCCGGTTTATGAAGGATAAGATCGGTGAGGAATTTGAAGGGGTGATCAGCGGGGTGACCGCGTTTGGCTTTTTCGTTGAGCTGAAAGAGATCTTTGTGGAGGGTCTGGTGAGAGTGACCAGTGTCCACGATGATTATTATCACTATCATGAGGATAAGTACTGCCTTTTGGGAGAAAGGACAAACAAGCGTTTCAGGATCGGAGATCCGGTCAAGGTGAAGGTGGAGCGGGTCGATGTGGAAAGGAGGCATATTGATTTTGGGTTAGTGAAGTGAAGAATTGATGATACGGAAGGTTTCGCCGGGGGAAATCAGGGCCAAATTTTTAAGGAGGACGCCCCAATTACAACCAATACAGTTTTAAAAACTTGACTGAAAAATTCAGTCCAGTTCTATACTCTGCAAGCTTTCAGCCTATTCCTACTCTTAACGACTTATTCATTCAATAACCACGGCTGTGTCGGAGCGATTCATATTCTTATTCCCTCACCTAACTGTTCGGCGAATGCGGCGGTGGAGGCGGGACAGGGGAGAGAATCTCAATTTTTGGTTTTTTGGGGAAACCGGATGCCATGCTGTTGGAAAAGATACTTCTTCATCTCTTCTAAAAACCTCTCAGCCTCTTTTATATCATCTCCGGCATCCTTGAAATCAAACGAGGTGAATATATCATAATCCCCATTTTCCCTTTCATCTTTCAACCTGTTGAGCGAACGGCCATATTTTTTATCTATCTTTCCGGTCTTAACGAAGTGAAGGCCAAACATGGTTTTTAAGGCGCTATGGCTTTCGACCGTTATTCCTTCTGCAAAAAGAACAGCGCTTGCTGCATGAAACATGGAGTAATAAGCCCTTGAAATGGCATCATCTACAAACCCTTCCCTGAGGAGAACTTGCGCAGCCTTCAGTTTTTCATTGCTCTTTTCGATTTGAATGATGATTAAGTCTTTGGTTTTTGGCTCCACAGTTCTTTCCCTGTTTTTAAAATGGATGCGATAAATGGAGTTGGAAAGGAGGCCATCCTCAGGAATTCATTTTCTTTGTAAATCTTGAGAGAGATGTCAACACCATATTGAATCAGAAAGTCTGTAACCACCTGATAGATTCCATCAATAATCTTTCTTTCTTTTTCCCTCAGAACAATGACGAAGTCATAATCTGACCCGGGTTTGGGAATGCCTTTGGCCCTTGAACCGAAAAAAGTGACCTTGACGATCTGATCCGGGAACAATGAGGAAATTCTTTTTACAAATTTCTCTTCAATATGACCTTTTTTCGGGGTCATCTTCATGCAACCTCCTTTTCCCCGAACCGCCTTTTTGAGAGCCCGATCAATGTGATAAATTCTCTATGGTTATGGATACATCAAAAAATAATTTAATGCAATAGCTTTTCAGAAATTCTGCGGGTTATCTTGGACATAGGGAAAAGCTTTAATTTTTTGATGGGGATCCATTTCCCGTTTCCGATTCCGTCCACAATCTGGCAGTGATAGACATGGAGTGTGAGTTTGAAGTGGGAATAAGTCTGTTTGAAAGAGCCGAGGGGCTCTTTACATTTAACAATTAACCCGATCTGACGTTTAACCATCTGCCTTAAATACTCCTTTAAGTCTTTTTTTCTCTCTATCCGCCAATTTGGAAATTCCCATAGTCCGCCTAAGAGGCCATGAGGCGGTCTTTGATGGATGAGGACCTTTCCATCTTTTTGAATCACTGCGGCGATGGCTTCGATGTGAGGAACCTTTTTGTTAACGGACCGGAGGGGATAACTTTCAGGTTTTCCTGAAAGGTATCCCTTACAGAGGTTTTTGAGGGGGCAACTAAGACAATTCGGATTTTTAGGAGTACAGATCATAGAACCGAGATCCATGAGGGCCTGGTTGAAAGCGCCTGGAGAACCTTTTGGGATCAAAGATTCTGAGAGGGACCATAAATATTCTTCTGTCTTTTTAGGATGACCTGAAATGGCAAAGAGTCTTGATAGAACTCTCTTCACATTTCCGTCGAGAATGGGTACCTCTCGATTAAATGCAATGGAGAGAATCGCTCCCGCCGTATATCTTCCAACTCCGGGAAGACCAAGGAGGTCTTTTAGATTTTCAGGGATTTTCCCTTTGAGGTGGTTTGCAATAATCCGAGAAGCCTGAAGAAGATTTTTTGCCCTTGAATAGTATCCCAGTCCCTCCCAGACTTTTAACACCTTTGACAGATTAGCTCCGGCCAACGACCGAACTGTGGGAAAGGTTTTTAAAAATTTTTCGTAGTAAGGAATGACTGTAGCCACTTGGGTCTGTTGAAGCATGACCTCCGAAACCCAGATGGCATAAGGATCACGGGTCCTTCTCCAGGGAAGATCTCTTTTGTTTTTCTTGAACCAGCGAAGCAGGTTGGTCTGAACTCTTTTGGTGGTGGGAAATGGCTTCACGGTGAGTTAGTGTCAGGTCATAGAAATGCAACCATGTTGACAATATTAATACCTTTTTTCTTATATTTTTCAATGTGAGAATCGGTGGTATAAATCGTTTTGACATTCAAAGTGGTTAGACTTGCAAGGATTAAAGAATCGATCGAGTGGATTCCATAGCTTTGTGAGATGGTAGCGGCTGCTGTGAGTATCTCGGTTTTGTCAAGCCAGACCACTTTACAAATGGCCCGAATGGCCTCAAGAAGAGTATCCACAGCATTGGGTTCTATTGCCCCCTTAAGAGATAGTCTTTGCAGTTCAAAAAGGGTCAGACAGGAAACCACGGATTCATCGCCATCTATGATTCCTTTCCATACTCCCACCGCTTTCGAGCCCTTTCTGAGTAATGTTACAAAGAACCCTGTATCAAGTCCTATCATTGGAGTCCATACGCCCCCTTTCCAATTCTTTGTAGACTTCCGCAGATACCCGTACATTACCTGCCATCTCAAGCACCTTTCTGCCCAGCTTCTTTTTCCTTTTTTCGTTGATGTAGTATGCAAGGGCTTCAGCAATGATTGACGAGACCGATTTTTTCTCGTTCTCGGCCATAATCTTTGCATCCCTTGCAATTGGATCAGGGATGTGTGTCGTTATTCTCATAGTCCACGTCCTTTCATGTAAGCTCTTACAGTAAGAGCTTATAATTAAAAAAAAAGATTGTCAAGTTAAATCAAGCTGCAGCACATCTGGATGAAGTGGGTTTCGAGGCCGATCTCTTTTGCGTAGTTGATCGTCCCCTGAAGGGGGTAGGCGATGGTGTTGACACCGGAGTCGATGGCTCCTTTTTCCATTTCCATCTTTGAGGGATGTGCTGGCCGAATGCAGCCCAACCGAATCGGTGTTTTTGGGTTGAGGATTCGGGCGATGGCTGAAACCTTTGAGGTATCTTCTGACGTCGGAATTCTGAAAGATTTTTCCCCAACCAAAGGCTTGAGGACAACCAATACAATAGTCTCCACACCGACCCGGGTAATCATATCCAGCGCTCTCCATTCCCCCCTGATCTCTCCGAAGTGATGGCCGATGATGATATGGGGGGCGAGCCTGTGGCCCATTTTTTTTAACATCCAGAGTGTCTCTTCATAATCTTCAACCTTTTTATTCAGATGGTAAACCTCTCGAATCGTTTCATCATCGCCAATGACATCGATCAGAATCTGGTCTACCCCTGCCTCTTTCAATTCCATTGCCATTTCTCTTTTAATAAGGCCTGTGTGGACGATGATTTTAAAGAAGGGGTCCTTCTCCTTGATCTCCTTGATTGAAGGAACGAATTTCTCAAGTGGGACTTCGCCATCACGGTTCGCTCCACCGCTTACGAGGATCCCAACACCACCGCGAGACCGAAGCTGATCGACGGTACGGGAAAAGGTCTCGGGATCATTTGCGGGGATCATCGATTCGAGGAGCTTTCCCTTGCAGTGGCTGCAATGGAGATCGCAATGGGTCCCTGTGACGCTGATTGCCGTAAAACAATCTTTTTGAAAAGGAAGAGTACCATCCTGATAAGAAACCGTACCAGGAATGGAAAAGGTGAGTTGGCTGCCGAAGTGGAGAGTTCGGAGTCGAAAAGCCTCAGATTGGAGGTCGGTTAAAGGGGTTTGGATAGGTTTGCTAATCATGATTAATAGATGCTGAGCCAAGTTCAGCATGACTAAAGGGTGTCATTCCGGACTTGATCCGGAATCCAGTCTTCTGAATCTGGATTCCTGCTTCCGCAGGAATGACAAAAATCTTCTTTTCAGACTTTTATCGAGACCATCAATTATGGAATGATGAAAAGCATTCTGATTTAAAAAACCCATTATTCCAATATTCCATCATTCCACTATTCCAGTTGTTTTTTTATCTCTTCAATATCTTCCAGCTCCGGCATGAACGGAAAATTCCGAATTGGGCCGGATGGTCGCTCATTTCCATAGGGACGATTGCAGGCCACTTTCCCATTCCTGCCAGGGCATCCGGAGGTCATAAAAGGCTCTCCCATCTCGGCAAGGAGTTCAATATCGGTTCCAAAATCGACCAGTTTGCCCTGTTCGTCAAACCTCATCTGACCAATTGAGCCCAGGCCCTCATTGATGATCCATCGGGCAAGCTGAATTCTCCGATATTGATCAAGGGGAGGAGAGGGATGATTTTCCATTGGGCTTCCCTTTTCCGGAAAGAATGAGAAGAGGTGGGTATAGGCACCCATGTCCTGTCCTCTCTGAATGGCCTGGACCATCTCCCTCTCTGTTTCGCCAAGACCCACGATGAGATGAATTCCGACATAGAATTTCCCGAAGACTTCCACGACCATCCGGACCACATCCCAGTAATGATCCCAGCGATGGGGGCCGTTAACGCCTTTCCCTCTCAGGCGATCGAAAAGTTGGGGTGTCACTGCATCGATGGCAATTCCGATCCGGTCTGCACCGGCGTGTTTCATTGCTTCGAGGGACTCGATATTATGAATGAGAGTTGGTGTGATGAGGACGCTGATAAAGAGATCCGTCTCTTCTTTAAACCGTTTTATGACATGGATCGTGTCCTCGAGGGCTTTCGGATGGGTAATCATTGAGATGCAGACCCGATGGATCTGGTCTTTACCTTTCGTTCTCCCAATGATCTCTTCGAGCGTATAGAGGGGCCAGTCGACACGGATGAAGGTCTTTCCCTTTGGTCCTTCAAGCCTCGATCTTGAAAGCCCGCAGAAATGGCATCTCCCAAGGCAACCCTCTTCATAGTGAAGGAGAAGATTGAGACCTTTTAATTTGGCATTGCGATGGAAGAGCCCCTGCTGAAAACCCAGCGTGAGCGAGGCGGCCAGACTGGTCTGGACATATTCAGGGCTAACTTTCTGACTCATGAGGTGCTCCTTCGGTGTCAGCCCTAAAGGGCTAAGTTACAAAACTATCCTATCTGTAACTCAGGGCTTTAGCCCTGACTTTCTTCGATCCTTATAATACTCTTTAAACCCAACCCAGGTTTTTCGGATCAGACTTTCAAAGTCGATGTCCGATTTATTCCAGTTCTCTTCAAGGGAGTCCCGCTTGAAAGCTCCGTAGGAGAGGGAAGCTCCAAATGCCTCCCTCCACTCCATCTCATATTGGCATAAATGGTTGAGATCCCCTTTGGCCAATGACTCCGCAGCAATCCTTCCGGCCATCTTCCCTCCGAGGACCGCATTGAGGATTCCAGCGCCCGTAATAGGGTGGGCATGTCCTGCGGCATCTCCGGCAAGCATGATGTTGCCGAAAACGGTTTGTCCTGGTTTCTCACAAGGGATGGCGCCACCTGTTTTTCCGATGACCTCAATCCTGCCCATTTTTTTTAAGTCAACGAGGCGATTGAGAAAACCTTCCATCAGATTTGGCAGCAAAGGCGTTCTTTGAGGGATAACCCCTATGCCGACATTTGCTGTTTTCCCTTTTGGAAAAAACCAGGCATAAGCTCCTTCGTAATCCTTACGGAAGTATATGTCCACATGATTCTGCGGATGAGGGAGAACGACCTCATACTGGAGGGCAATGGTCGTCCTGCCGGGAGGCAATCCGGCCCATTGGGCAACGGATGAGCGGACTCCATCCGCACCGATGATCACCCTTGCCCGGACCGATTCATGTTTTCCTCCCCGTTCAATTACCAATCCTTCCGGAGAGAATTCAACAGCTCTTGTCCCCGTAGAGATTTTTGCACCGGAGAGAACGGCTGAGGCGGCCAACTCTTTGTCGAACAAGGAGCGGTCAAGCATAAACCCGGGACTCTTCATCTCATAAGACCGTTGATCGGGGAGATGGGTGATCATAGTTTCAACGGTTTGAGCAATGCATTTTGAAGAAAAGCCAACATAACGGGAAATAGCCTGGGGCACAAATTCAGCGCACTGGACAGGCAAGCCGATCCGCTGTCTCCTGTCCACCATGAGAACAGTGGCCCCTTTCTGAGCCGCTGCGCGAGCCGCACTTGACCCGGCAGGTCCAGCCCCGACGACCAGAATATCGTACGATCCCGCAATAGGCATTTCAGCCGTGGACATATTTTAAAACCCTTTCAAGAAGAGGGAGGTTGAGGTGGGTCTGGTTTTCAAAGCTTCCTAAGTGAGCCTCCTTCTCCCGGTTCAGGTCGTAACAGGTGCTTCTCTCCACATCCACAAGAATACCGGGGAGCCCGATCCTTTCAAAGTCCGGTCTGTGTTTGCCATAGAAAGGCTCACAGCAAGAGCCAATGAAACTGGTAGCGCCCGAACGTTTGGTTCGGCGAAGCGTCGCTTCAAGATCTTCATAATTCTGGATGGTGATGGAGTCCATCCCAAAGGATCTTGCCATCTCCAAAGCCTTTCCTATGGAACAGCGGCCGCATTCCTGACAGCCTCTCTGATAGCGGTAGGAACAGTCCACCTCCTTGGCGCAATAGGGAAGGAGGAGAACTTCGGGCTTTTTTACTTCTTTAAATGGCTTCAAGACGGGAAAGAGATGGCGGGTTTCACTCTCGCCAAAACCAAATGGGAGGAGATCCGTTTTCTGAAGCGCCTCTTCAACGGCCTGGATGAAATGATCCTCTTTGACTCCGGGGATACGGGGTTTTTCCTCGGAGAAAAAACTCCGGATGATCCGCTCGATATTGGAAGGCGTGGCCTTCGAATTTTTCAGAAGACTTTCAAGATCGAAGATCGCCCTCTTGGGATAGGCGAAAAAATCGCCCGTGATCAGGATCTGATTGATCACCTGTGTTTTCGTATCGATGGCGATTGAGGCCCGGATCAATCCGCCAGGGGCCTTCAGAATGGAGGTGAGGGTCTTTCTTCTCGACAGGGATTCTCTCACCTTAAAGATATATTCCAGAGAAGAGAAGTGAGGGAGCTTCTCTTTCAGCAGGTCTTCTTCTTTAGGAGTTAAAGGTCCGGGATTGAACCGGACTCCAAAGGTTTCTTGAAAACCTTTGACCAGGGAGTTTTTAATGCTTGACAGCGAAGGCGTGCGACCCAGCTCCCATTTCAAACAGGTCACCCTTTCCTTAACCGATTGGATCTCTTTGTCCTGAAGCTTCTCAGTGGGAATTCTCAGTGCCCTGAGCATCTCATCGACATCGAAATCGACAAGGAGCGTCCCCTGAAACAGAATGGCTCCGGAAAGCTCGGTTCCACCTGTTCCTGAAATCTTTCTGCCACCTACCTCCACATCGTTTCTGGGACGAAAATGTGCCCTGATCCCCAGACGCCTCAGCCCATTTGCAGAAGCCTCTCCCATCTTATGATAAAGGTCTTCGATCCTCGCAGGAATCCTGGGATCTTTTTTGGAGATATAGATCTCCCAGCCCAGCTCCATTGTCCCCCAGTAGAGGGCACCTCCTCCGGTGAGCCTCCGGTTGATCTCGATTCCTTTGTTCCGGCAGTAATCGAGGCGAATTTCTTCTTCGACGGATTGGTGATGGCCGACCAGGACCGCAGGTTTTGAGAATTGAAGAAAACGAAGCGTGTGAGGGATCCTCTCCCCGGCTTTTAGTTCAAGGAGCACCTCATCGAGGGCCATATTCTCAGCGGCCGAACGCGCTCCGGTATCCAGAAGTCGCCAGGTTTCCATTGGATATATTTTATAACTCAATTCCCAAGGGGCTTCAACGAGAAGAAGAAAGGTTTGTCATTCCCGTGAAAACGGGAATCCAGAATTATTCATGGGAAGACAAGGAACCTGGATTCCTGCATGCGCAGGAATGACATAGAGGAGGTTGAAGAATGACAAAACCGGATAGAAAATTACTCGAGGAGATGCACCCCTTCCATTTTCACACCCTCTTTTTGGAGAAGGCACTCGAGGGTTTCCCTCTTTTCGCAGGAAAAACGAAGGCACACCCCGCAGTCCGAACTGAGGTGTCGAGGAACCGGGATGAGTTTTACGGAGAATCCATTCTCCTTGGCTTTCTTTTCAGCCCGGATCGCATGGTGGGTGGATGAGAAGAGGATGACAGCGTAAGGCATAATTAACTGTTGCTCCGTGCAATACGATCAATGGTTTTAATTGCCAGATGAACCTCTTCGAGGGTATTGAAATAGCCGAGGCTTAACCGGACCGTTCCCTCCGGAAAGGTTCTGATGGTTTTGTGGGCCGAGGGAGCGCAATGGAGCCCGGGTCGGCAGAGGATGCCAGCCTCATTCTCCAAGCGAAAAGCTACCTCCGACGGAGAGAGGTTTTTGATATTAAAGGAGAGAGTGGCCATCCGGTCTGTGAGATTTTCAGGGCCGTAGAAGGAAATCCCTGGAATCTCTCTCAACCCTTCAATCAAATTCCCGATTAAAAGGGTTTCATATTGGCGAATAGGCTCTGTTCTTTTCTTCAGAACAAATTGGACGCCGGCAAGAAGCCCGGCGATACCGACTGCGTTGGGCGTTCCGCTTTCATAGCGGTCCGGTAAAAAATCGGGCTGCAACTCAAATTCGGACCGGCTTCCTGTTCCCCCGTGCTTCAAGGGGGTCAGGTCTTGAATGTTGACATTTTCTCCGATGACCAATCCCCCTGTCCCCTGAGGTCCATAGAGGCTCTTATGGCCAGTGAAGGCGAGTAGGTCAATTCTGTCACCCTCTATATCAATGGGATAGGCTCCAGCCGTCTGTGCCGCATCCACAAGGAAAAGAATACCATTCTCACGGGCGCTCTCCCCGACTTCCCTGATTGGAAGCAGGGTTCCTGTCACGTTGGAGGCGTGATTGATGACAATCATTTTCGTATGGGATTGAATCTTCTTTTTGACATCCCCTGGGTCTAACTCCCCTGTCGGGGAGCAGGGAATCACTGTCAAACCGATCCCCCTTTTTTCCAAATCCCTGAGGGGTCTCATCACAGAATTGTGTTCCATACTACTGGTGATGATATGATCGCCAGGGCGAAGAATACCCTTTAAGGCTAAATTGACGGACTCGGTGGCATTCAGGGTAAAGACGATTCGGGATGGGTCTTTGACATTGAAGAGGTTTGACAGGGCTTCTCTTGCATCGTAAATAATTCTTGCCGCTTCAATCGAAAGCAGATGGCCGGAGCGGCCTGGATTGGCGCCGATCTCGTCCATAAATCTGACCATCGCCTCTTTCACCTCAGGAGGTTTTGGCCAGGAAGTGGCAGCATTATCAAAATAGATCATCTCTCTTCACCTTATCTGGATTACCAGTTCCTGTCAATAATCGTTCACGGCCTGATTAATCGATCAGCTTCGAAAAGAGATTTGGCAATGTCATACATATTGGAGATGATACCAACCCTGAGCTTCTCTTTGATTCCATAGAAATCGAGACAGGTTCCGCAGGAGAGAATGGCCGCCCCCTTTTCCGAAAGGCTTTGGAGGTCTTCTAAAACCACAGATCCCTCGGTGGCCAAGCGAACTCCGGAGTTAATAAATATAATGGTTGATGGTTTGGTTTCCATTTCCGAGAGAACGTGTAGGAATGACCGGATCAGGGTAGCGCCTAAAGCCTCTTCTCCAACTCCAAGAACATCAGAGTTAATGTAGACGACCACTTTCTCAACTATTTGGGTGGATGCAACAAGATCGCAGGCGCTTTTTTTCTCGATATGGAGATAAAAATCGTTTCCTTTCTTTTCAATATTCACAATGGCCCCCTGGCTCTGGGCGAACCGCTCCACATTATCTCGGGCTGATGGATTATCGGCAATAACCGTCAACTGACCCTGTGCCATCTCCCCAAGCGCCTTTTTGGTAGTAATGACCGGTTGCGGGCACGCCAATCCACGACAATCGATCTGTTTCATCGTATACCTTCCTTTAATTTAGGTTACCCTTGAGACCCTGAGATATGTCCTTCGGAAAGATGAGAGCCTCTTGTCCGACCAACCCAATCTTCCCCTTGCCTCGTCGAGGGTGTGATCCCAGCCCCATGGGTTTCTGGGACCAAGGACCAGAGACGGAAATGAAATTTGCATGTCATTGGCTCTCACCTCCTCCATACCTAATGGCTAAATCCTTATATTGAAATGAAAGTCCCTGTCCTTACCCCTTCGAAATGGTGAGGCGGTATCCGATTCCTTCCGACTCGATACTTTTCACATCCCACCCCTGCGTTGTTGCTGCTCGGGAAACGTTCTCTTTGGAAGTGTCCGTATCCACGAGGATGACAATCTCTCCCTTGTTGATCTTTTTAATCTCATTCAGAGCCAGAAGAACAGGCTGTGGACAAGAAAGCCCTCGGGCATCAATGATTTTGCTCATTTTTTCTTCTCCTTTTTTAGGCGACTTCTTTTCGCATGGTGAAGCCGATAAACAGACAGGTGAGAAGCCCAATGATTACAGCCGGAATACCGTAGGGACCGACTCCATCCGGAGAGCTGGCCAGGCCGAAGTTATGTGCAAAACCCGCTCCAACGATCATCCCCAGTACAAAAACCGCTGCATCCCCATCGCCTTCACCAGCAAGGAAGAGCTGTCGTCCCGGACAGCCTCCTGCAAGGGCAAAGGCCAATCCCGCCAGGACCATGCCGCCGAAGTTCCAGAGGCTCATCGTGTGAGCCACCGGTTGTTTTTCAAAACCGGGGTTAAACTGTCCCAATATCAGATTGACGATGAAGGCGACCACGACAAGGGTAATAAACCCCAGAAGGAGATGGATTTGTTTAAACAGGACAAAATCCCGGATCGCCCCCATGGTGCAGAACCGGCTTCTCTGTGCCAAGAATCCAATCAAGAGGCCAACCACTAACGATACGATAAGCGGGGCGTGCATGGATCCTGGACCTTTGACGCTGTAAAATAGGACTCCGCTTTTTTCCTGCCCCTGAACCTGTGGAAAGATCAGCATCAGAACAAGGAACCCGAGCATAATTAATGGCAACAACCATCCAACCGAGGTATGAGTTTTTTGAGACCGTCCCAGGTTGTAACCGCCTTTCAGAAAGAGTGTGCCCACCCATATTCCTCCGATCAGTCCGAGCAGGCCAAAGATTGCATTCCCATCGCCTCCGGCCAGACGGAGCGCGGCCCGCCACGGGCATCCCAAAAAGACCAGACCTCCGATCATGGCAAAAGCCCCAAGGACAAATCGAACAATGGGGGCAGAGCCAGCCCGCGCCCGAAATTCCTTAAATGCATAGGCGGCGATCAGCGCCCCAAGGACAAAACCGATGATTTCAGGCCGCATATACTGGACAACGGCTGCCCGATGAAGCCCAAGAGCGCCTGCAATGTCTCTATCGAAACAGGCTACACAGACTCCCATGTTAGCCGGATTCCCCCACTTCTGTAAAAGGGGAGCAAAAATCCCGATAAAAGCCCCTACTGAAATGATTCCCCAACGGGAACCAAAAAATTGGACTGCCTTTGACATGGTGACCTCCTTTTTCTTGATTGATTTTTCATAGGATGATGAATTAGAGTCTGTTTATAAATGTCTTTTTCCGTTATGCCGGACTTAAGGAGCTTGCCCCGTGCTTGATACGGGGGCATCCAGACATCGTCCCGACGAAAGTCGGGAACCAACTCAAAGACTGGATCCCGATTTTCACCGGGAACCCTGGATTCCGGCTTTCGCCGGAATGACAATCTTTCTGGAAACCTTTAGTTTATGGACAGACTCGAATTATAAATACTCTTGCTTTGGGAAAAATAAAACAAACTGATCCTCGCTAAAATTTTTTCATAAGTCAAATTGATTATTTCAATGGAAAAACCCGTTTGTATTGAAAAAATCGATAGAAAGATTAAGGTAGTTTGAAAAAAAAGTTTAGTTCATTTAAAATGGAATTATTTTCAAACAGAGGAGATGGTCATGGAAGAAAAAATGGATGCAAAATCGGTTTCGGAGAAAGCCAAAGGTTATTTTGGTCAGGGGTACAACTGAGCGGAGTCGGTCTCCTTGAGTTTCAAGGAGTATTTGGGCTATGAGGATTCTTTCCTCCCCAGAATAGCTACCGGATTCGGTGGAGGGGTGGGTCGGAAAGGGTCGCTCTGCGGAGCCTTTACTGCGTCGATTATGGCCATTGGAATGAAGATGGGCAGAACCGATCCCAAGGACCGGGAAACCCTTTTAAAGGTTTATGAGAAATGTCAGCAATTCTGGGAGCAATTCGAGAAGGAATTCGGAAGCAGAAACTGTTATGACCTGGTCGGTCTTCATTTGGATGATCCTGAGGAAAACAAGAAGTGGCTGACTTCAGGAGGCCGGGAAAAGTGCACGGCCATCGTAGAAAAGACCGCCCAGATTCTCAGCGAGTTTTTAAATAAGAGTTAATGGAAGGAGTAACCCATGGATCGGATTTTCAGCGGAATTCAGCCCTCGGGCGAGATTCATATCGGGAATTACGTGGGGGCCATTCGCAACTGGGTTCAATTGACAGAGCGTTATGACTGCATCTATTCTGTCGTGGATTATCATGCCATCACGATTGAATATGAGATGGAGTTGATGCAGAAGAGGATTCTGGAAACCGCCACCATCCTTGTCGCCTGCGGGTTGACTCCAGATAAATGCATCGTCTTTGTTCAGTCGCATGTGCCCGAGCATACTGAACTGGCCTGGGTCTTTAACAGCGTTACCCCTATCGGAGAGCTGGAAAGGATGACCCAGTTCAAAGAGAAGTCGAAACAGCACCGGCAGAATATCAATATGGGACTTCTGGGCTATCCTGTGCTTCAAGCGGCTGACATCCTTATCTATAAGGCGGGGTATGTCCCGGTGGGAGAAGATCAGACCCAGCATGTGGAGCTCTCGAGGGAAATTGCCCGAAAGTTCAACACCCGTTATGGAGAGACCTTCCCCGAACCCAAGGTTCTCCTGTCCACCGCTCCCCGAATTGCCGGGACCGATGGACAGGCCAAGATGTCCAAGTCGATGAATAATGCCATTGGACTACTTGAGGCTCCTGAAGTTATCCGGGAGAAATTAAGGAGCGCAGCCACCTGTCCGCATCGGGAGCGGAGGAGCGATCCCGGACATCCGGAACATTGCAATATCTTTACGATGCATCAGGCCTTTTCGAAACCGGATGAAATTTCAGGTGTTGAGCAGGGCTGCCGGACAGCAGGGATCGGATGCATCGAGTGTAAAGAGATTCTCTATAAAAATATGGTTGAGGAGTTGGGGCCGATTCAGGCTCGTGTTAAAGAGATGAACGCCAGACCGGAATATATTGTCGATGTCTTAAAATCGGGAGCCGCTCACTGTAAAGCCATTGCATCAGAAGTGATGGATGAGGTGAGAAGAAAAATCGGCGTTAAATCGGAGTGGCTTTAATACTTTACTTTCTTTTTCTCCCCCGTATCCCCATCGAGTTTAAAACCCGATCCTTCTAAAATGAACTTGTCATCTCCAGGATCAGCTTTAAATTCGAGCTGAAGTTTTTTTGCTTCAACCACATAAGAGCCTTCTTTAAGACGGATCTCGCCGTCTGGCACAACAACAATAGCTGAATCTCCAAGGACAGGGCATCTCTGTTCACAGAACCCACAGCCATTACACTTCGAGGCAATGACAAAGGGCCGACCATACCCCTCCACAGGGCGAAATACGATGGCATTGTATGGACAGATTTCGTCGCAGATCAGACAGATCTTGTTCTGAGCCCAGACCAGGCACTTTTCCTTGAGTAAGATGGCGGTTCCCACTTTTGCATGATTCTTCTCCTCAAGTGAGACAGAACGGATGGCCTGGGTGGGACAGACCTTGCCGCAGACATTACAGTTCTGGTCACAGGGAGCCAGGCGAAGGTCCATCTTCGGAGTCCAGAGCCCTGAGAAACCCGATTCCCATAGGCAGGGTTGAAGCGTATTGGTCAGGCAGGATTTCATGCACTCCCCGCATCGAATGCAGGTTCGCAGGAACTCGGTTTCAGGAATCGCACCTGGAGCACGGATGAGGTGATGTTTACCCTGGAGCCGAGTGAAGGGGGTATGCGTGGCTAAAAAACCAACCCCTAAACCTCCGGCAAGGGAATAGATAAAGCCTCTGCGGGAAAGATCTATCTTTGAATATTCTCCACCAATCGAAAGGGAGGCAGGGAAAGTAATGGCGTTCTGCGGGCAGACATGAACGCAGGTCCGGCATTGGAAGCATTCTTGGAGGTGTGTCTTTCGGGGATCATCCAGAATGGCTCCCATGGGGCAATTCTTCTGGCATTTCTTACATTCATTACATTCCTCGCTGACCCTCCGTTTAAAAATTCCCAATGGAGAAATCAAACTGAGCATCGCTCCAAGGGGGCAGAGATAACGGCACCAGAATCGCGGGGCAAGAAGGTTAAGCGCGATGATCCCTCCGAAGATGAGCAAGGTGATGGCAGACATATAAAAGACAGGTTGAAAGTAATGAAGATGAGTGAGGGTTATCCATCCCAGGGCTTTGGATAATGGGCGGATAAGGTCAAGAAGAAGATTGATCAGGGTTATCGCCAGAGGATAGATGAAAAACGTATAAAAACGGGTCAAAAGTGCAATAGGGTCCATGAGAAAAGCGAGGGACAGGCCCGTGATTGCAGCCATGACAAAGACGATCAGCAAAAGGTATTTTGCTTTCCGGAGACTTGTTTCGGTCTTTAAAATTTTATATTTTTTCTTTCGGAAGAAGAGATGGTTCAGGAAATCGATTGAAATTCCCATGGGGCAGATATAGCCGCAGAAGAACCTGCCGATGAGAAGAGTTGCCCCGATTGTCACCAATCCCCAGAGGGAGCGGCCAATCACCTCCCTTGCGGCAAAGATGGCATTCAAACCTAATAAGGGGTCGAGCCGGAGGTAGATATCTGCCAGAAGCCAATCCGGAAGCTTATAAGTAGCAAGGAAGAAGAGGAGTGAGAAGAGAAGCAAGGAAAGAGCCTGGACAATGGTCCTCATAAGGTTCCTTTGTAGATTTTTAGCTGGTCTGTATCAATCTTTCCCATGCCTCGCTGATGGGCAAAGAGGAGATGCTCCACCTGACGGCCTTTAAAATTCTGGCCATACCAGGGGGCGATGCTAACCCCGTAGGAGTCCACAGCCACAGGATCCGTTCCGGCGATGATGAGGTCTGTTTTGATCACTTTTCCCGGGCCTCCGGGTCCGCCGGTCGTCAGTGCTCGTGTGGCATCAAGGATTGTTAGCTGGGGCTTGATGACCGTTGCAAGATCAGATAAAGCATGATTGATGTTTACTCTGGAGTGAAAGCTCTCTCTGTCCCAGATCAAGCCCATGAGTCCTTTGATCCCCAGGCTTACACCCGTGGCAGAGTGGGATTTGGCAACGGGAAGGTTGATGAGGACATCGCAATCCAAAACCTCTTTAATAACCTCCACCCGGTCTAACACCTTGCCCTGTGGAATAGGGATCTCTTTAAAAAACTTTCTTTCCTGGACAGCCTGAACATAAACTCCAGAGATATTCCTGCATGCTTCCCGAATACCGGTCCTCTCGAGACAGAGTTCAGCCCGATGGAGCGTGTAGTCGAGTATCAAAACTTGGCGGGCTCCTGCACGTATGCAAGCCTCAGCCACTGTGGCAACCACAAGGGGGTGGGTAGTGGTACCGACATCAGGCGTTCGGGCAAAGGACATGTTGGGTTTTAAGACCACACGGATTCCTTTTTTTACAAAGCGGGAAATTCCCCCAAATACTTCGAGGGCTTTTTTTGTTGCTGCAACAGGTTCTCCGGAGATCACAGCAAGGTCATATTCCTCTTTGGCAAATGAGAAAGATGGCCTTCCAGCAACACCTAATGCTGCTCCTGCGGCAGCCATTTTAAGGAATCTACGTCGAGTTATTTTTTCATGCTTATCCACAAATCACTCCTTTCCCCTTTTTAACCCCTCCCTTCCCCATAGTCTAACACCCCCATCCATCTTCCCCCGAGGGGAAAGGGGGAGTTATAAGGTTAGGTGAGGGACGGAACATCCTTCAACCTGGCCACATCACGAATTTTCTTTGGAATGTTGAAATCAATTGCGCATTTCACCCGACAAAAAGAGCAATCTTCGCAGACCCTGTTGGGAAGATCGAGCAGTCCAATCAGATCCTGAGCATGTGCGACATTCCGGTAATCGTAAGTATACATGTAAGCCCGCATCAAATCCGGGATCGGAAGTTTTTCCGGGCATTGTCCAATACATTGTCTACAACCCTGACAGTATAACCCTTGGATAGAAGCTTCTTTTTGCAACTCCAGTTTCTCCTGATCGGTAAGCGTCAGATCATTCATGATCGCAAGATCCGTCTCAAGATGCTCGAAGGTGGTGAACCCTGCAATCACTGTGTGAACGTTCGGATCCTGAAGAATCCACTTGAAAGAGGCAACAATATTTTGGGTGGTGGGCTGCTGCTGGAAAGCACCCCGGACGGCTTTCATACCGACGATTCCGAGGCCTTCGGCTGATGCTCTGGCAATGGCTTTTTTCACTTCTTGATAATGTTTCTGTTTAAAGGTATAGGCAGTCAGGATTACATCATGGATTTTTGAATCGGTCACCGCATCAATGACCTCCGGCTCATTGCTGTGCGTGGAAACTCCGGAGAAACGGATTTTTCCAGCTTTCTTTGCTTGTTCAAATGCCTTCAGGATGGGCTCATACATGACCGATTCTTTTCTGGACACTCCATGTTGATAGAGGATATCCACATGATCAAGACCCAACCGCTTTAAACTGATATCAAGTCTTTTGAGAAATTCTTCAGTTGTCGCCCCTTCCAGATAGAGACCTGTGGTCCGGTTCTGGGGGAGTCCGATCTTGGTGGCAATGTAGAATGAATCTCGATGCCGCCCCTTAATCACTCCTCCAATGGTTTCCTCATTTCGGCCCTGCATGTATCCATGGGCTGTATCGAGAAGCAGAATCCCCGAATCCAGCGCCGCCCGGATCAGGCTTGGGTTGTCGGTAAGCATGACCCCCATATTGATGACAGGGAGTTTCAGGCCGGTTTTTCCCAGGGTGCGATATACAAACTTCTTCTCTTTCCCTCTGGATTCAACAATTTTTATCTCGTGCTTCCACTCACTCGAAGGGAGGAAAAAGAGTCCACCGACTCCAGCCAGGGTTGACTTCATAAAATCTCTTCTACCTATCAGTTTTTTGTGCATTTCCTCTCCTTCCCTCCTCGCCTTTAGTCGCTTGTCACTTCCTTTTTTTGAGCTCCTCCTCAAAGAGCTTGAGATAGTTTGACCGAAGAGCAAGGTCATTAAGATTAATGATGCCCCATATATAGTGGCCTTTCCAGCAAAGATCGATTTCTCCATGATGGGGATCTGAGAAAGTGTGTCGGCCCTCTACGGCGACCTTTCCGGTTTTTCCGGTTTGATCCAGATACCTTTGAATCATATTTCCCAATTCCTTCTTGTCACTTCTCTCAATGAGAAAGAGTTTAAATTTTTTATCCGGAAGCTCATAATCAGCGGTGAAGGCCGAATAAAGAAATGGATAGCCAAGAAAATTCTTGGCAATAAATGTTTCCGAGTTTTCAACCTTTCGTTTCTCCGGGAAACTGGCCAGAAGGGGAGGAAACTTCCCTTTCTCTCCCAAATTCCCTGCCGCCTTTTTTGCAAAGGAGAGCAGAACCTCCTGGTCTTGAGTTCCCGTATCTGTGGCGCTTATCTTTACATAGTAGGGTCCCATGAGAAAATTAAAAAAACCTTTCTCGTAGTAACCCTGAAGTCCAATGTCAAAGAAATTTCCTCCCGGGGGTCGTTCCTGGCTGTAGATTCCAAAAGCATGAACTGGGGTTTTATGGCGATAGACATCAACAATGACAGAGGCCTTCTTCTCATTCTGGTATTCGGCTACCTTCAATTCCTCAACCTCATACATCAGATAGAGGTCTGCGGCTCCATTGATGTATTCATAAAGCGTTTTTGGGGTAAAGGTCTGAATCTCTCCTGACTTCTTCCAACCTGTTACCTCGGGAAATTTAAAGCCCTTCGTCTCTGCCCCCGAGACCCATAAACAGATGGTGATTCCCAAAATCAGGCAAATGGCTTTCATCGTATTCGTCCCTTTCTATCTGGATGCTGAATCAATAACGAATCGAGTGAAGCACAAGATTTAGCATGACAATAAAACCAAAGCATTTGTTTACCTTAACGTTGCAGAAGATTTAGTCATGCGGACATGGGTGAACCGGTCGTAAAGGTTTCGGGGCGAACCTTTAAGGCGATCAGCACATACATTTCCAACCCTTGCTGGAGTTCACCTTAGGTGAAGTCCGCCGATTCCCCTAACATGTCAAATCAATCGCCGTTCGAAGCCTTGAAGAGCGGTTTACCCATGGCCGTTTATGCACCCATTAAAAGGCAACTGTGAGGTTTATTGTCATCCCGAACTCGTCTCGCGTCATATTAAATTGCATGATTGCAGGCGTGACCCCGATGTCCATTACATTATTTCGCCACATCGCACCACTCTCTCGCATTCTGGAACATCCGAATCCACGGGGATGCCTTGATCTCATCGTTCAGATCACCCGGCATCCAAGGCCATTGCCATTTGAGAAAGGCTCGCTCCGGATGGGGCATCACGGCCAGATGCCGTCCATCAGGCGTACAGAGTCCGGTTATCCCGAAAGGCGACCCATTCGGATTGAAAGGATAGCTTTCCGGAATCTTTCCATCCTGCCGGCCCTCATCGTCCACGAAGACAAGCGAGACAAGTTTTTTGTTGATGACTTCGTCCATCAGCGCCGGCTCGGGAAAGACCAGTCTGCCTTCACCGTGAGCCACCCAAATCCCGAGTATCGAATCGATCATGCCTTTAAACATAATGGCCGGGCTTTCTAAAATCTTAACCGTCGCCCAGCGAGATTCAAAACGTCCGGACGCATTTTGAACGAACCGGGGCTGTTGATGATCAGGGATTCCCAACCAGGGCACCCATCCGAGAAGCGCGAAGAGTTGGCACCCGTTGCACACCCCCAGGGAGAAGGTGTCGGGACGATGATAAAAATCGTCAAACATTTTCCTTAGTCTTTCATTAAACCGGATGGCTGCCGCCCACCCCTTGGCGCTTTCCGGGACATCGGCGTAAGAAAACCCCCCGACAGAGACAAGCCCCCTGAAACGCTCCAACGTCATTCGCCCGCTGATCAGATCGGCCATGGCAATGTCCCACGGCTTGAACCCTGCGTGATAGAATGCGGAGGTCATCTCCCGATCGCCGTTGCTTCCCTCTTCCCGGAGAATGGCCACTTCCGGTCTGTCTTTAACCTCGAGAAGATGCGCCGGCGTCGGTTCGGGGTTAAAAGGAATGACATAGGTTGGCCCCTTTCGGTCGAAGATATTCTTCTTCTCCTGATCGGCGCATTGGGGATTTATCTGAAGGCGCTCGATCTGATAAGATGTCTCCTCCCACCATTGGCGAAGAACACGCATATCCGATTCGAGAACCTTCTGCGAATTAAAGGCTACGAGAATTTTCTTTTCCTCCGTTGTCTCTCCGATGACGGTTGAGTGAAGATGAAAAGAGTCAAGAACCTCCAGGGCCTTCCGGACCCCACTTACATGACACTCGATGACCGCTCCCAACTCTTCAGAAAAGAGTCTTTCCAGGGGATTCCATGGGCCGTCCATTCGGATGCTCAACCCGCAGTTTCCGGCAAAGGCCATTTCGAGAAACGTTGTGATAAGGCCCCCATCGCTGATGTCGTGTCCAGAGAGAATTAAATTTTCTGACATTAACTTCTGGATGGCCTGAAAGGCGCGTTTAAGCATTTCAGGATCATCCACATCCGGAGATTCGTTTCCGATCTGTCCATAAACCTGGGCCAAAGCCGAACCCCCAAGCCGGGCCTTCTGTTTAGCAATTTCAATGAAGATGAGCCGGCTGTGCCCCGGTTTTTTGATATCCGGAGTGACCACCTTCGTGATATCGGGCACGGTCGCATAAGCAGAAATAACCAGCTCACGGGGGGATTTCACAATTTCATCTCCCACCCGAGTCGCCATGGAAAGACTGTCCTTTCCGCCATCCACTGCAATCCCCAACCGGATCATCAGATCCCGCATGGCGCACACTGCATCGTAAAGGGCCGCGCCTTCGCCGGGAAGTTTGGGCGCCCACATCCAATTGGCCGAACACTTTATATCCTGCAATCGACTGATCTGCGCCCAAACGAGGTTGGTCAGCGCCTCTCCAACGGCCATCCGGGCCCCTGCCTTTGGGTTGACCAGCATTTTTATCGGTTGCTCGCCAATGGAAGTGGCTGCTCCCGTTAATCCGAAATGGCTCTGGGCGATCACGGCCACGTCGCCCACTGTTAATTGAAGCGGGCCACAACATTGTTGCCTGGCAATCAACCCCGTAACGCTTCGGTCGACCTTGCTGGTGAGAAATCGTTTTGATCCGACCGCAAGGTTTCGAAGGACACGAGACAATGCCTCTTCCACTGATAAATCCTCTGGCCATTCAAGAGGTTTCAGTGAATGGTCTATCCTCTCATCCTTGAACATTTTCTGCGGCATATTGCCCAGAACCTTTGCGAGGTTGAGATTGACCGGAGTTGAATCGTCCTTCTCATCGTGCACAATGAATCGGCCATCCCCTGTCACTTCCCCGAGGATTTCACAATTTACTTTTTCCCTGACGCAGATGGATTCGAATTCTTCAATTCTCTCGGAGGAAATCAAGAAGCCGCATCGCTCCTGATATTCGGCAACCCAGATTTTGAGGACGGATAAGGTCGGATCGCCAAGTTTGATGCGCCTCAATTCGATTTTGCCTCCGGCTTTTTCGACCAGCTCCTTCAGAACATTGGCAGGTCCGCCCGCTCCCTGATCGTGGATGCTGAGGATAGGGTTGTTTTCTCCCATCTCAATGCAGGCCCGGATGACGCGGTTCATCTTTTGTTCCATCTCTGCATCGCCGCGCTGAACAGCATTAAAATCAAGCTCTTCAACATTTTCGCCCTGAAGTTTACTGGAGGCCGATCCTCCGCTCACACCGATTCCATATGCCGGGCCGCCGACCTGAACGATCAGCATCCCTCTTTGAGCTTCGTCCTTTTCAACATGCCTGGCATCAATCTGTCCGATTCCGCCCGTAAACATAATCGGCTTAATCCAAGCCCAGCGTTCGCCGTTTTGAAGCCTCTGGTCAAAGGAACGGGTAAAGCCGAGAATCAACGGCTCGCCGAACTTATTGCCATAATCGCTTGCTCCGTCGCTCGCCCTGATTTCGATGTTGAGAGGGGAAGCCAGATTTGAAAGATAGACGGATCGCTTGTCTTCCCAGGGCAAATCGTAGCCGGGGATCAACAAGCTGGCTACGCAGTAGGCCGCTGTTCCGGCAACCACCAGGCCTCCTCTTCCCGTTGCCTGGACGTCACGGATCCGTCCGCCCGTGCCTGTTTCTGCGCCGGGGAAGGGAGCGACCCCGGTCGGGAAATTGTGCGTCTCCGCGGTAAAAATGATGTGGTATTGGAGTTTCTTCTTCTCGAAAGGCGATGGTCTTCCGGGTTGTCCGGGGAGGATGGTCCAGCAATCATATCCTCTGATCCCGCTCGAATTGTCCTTGAAGGCGATGAGGCTGTTGGATGGATTTGCCTTTAAAGTCGACTTGACGATATCCAAAAGCGTCTCTGGCATGGCCACCCCATTGATGATCTGTTTTCCTTTGAAATAGCCATGCCGTGAGTGCTCGCTGTTGGCGTTATCCAGATCCCTGATTTCAACGATCGTAGGATTTCTTCTTTCTTCTTTGACAAAATAATCATAGTAGAGATTTCTGTCCCACTCGTCCATCGCAAGTCCCGGTATTTCGAGAAGAGCGTCCGGGCCCTTTTCCAACAGAGGAATCTCAAAAACAGGTTCCGGCAGAAATCCGGTTTCAAACGACTGCAAGGGTCGATCATACCAATGTTCTGTCATTCGATCATGATGCTCTTGAATAAAGCGGGTCTTATCTGCTCCCGGAGAAAGGCGATATCGCCTGGATCGTTCGATGCGGGTTACTTTTTCGAGCCCGCAGGTTTGGCAGATGGCGACAATATTTGTTGAATAGGCTGTCGCAAAATTCATGCGTGGACCGAGTTCCACCAAATTGTGTCCGTCGGGGTGGGTCGAGTTCGCGGAGACACTTTCCGATACAAAGCCGTCGGCCAAGACCTGTCTTAAGATCGGCAGCTCATTGACATCTAACGGTGCGGAAGTTTCCACATTGAAGCAATATTCGAATTGATCACCTCTTGCCAGAAAAAAATGTAACATCCATCTCCTCCTGTTTAATAAAAAAGCCTTTTAGGGACATCGCTTTTATAAAAGACCTGCCCATTTCTGAGGTAAATATATCCATGGACGACCAGGTTTAAAATATGACTTTGCCAGGAGCGTTCTTTTTCGTTGACTCTTTTGGCCAGCGTCAGAGCATCATCATCAGGTCTAATCAGCACGGGCATCTGGAAGATAATCGGACCATGGTCATAGGCGGTCTCGTCAACAAAATGCATCGTTACTGCGCTCTGGATGATTTCCCCCCGATGATAAGCGGCCATGACCGCTTCGTGTACATAATGCCCGTACAATCCTGGACCGCCAAACCGTGGTAGCGGCCCCGGGTGTATATTGACTGTTTTTGCCGGATCGAGTCCTCTGACAAACTTTAACCAACCGGAGCACATGACAAAGTCGGCCTGATATCTTTCAACGAAGATTCGGTAACCTGTGGCATCAAAGGGTCCTGACCAATGCTCAAAAGGGATATGAAGCGCCTCCGCCCTTTGATGAATTCCTCCTTGTTGATGGTTGGAAATAACTCCGACGATTTGAGCGTCAAGGACCGGTGGGTTCGTTCGGGAGAATTCGACCAATTCTTGAAAACCAGAGCCTCCACCCTTCGCATCGCCACTCGCAAAAACCAAAACTCTGAGCCTCTCGCCGTTTGACTCCATCTTTATCTCCTCCGATGGTTGATCAACCATCCCTATATGCAGATTAAATCATTTGGGGAAAAAGTCAACCCTTTGAGTTAGTCGGATAGTCGGTTAGTCAATTGACGATAAAACTATAGGACTATGAGACCATATGACTATTATAAGGAGTATGGCTTGCCTAAGAGGCATTGGCCTGTTCAAGCATGTTTTGTAAAGTGACTTCGGGATGGTGATAGCGCCGGTATTTGACGGTCTTTTTGCCATACTGGATCGCTTCCTGCGGACACCACTGAATACAAGCGAGACATTGTTCGCATTGGTGAAGCCATGAAGGTTTTTCATTTTTCATCTCGATATTTTCAGCAGGGCAGACTTTAAAACAGATTTCGCAGCCATTGCATTTATCGTCTGTCCAGAATTTCTTGTCCATTTTAGGAACCTGCCGGAAAGACATCTTATAGATCCGGGAGAAGAGGATATTCTGCCACAGGGGACCTCTGTCCACCTTTTGACGTTCACCCCTTAATATTGCATGGGCAATGGATTTGACTTTATCCTGTGCATTTTTAAATAACCGCTGTTGAGTATCAACCGGCCCTGGACCTCCCCACGGGATATAGTTGGAAGGCAGAGAGATGGAGTAACCTAAAGAGAGCTGCTTTTTTTGAGCTGACATTAACTTCTGTAATTGCAGGAGTGTGGCCGCTACCTGCCCAGCATTGACGGCCACAGCGAAGAAGTAAGTTTCTGGTTTCGTTTTAAGGTGATTGATAAACCGGATGACCCGGCGGGGTAACCCCCAGATGTGGACAGGGAAAATAATTCCTATCCGATCCGCATTTACCTCGAATTCCCCTGACAAGAAAGGCATAAACTTGATAGCCGTGTCTTCTAATCCCACAGCTAATTGGCGCGCAATCCATAATGAATTACCCGTCCCGGTATAAACAAATAGCTCTGTCTTCATGGGTAGAGTCCCCTTCCAAAATAAAAAATATACCTTTTCCTTTTTACCACAAGGATATATAATTTGGAAGCATAAATCGGGACAATAAACTACGTCCTTTTTAGGAGAGGCTCCATGCAGAGGTTTACGGATCGAGTCGTTTGGATTACTGGAGGAGGAAGCGGCATAGGTCGCGCTGTGGCCTTGGAGTTCGCGCGCGAGGGTGCGTCGGTAGCGATGTCCGGTCGCCGTAAGGAGAAGCTTAGCGAAACTGTTACCGCCATTGAGGCGATGGGTGGGCGGGCGCTTGCGATTCCGTGCGACGTTATGGACGAAGCATCCATTGCGGCGGCTGTGCGCCGTATGACTGAAGCATGGGGGAGGATTGACGTTGCGGTTGCCAATGCGGGTTATTCAGTGATAGGCCGGATTGAGGATCTCAACCTTGAGTATTGGAAACGCCAATTCGATGTCAATGTGTTTGGGCTTGTGGCAACGGTACGCGCAGCGTTACCGGAGCTTCAAAAAACAGAGGGACGAGTCGTGCTGATCGGTAGTGTTGCGGGATTTGTTCCCTTTCCGAAGGGTGCTGTCTATGCGGCATCGAAGGCGGCTGTCCGGATGATCGGGGAAACCCTGTCTGCAGAGCTTCGAGGGAGTGGCGTAAGTTGTACAACAGTACACCCAGCGTACGTCGAAAGCGAGATCGTTCGTGTTGACAATGATGGTCGCCTGCGTGAGAACCGAAAAGATCCGCGCCCCAGGCGGCTTGTATGGAAGGCTGACAAAGCGGCCAGGGCCATTGTCTTGGCATCTTACCATCGGCGGCGTGAAGTTGTACTCTCTGCATACGGAAAGATTGCCGTTGGAATCAACCGGTTTGCACCCGGTTTGCTATTGAAGATGATGGGGAAGAGTACAGGTGCAAAGGGTAGGGGGGCATCCAGTGCTCAGGTGCGACATGTGGAGATGGTAGGAGAGCCGAAGTATATTACCATTGACCAGGGTCCTGGGACTGCAGCCATCTACCTACGGTCGCTGTTGCGGATGCCAGGCCGGCCCCAGGGTGTGCTCACTTCAGAATGCGAACACACACTCGCCCCCATTGAGGTGTCGCAATCTGGCGTGCGAATCAGCGCCACGCACCTCACAAAGTTCCGTGATGTCTGTGAGAGCCCGAAGAATGGACTGGCAGTGCCGCCTGCCTATCCAGAGTGTCTTTTTCTTGGGCCGATGGCGGAGATCGTACTTTCGAAGACTTTCCCATTTAGCCCCTTTGGCCTCATCCACACGCAGCAGCGGATCATGCTGTTGCGAGCGATCAATCCAGATGAAACGCTCGATCTATCCTGTCGGCTCGCAGAGATACGAGAAACGATTCGTGGATTCGAGATAGATTTCGCATTTCGCGTGGACGTGGCTGGCAAAGAAGTGTGGAATGGGACGGCGACAGTTCTTTCGCGAAACAAACAGGTTCGGTCCGGGCGTGGCACCGGCCGCACCAAGACCGCGCCAATAGCATGGATCCAGAATGAGGAACCGTTCCAATCAATCCGGATTCACGTGCCTGAGAATACCGGCCGACGCTACGCAGCAGCTTCAGGCGACTGGAACCCGCACCACCTTTACGCTATGACAGCGAGACTCCTCGGATACCGTCGCCCCATTGCCCACGGCATGTGGACATTCGCCCGAGTGCTTGCCGCGATCGAAGCCCAGCGGCCCTTTACGCTTCCAATTGAGGTAAACGCATCGTTTAAACGGCCGATCTTCATGCCTGCAGAGATTGAAATCAGGTTGCTGTATGAGCAAGTGTCAGGGAGCAATTCCCATTCTGTACGATTCGAAGCACGCGATCCCCACAGCGGCGAACCCCACATGATTGGATCGATGCAGGGCTAAAGACCCAATGTCAAATAGCCAATAAAAAGAAGAAGCCCTGAGGCCGAAAAATGTGATATTTGTGAACTACGTCCCCATCCCCCTTTACAACTTCCAAGAAATGATTTCCCCTTGCCCAGGAGCTATCATATTGGCAATGTTTTTTGCTCCGCAGTATGGACACTTAAAGAAATGATCAGTCTCGTCAGATTGGAAGTCCAGTTTCGTTTCATCATCCATTAACCAATGTTTCCCATCAGGTGATAATTATTTGAAAAGAATCTTTCGGCAATTCATGCAATTTTGATCTCTCATCATAAGGCCCCCTCAGAAACTATGGCCCCCGTTTAAGTAACACGGGGGCCTAAAAATACAATGACATGTTCATGCCATGATGATTGAGCATAATTTAACGTTTTATTGGTGAGGCGTCCAGAAAAGCTTTCCTTTCTGCCCAGGATGAGATGCTCCTTTTTTATTTCTCCACTGAAACAAGATTTCAATATCCGAATCGTGTGAGGCAGTGGATTGGCCGATGGGGACGTAGTTCACTTTTATCACTTATTTTACTTTTACAAACCGCATCTGGGTCACGACGCTAGGGTTGTAATATTGAAATTTAGGAAAGGCAATTATTTGTTCGATGCTCTGTTTGTTAAATCTGTTCGAGAGGAATATTTCCCGGTTTGTAGGCATTGCTATAGCTTCGATTGGCCCATTCGGCGGCACGAAGCGCCGCTCAGGGTGAACTTTCTTCAATCGTTCTTCGAAGTCTCCATAAAGGACCAGTTCTCCACTGAATGTCGTTACAATTTATGAGAGGATAAGGCCTAACGGCAAAGCCCAAAGTTTTTCTCCGAGCCTCACTGCTTCCGTCCCATTATAGCAAAGCACCGCCGCCACACAATGGGGAGTAGTCGCCAGGAAGGCTTCCAATCCTGAAAAATCCTTTTTTTGCCATCGACCTGATGATTTCACTTCCACGGCCAGACAGTTTCGACCGACTTCGATGATGAAATCTACCTCGTTTCTCCCTTGGATGGACCAGAAATAGAGCTGAGCCTCTTTCCATCGGGCACTGAGGATGGCGAACAGGTTTTGAGCGACATAGGTCTCGAATAGGGCTCCCAGAAGCGGCTCCTGGTAATCCATTGAAAAGCTGTCAACCCCCACCATGAAGCAGGCAAGCCCGGAATCGCTGATATAGACCTTAGGAGATTTAATCAAACGACTCGCTCTATTCCTCAAATAAGGGTTAAGTTTCGAAATGACGTAAGATGTCTCCAACAGAGAAATGTAACGCGATGTCATGGTGGAGGTGAGCTTTGCATCCCTACCAAGTTGACTCACATTTAGAATTTGACCCGTTCTCAGGCCTACCAGATGAAGAAGGTTCCGATAAGCGACAATATTTTCAATCTGGCTGATTTGTCTGATGTCTCTTTCAAGGTAGGTTTGCTCATAGCCCTTAAACCAAAAAGTTCGATCCTCCACATCGCCAAGGCAGACCGTGGGCATACCGCCCTTCAAAATATCTTCTGGCTCGATCGGTTTGAATTCCTTGTGTTTGGGGATCTGCAGGGTCTCAAAGAACCTTTTCAAGAAGGGTTGTTCACCTGCCCCCCTGCCGATTTCCCTTCGGCTGAACGGGTGCATTTGAAAGTAGATGGCGCGGCCAGCCAGAGTTTCCGTTATTCCCCTAAGCATAGTGAAATTGGCTGATCCAGAAAGCAAAAACTGGCCCAGTTTTCTTTTTCTATCCACCATTCTTTTAATCGATGTAAAGATCTCTGGACATTTGTGCGCCTCATCAATCGTCAAAGGCTCATCGGAGTTTACAAAATGATCGGGGTCTGACTTTGCGGCTGAGAGTTGAGCGAAGTCGTCAAAGGAGATGAACCTTCTTGTCTCGGATAAAAACTGGTGCTGGAGGAATGTGGTTTTCCCAGTTTGTCGCAATCCTGTGATGGCGACGACGGGCATATTTTTAAGAGCACTGAGAATTGTTGATGCAAAGTCTCTTTCAAAATAAGTTGCCATAATAAGCTATATTATATTGTCATAATGCCAATGTCAAGTGATAGATTATGACAGCCTCTCTGGTGTTTATTGATTGAATGATGGTTCATTTCTAAGGAGAGCTAAGGTTGCGACTCGTCGGGTGCAATATTACAATTTTGGAAAATAGTTATCTGTTCAATGGCCTGGTTGTTAAATCTGTTCGGGTGGGATGTTTTCCGGTGTGTAGGCATTGCCATAGCTTCGATTGGCCCATTCAGCGGTACCAAGCGCCGCTCAGGGTCAACTTTCTTCAATCGTTCTTCGACATCTCCGTATAGAACCAGTTCCTCCACCTCAATATCGCTAAGCTCAGGAGCGATTTGTCCCAGCCGCTTCTGGAGTGCATTGATATTTTGGGTAGATGAAAAACTGACGATCACTGCAGGCTGGACTTCCACGACTGCTCGATATAAGTTTTCGATGGCCTTCAGCTGGAGACTGAAACCCTCCGGCATGCACTCTGAACAAAATAATATTTTTGATTTACGACGAGAGAAGCCCGAGAACCAACGTGGAGGCTCATGGGAGACCTCGATCGGGACAATACAGGGCCTCTCGCTGAACTTTGGAATCTGGATAAGGTATTTTCTCCGTTAAGAAAACCTTGCATGTTGTTAGGTGTTCCATTATAGTGTTTCGGACATTGATACAAGCATGAGCCATGAAGGGAATGCAAGATGAAAGTCATCAAGATCGGCGGTCGTTCTTTAGTAACAGTTTAGTCCCTATCTTACATGTGGGTTTTCGGGAGGTCAACTGGAATTATTATACAGAGCGGCTTGAGCAGTTGCTGTATCAGCGGTGAGGAGGGTTTGTAGGAATTTCCTTGGATGGACCCCTTGCCTTCTGGCGGTTTGCACCAGAG
>VGSS01000009.1 GCA_016874935.1 Deltaproteobacteria bacterium | reverse complement strand
TCCCCTGGAATTACCAGCAGGCAGTGGCGAGTCCGGCCTAACCACATAGGGACTGATCGAGACCTTACTCTCCGTCAGTCCCTATACGGCCCGGTCCCCGCCCTACGCAAGCTCACCGAAAGGACACTAACCACCCATCCGGAGAACTTCAGCCGAGTGAATCTGATTTGAATATTCATTGTCAATTAACTGAAGCAGGCAAAATTCTTGGCATTCAGATTCTTGACCATGTGATCGTAACCCGAAAAGGCTACTATAGTTTTAGGGAAACAGGGTTATTAACCATAGGGCCATAATTGAGAAGACATTTTATTCCGAAAATCTCCCATAATCCCTAATAATCGCCCTATCCCCCCATATTCAAACCCACGAGTCCTCTGTCTATTTCTTGCAAAGATGTACTGGCTGTGTTATTCGTGAAAAAAATCGGGGAGGATGACGATGCAGATATTGATTCTTTATTATTCAAAAGGTGGAAACACCCGCAAGCTTGCAGAGAGGATTGGAGAAGGGGTAAATTCAGTGTCCGGCGCCCAGGCTATACTCAAATCGACGCAGGAGGTGACAAAGGACGATTTTTTAAACTCCGCTGGCATCATCGCCGGGTCACCGGTCTATTTCGGGGCGATGGTCTGGGATCTGAAGCGGATCTTCGATGAATATGTCGGAATCCGGAAAAAAATGGAGAATAAGGTCGGAGCTGCCTTTGCTACCTCGGGCGATCTCTCCGGGGGAAAAGAGACGACGATGATCTCCATTATCCAGTGCATGCTCATCTATGGAATGATTATTGTGGGAGATCCCATGGAAGCAACCGGCCACTACGGGGTGTCCTGTGTCGGCGCTCCGGATGAGAAGGCATCAGAGAATGGCCGCAAATTAGGTAAGCGGGTGGCAGAACTCTGCAAAAAATTGGCCTCTTGAAATCAGCATTCGACATGTCTAAAAAAAATCCTAATATCGGGCATCTCTTCCTCATCATTGTCGTGCTGACCTGGGGGGCCAATTACGGAATCGTTAAATCTGCTTTTCAGGATTTCTCCCCAGTTCTGTTTGGGGCCCTCCGTTTTACACTCAGCGGACTCCTTGTACTCCTGATCACCTGGAGATGGGAAAAAGGGATTTCCATTCAGAAGAGGGACCTCCATAAAGTGGCATGGATAGGAGCGCTGGGTATTGGGGTCTACCAGGTCCTCTGGTCGGTGGGTTTAAACATCACTTCAGCCTCTAACTCCGCCCTCATTCTTTCAACCACACCTCTCATGGGCGCAATCTATGTCCATTTGATTGATAAGGAACCTATCCGAAAGAGCCATTATTTGTTTATGGCGATCTCTCTGCTCGGTGTGATGCTGGTCATTCTAAAACCAACGGCGAGTCTCCGTTTCTCTCTCGATACCTTAGGAGGCGATCTTCTGACGCTCATAGCCGCCTTCTGTGCGGCTGTTTTCTTATCCGTATGGTCAAAACCTCTTTTGAAGATCTATTCTCCCCTGCGTCTGATGGGCTATTGCATGATGATCGGATCGATCGTTCTCTGGCTCGCTGTCCCTTTTCTTGGAACTGGCTCCTCCTTAAACAAAGTCGGAGCAACATCGTGGTGGGCTCTTGGATATGCCATCTTTCTGCCTGGCATCATTGGCTATGTCTCTTATTATGGAGGAATCGAAAGGTTAGGGGTGACCCGGTCCATGGTCTATCTCTATCTCATCCCTCTGTGGGCCATCCTCTTTAACCATCTCTGGATGGGAGAACAGATATTCCCTCAACAGATCCTCGGAGGACTTCTCATTCTCCTTGGAGTCCACGGCGCCCTCCGTCGCACCTAACTTGCTTCATTTGGAGATGAACTTTTTGAGGGGCCCCTGGCCAGGGAAGCCAATATCGCCAATGCACAGAGGAAAGTAAAGAAGATGAAAGTTCCCCTCACGCTTTTTAGAAAGAGAGGGTGAAGGGCAGGTGTGATTTGAGTTCTCCCTATGCAGATTGAAAAAAAGACCATGACGAATCCCATACTGAAGGTCATCCCTATGGACCGCATGGTGCTCAATACCCCTGAGGCAACCCCATAGAACTTCTTATCAATGGAACCCATCACGGCATTAGTATTGGGAGAGGAAAAAAGTGCAAAGCCAATACCAAGAAGAATTAAAAAGGCAATGATCCATAGCAAGGCTGTTTTTTCATCAATGAAGACAAAAAAGAGAAGACCGAGGCCGGTCATCGCCATTCCTCCGGAGGCAACGATTCTCGGGTCTATTCGATCCGAGAGTTTCCCTGCAAAGGGCGAAAGGATGGCCTGCATGATGGGCGCAGAAACCAAAACAAGGCCGGCTTCATGGGGGCGAAGCTCTTTGATAAACTGGAGATAGAGGCTGAGAAGAAAGCTGACTGCAAAGGTGGCGCTATAGTGGATCAGAGCAGCTAAGTTAGAGAAGGCAAAGATTCGATTATTCCTGAAAATCGTTAACTGGAAGACAGGGCTTTTGGATGTCATCTCCCATTTGACAAATAATCCCATTCCAAAGAGACCCATCAGGATGAAGAGGATTCCCAAAGGCTTTGGCAATTGGAAAAGGCCCACCATCACCATCAACAGGACAAGGCTATAAAAGAGAGAGCCTTTATAGCTAAAATGTTCCCCTTGTGCTTCCGCCCACTCTCCTTTTAATTTGTAAAAGGTATAAAAAAGGATAAAAAGGCCCGCAGGGATATGGATCAGGAAAATACTTCTCCAACCCAGATAGTGAGTCAGCAACCCTCCCAGAAAAGGACCACATGAGAGCCCGGCATAAACAGCAGCCACATTGATTCCCAGAACCCTACCTTTCTCTCCCATGGAATAGACAGAGGTGAGAATGGCCACGCCATTGCTAAAGGTCATTGATGCCCCGACCCCCTGAAAGAGACGCGAGACAATTAAAAGTGAAGAAGAAGTAGATAAAACAGCAAGAAGGGATGCGAGAGTGTAAACCAAAACCCCGTACAAAAAAATCCTTTTCCTTCCGTAAATATCAGCAATTCTTCCGAAAGGGACAAGAAACATTGCCGCTGTTAATAAGTAGGAGGTGGTGATCCAGCTCAACATCAGTGCATCCATGTCAAACTCTTTCCCGATGGAAGGCAGAGCAATATTGATAGAGGACCCCATCAAAGGGACGACAAAGGCCCCCAATGTGGTGACAATCAGGGCGGGTTTTTGGTTGGCAGTATCGTTGATAGCCATGTCATGTCATGGGAGGATAGGAGAGGCGAAACACTTTCCTATGATCTCTTTTCCCAGTCTTTCTTCTTCTGATGGAGCATGGCAATATGCCCGATCTCTTCGTCAATCAGACGATCAATCTCCTTCTTTCCAAACTCTTCCGGGGTGACCTTTCTCATCATGGTGTAAAAGACCACTGAATCCTTCTCAAAAGCCATGGCAAGATCCAGGGCATCCGTCACGGTGTTGCATCGAGAAGCCAGTTCATGGATATTCTGGTTCTTTATAAAGACGTGGCTATTCGCCGTGGCTTGAAGGTAGGTTAAGAGTTCTTGACCGGGATCGAATGCACTACCCCTTCGCGCTGAATCCGGCAGGGACTCTCTCAACCTGGTAAAGAACCAGATATGTTCGGATTCCCATTTTGCAAGGTCAGCAAAAAATTGCTGGACGGAACCATCCGAACTTTTCTTTGCAATGGCCTCATAGAATTCCTTTCCATTCACCTCGATTTGAAGACCCATCTGAAAAATTTCGTCGGCATTGAAGAAGATGGACATAGTTTCTCCTTTTCTGAGGAATCAGTTATGGTTTTGAAACACTTTTCAAAAATTTTAAAAGATGATCATTGAACGCTTCTGCCCGCTCCACATTGGAGAGATGGCGCGTGGCTGGCAAGATAATCAATCTTGAATCTTTGATCTGTTTGTGGATGGCCTCGGAGGCAGAGAGAGGTGTGGCAGGATCATCCTCACCTACCGTGATGAGCGTCGGAAGCCTAATTTCGCCAAGCCGGTCGAGATAATTGAGCCTCCGGATCGCCGAGGCACAACCAATATATCCCTCGGGAGACGTGTTTAGGAACTCCTCCTTGATCAGGGTTAACATCGGGGGATTCAAATTAAGGTACGATGGCGTAAACCAGCGTTCCATGGTCGTCTCGAGTTGCGATTTCATCCCGATCTTTCGTACTCCTTCGATCCGTTCATCCCAGATGGGTTGCGCCTCATCGGGAATTCTTGCAGACGTATCGCAGAGAGAAAGGCTCATCAGGCGATGAGGATGATTTAAGGCAATGGCTTGGCCGATCATTCCGCCCATGGAAAGCCCCACCCAGTGGACCTTATCAATCCCGAATGTATTAAGCAAACCAATAGCATCCTCTCCTAATTGTTCGAGAGTATAAGGGGCTGAAGTCGTCTCTGTGAGACCATGGCCTCGTATATCGTAGCGGAGAACCCGAAAATGGGATCTTAGTATCTCCATCTGGGGCTCCCACATCTTCAGGCTGGAGGCAAGAGAATGGCTCAACACCACCACCGGATCATCCTTCTTTCCTGAAAGTTCATAATTCGTCCTGATCCCATTGGCTACAATGAACATCGCTTCCTCCTTCCCGAATCCCCCCTCGCCCTGGAGAGGGTTTTTCTATCCTGAATGGGTATGAATAATTATCACATATCTTCTTCGATGGGACAATTTGGGGTTCTATTTATATTTTCCATTTTTCCGTTATTGGGTTAAAATTGTTTTTGAAGGGTAGAAGGAGGTACTTATGATAACAAGGAGAAAGCTACTGTTTGTTTTGATGATGGTGCCCTTTTCTTCACTCTATGCCCGACCGGCTTTCGCCAATAAATCATCCACCAGTATTGATGCTCCAACGAATGTCCCAAAAGGTTCGGAGGTCACAATCCGGATAACCGTTTCCCATAAAGGAAACTCTTTTCTTCACTATACCAACTGGTTGCGGGTGATCGTCAACCAGAAAGAGATTGCCCGATGGGATTTTTCATCTGGCCAGCGACCCGAGGCAGAGGTTTTTACTCGAGAGGTGAAGCTCAATGCCCTCGAAAATATGGAAGTCACTGCCGAAGCCAATTGCAACCTTCACGGAAGTGCAGGACCAACAACAATCAAAATCTCTGTTAAAGATTAGACCTCGAAGGGAGGGACTCATCCATGACCATCGGTGGAGTATCTATCATTCTCCTTCTTGGCATTCTCAACTTTCTATTGATTCTTTTTCAGTTAAGCACAGGGCTACACTGGTTCAAGGTCCCTTTCGGATTTCACAGGAAAACCGGAGTCACCCTTCTGATCTGCGCTACCCTCCATGGCCTTCTCGCTTTCCTCGCCTCTTAGCAAAGAAGGCTCACAGAATCTTCTTCGGTTTGAGCATGAGGAACTGGTGGCGGTCAGCTGAACGGATCTTGATCTCACGAATTTGAACCCCCTGGAGAACCGTTAGGGGAACCTCCACGCCCGCATTTCCAATTGCCCAGACCTTTCGGTAAAAACCTAAGAGTCCTTTGACAGCCTCTCCTTTTACCGCGAGGATGAGGTCACCAATTTTTATTCCTGCTTTTTCCGCAGGGCTTCCCGGCGTAACCCTGATCACAAAAACCCTGTTCTGAGCTTCTTCTGAGTTAATTCCAAGCCAGGGTCTGGGTGGTTTTTGTGGCCGGCCTTTTGTGATCATATCATCCAGAATCGGAGGCAGGAGATCAATTGGCACAAAGACATTGCAGGGAAGCGTTCCCAACCCCTGTATGACAAACTGGCTCAGAAGCGATCCGATGCCTACAAGCTGACCATTCCGATCAATCAATGCTGCTCCCCCGAAATTGGTATAAGCAGGTGCGGTAAAGAGGGGATCCTCCAGCAGATACTCCCAGTAACCTGCAAACTCTTTGCGGCTGATGACCTGCACCGCTTGAACAGCCTCCTGGCCTCCATGACCTGCTACAAGAACCGGCTCACCCTCTTTTACCTTTGACGACTGACCGATCTTGATGGGTTTTACATCAAAGGGCTTCTCTGTTTTCAGGATACCAAAGCCCGTTGCATGATCATACCCTATAAACACAGCGTTTATGGGCTTTCCTTCATGTCCGGTCACCTCAATGCTTTCAGCTTCAATAATGAGATAACCGATCGTCAAAATATGTCCTTTCGAATCGATCACCACGCCATGTCCTTCCCTTTCCGTCCCCAGGGTTTTTGCGGTTTGTGCCTCCTCTGGGATTACTGCCTTGATCTTTACAACAGCCTTTAGAATCTCCTGGGCTTCCTGGTCTCCATAGGCAGGAAGACTTATAAGAATAACCATCATGATTGCGAGAACGAATTTTTTCATGTAGCACCTCCGATCTTCCCCCTCTGTTTTTTTCGTTGACCTAATCTCCCCCTCCTCCATCCCATCTTCGGTTTCTCTCTTATTATAGTTTACACCAACTGTCATGGGTTTGACAAAAAAATCTTTATGGGGAGGAAACCCACCGACATGGAGAAATATCTGGCTTAAAAAGAGTGGGCTATGGCTTTATAGAAAAGAGCCTTCTGTAAGCAGAAGCAATTTCATCTTTCGGCAACTGTTCTTCCCGGTGGAGTTGATCCCGTAAGGCAACAAACTCTTGAATCTGCGAATTGGACATGGAAGGAGGTTCGTTCCAGTGCAATGTTTCTTTGATTAGAGATTTCCAATCGGGAAAGCAGATCGCACCATTTTGGGGGAACCATGAATAAGGCTTTCTCTCCCGATGCTTGATCCTGTCTCCTGCTTTGACTTTCATTAACACCTCATTGGCCTTTCGGACCGTTCCTAAATGCAACTCGACAAGCGTCTCCATATCTGCATATCCGCCTGCCAGAACCCAGGTAACTGGTTTGCCCATCGAGCGGCAGAGCGAGAAGACATAAGCATCACGAATGGCCAGCGCCTCGTTGCTGATCCCTGCACCATCAAAGGGGTCCATCCCTGCTTGATAGAGGACGAGGTCAGGATTCTGAAGCCGGATCAAAGAAGGGAGAATTTCCGAGATCACTGCAAGGTAATGGGCATCACGTTTTGTTCCTTGCTCAAAGGCGTCATGGCGAATTTGAAAGACATGATTATTCCCGGCAGACGGAGGACCTCCCATATAACTTCCGTAGATGGAGACATTCCAGATCGATGATTCTCCAATGATGGATTCTGCAGTTCCATTGCCCTCGTGATGATCTAAATCAAGAATCATGACCCGTTTTGCCTTTGCCTCGCGAATTATTTTTTGAGCGACCACAACAAGACCATTGATCGTGCAGAACCCCATTCCCCGGTTCACTGTCGCATGATGATAACCATGACCGAGATTGCCAGTAATCGTTTTTTTATAAAGGGCAGCTTTGCTTGCTGCATAGAGGCCACCGACATTAAGCAGCCATCCTCTCGCAATATTTTCATTCCAGGTCGGGAGCCCTTGGGAAGTGGCAAGGCAGCGGGGTTCTCCGGTGAAAAGGGCTTTTAAATAACGATCGGTGTGGACTTCCCGAAGGCTCTCCAGATCAATGGGGGGCGCCGCTGGCGGAGATTTCTTTTTCAAGGCAGGACTGTCTGTATGGATTTTTTCGGGATCAATCAGGCGATTTCTCCATATGGCTTCAAAAACCGCGGGCATCTTGGTGGGGCCTGTCAGTGCCGACACGCCACTGCCTGGACCCACGACACCTCCGGGATAACCCGTGTGATACCAGATCTCTTGCCTGGGTTGCGCCATGCCTGGGTTTACCATCGATCCAAGCAGGATCAGACAGGTGAAGAGACCCGTAAAACAAATAAGAATTTGAGGTTGAGATCTTAAGTCAGACAAGGTTCCCACTGTTTTAAGGTTTCGAGGATGTAGCCGGTTGGTAGTTTCGTCACAGCCCGATTATGACCGGGTAAAAGAATTTTGACCTCCCGTTCTGAAAGTCGTTTCAGGGAATCCTTGAGCGATACTCCATCCGCGCCGAAGAGATCAAAGCGACCGATCGCATGATCGGCATAGAGGACATCGCCAGGGATGAGAATCTTCTCAGGAGAATAGTAGAGACCAATGCTGCCCAGTGAATGCCCTGGAATATGGATCACCTCCCACGACATCCCTCCGATTTCCAGGGTCTCTCCTCCTTGGAGTTTCCGATCGATTTTGAAAGTTAAGGATCCGGATTTTATCCCAAACTGCATCTGACAGACCTGCTTAAACATCTCCATGCCATAGACCGTTCTTTCATCCCCTTGTTCCAATGGATCGCCTTCGGCCTGATGGATCCACAATTCGGCCCAGGGCATTTTCTTCTGAATCTCAGAGAGAGCGCCGATATGATCGAAATGGGTATGGGTCATGATCACCCTTTTGATATCCTCCAGTTCGATCCCCAGTTTTCTGATCGAATCAATCTTATAATTCCCCTTTCCGACCAGCCCCGGATCGATAAGGGAAAGGTCCTTTGAAGATGGGTTTCCAATGACACAGGTATGGGAATCCGGCATCATCTCATCCTGACCCGGAATGAAATAGACACCCTCGATAATCTTCGGCATTGGTTCTCCTCCGATGGTATTGGATTTATCAATCGAATAACCCAACAGAGAGATTCTGTCAATTTTATTACCACTTGACCGGCATGGAAATGAAATGATAAAGAAGAATACAGAGGAGGAATAATTATGACAGAAAAGACTCCAACACGACAGGAAGCCCTGGAACTTCTTCATCAATATAACGAGAGCGATGGCCTTCGAAAGCATGCCTATTCAGTTGAAGGAGTGATGCGCTACATCGCGCGGAAACGGGGGGAGGATCAGGAGAAGTGGGGGATCATCGGTTTGATTCACGATCTCGACTATGAAAAGTTTCCCGACCAGCATTGCAAAAAAACAGGAGAGATCCTCCTAGAAAAAGGATGGCCGGAGGAATACATTCGGGCCGCGATCTCCCATGGATGGGGCATCTGTTCCGAAGTCATGCCACAGACCGATCTGGAAAAATTTCTTTATGCAATTGACGAACTGACAGGGCTTGTCGTCACCACGGCTCTGATCCGCCCTTCAAAAAGTGTCCTCGACGTCCAGGTCAAATCGGTAAAGAACAAATGGAAGGACAAGAGATTTGCCGCTGGCGTGGACCGCTCCATCATTGAGAAAGGTGCTGAGATGCTCCAGCTTGGGCTGGATGAACTGATTGATGATACGATCAACGGGATGCAGGAAGTAGCCGAACAGATAGGCTTAAAAGGCGCTCCTTCCTAAACTTTTTAGCCCCTCCCCTTTCTGAACTTCACCCATTCTTTAAAAGCCAATTGGATTGATCATATCCCGTCCCAGTCAAAAGGAGTTTTTCCAGACGGCAAAGGTATGATAAAGACGGGCTTTCGGGTTCGATAAAGGACCGCATGCGAGACAGTCCCGAGAAAGGTATGGGTTAAAAATCCCTTCCCATGGGTTCCGAGCACGATCACATCGCAATCTTCTTCATCCGCCGCGTGCAGAATGGCTTCCGGAGGGTGAGCGATGGAGACAAGGATATTGGAAACCAGGTCCGAGCAAGGGAGACCGATTTGGGCTTCTGCCTTTTTGCAAAACCCCTGGAGGTGCTTTTTAAGATATTCCACCATTTCTTCCTGCTGTTTCTGCCTCTTCTCAGCCGTGAGACCCGTATAAAGCTCTACGTAGGAAGGAACGGGGTCGATGGCATGAATGACGACAATTTTGGCGTTATGCTTTTTAGCCATATCGATGGCAAAAAGAAAGGCATAGGAAGAGTTTTTGCTAAGGTCTGTGCAATAAAGTATTTTCTTGATCTGGGGTATCATCTCTCTCCTCCTTGATTTGGTTTTTTGTCTTCATTCTCCAATAGGATGTTGATTTCCTACCAAGTTTATTCGATCTCCATGCCATAAGTCAATCTAAATTTTTAAGCTTAGATTAGAAAGGGATTGACTCGTTAAATGCAATGAATTAAGATATTCTCAGTTTTGGTAATAAATGACGCTAATGGAAGATTCAATAGGCTATAAAAGGAATGAGGCGGCAAAATTTTTATGGAATACAAAATCCCGACCCTATTGAAGGAAGTGAATGACCAGATCGTTTTATATGAACCATCCTTGGAAATCGAAGATAAAGCTCCAAAGTATCTTCATGAAAAATTCTATTTCTGATGCAAATCATCTCAGCATTCCCCTCGCCTCACAGAGGAGAGGGATGGAGGGAACGGAAAGGGAGGAATGAAGATGAACGAAAAAGATCGTCTGAATGCTCTGGAGGTGGCGCTTAAAAATGAGATGGTAGAGCGGGGGTTCTATCTTAAAAATGCCGAAAGGACAAAGAACCCGCTTGGCAAGGCCATGTTCAAACAGATTGGCGATGAGGAACTGGAGCATTACGAGCGGCTAAAACAGCTTCATGAGCGATGGGGCAAGCAGGAAAAATGGCCTGAGACCGTTCCTCTAAAAGTAAAGGATACCAATATCAAGGATGTCCTGAACGGATTGAGCAGAAAGACGGAGGGTGCATCCAAAGGGGATGCCGATGATCTGGAAGCAATCCAGAAAGCCCTTGATTTTGAGGCCAAAGGTGTAAAATTCTATGCCAATCTGAGGGATTCGGTGGCCGACCCCAAAGAAAAACAGTTCTTCGACCTCCTTTCAAAGATTGAGCACGAGCATTATCTTTCTCTGAAAGACACCGAAGAGTATTTTATTGATCCCCAATCCTATTTCCGGAAAAAGGAACACCATACGCTTGATGGAGGTTAAGGGGTCTCAATAGAGATGCTTCCCTTGAATAGGGTTTCAATTGGGTAGAAGTTTGGATAGAATCCAGCTAACAATGCTGATGAGGATCGATCCCAAAACCGCCCCCCAAAAACCATTCACTTGAAATCCTTTTATAAGGGCTGATACCAAACCCAGCATCAATCCATTGATGACCAAAAGGAAAAGGCCGAGGGTCAGTAGAGTGAGAGGAAAGGTGAGTAAAACCAGAATAGGTCGGAGTACGGCATTGATGATCCCTAATAAAAAGGCCGCCACCAGTGCCGTCCAAAAACCATCGACCCAGATCAAGCTTGGAAAAAAGTAAGCAATGATCAGGATGGCTACCATATTGATAATTAAACGAACGATGAAGGACATAGTCTCCCTCCTGAGATTTTAATTTTTATACTGCTGCGATGTTTCTCCTAAAAACCGAAGCTTCCAATCCGTTAAAAGGCCCTTTTTGAGTCCTAAATAGGCTGGCACCAGCCACTTTATGCAGTTTTATGTTGTCTTTAGCCATATTATCCTGCAACAATATAATAATTGAAAAAATGAATCGGCGATCCTTTGCCAAAGGGAGGAGAAATACTTCCACCTTTGAAAAAGGGGGATTGAGGGGGATTTGGGATATTACGATATCCTCATCAGACTTCTTTTTCAAAAAACTAAAGTGTTACAACCATTGACGTATTTCTTGACGGCTTCGAGGCTTCTCCAGAGATGAGCCTCTTCGTGGGGTTCGAGTGTATGGATGGGGGTTAATCCCCATCGGGAAAAGAGGCTGAAGAGCTCGGTGAAATCAAATCCTCCCTCACCCATGGGCAGATGGTCATCCATCTCTCCGTGATTGTCATGAAGGTGAACTTCTACGAGATATGCTCCCAACGACTCCATCCAGAGGGAAAGAGGGGTCTTGCTGAAGACATGGTGGTGACCGGTGTCGAAACAGAGCCGGAAGTTTGGCGAATTGATCTCTTTCAGAAGCATCAACAATGAATCAGGGCTCTCTTCAAAGACATTTTCTATGGCGATCGTGAGCCCCCGTTCTTTCGCCTCCTCTACCAGAGGCTTCCATGTCTGGAGACTGCTCTCAAACCAGAGACCGACGTCTCCATCGAATTTCCACTTTTCGTATCCGGGATGGAAAACAATCGCCTTCGGTTTGAACAGACCGGCCAGATCGATCGTCCTTGAGAATCGCTCCAGCGTCACTTCCTTGATTCTTTTATCCACTCCTCCCGGACTTAAATCCATAAAGGGGCCATGGATGGTGATCTCGAGTCCGCTTCGTTGAAGGGTCTCCGCCAGTTCTTTTCCCTCCTCCTTCTGGTAGGCGTCGAGATCTTCGGCGCTGAAGTAGATTTCGGGATGAAGGCGATGCTCCGAGACAAAATCGATTCTCTGAAGAAGCATGGAGTAAGGGATGTTGATCTGAACAGGGGTCATAGGGGTTCATTCTTTTTGATGATTTGTTTTTACCTTTGGTTATTGAGGTTTGGGTTGTTATTTAGAGTCTGTTTATAAATGCACTTTTTTCGTCATGCCGGACTTGATCCGGCATCCAGTCCCGCCTTTGGCGGGATTAAAAAGACTGGATTCCGCCTTTCGCCGGAATGACAACCTTTTAGGAAACTTTAGTTTATGAACAGACTCTATTAAACTATTGGATACGGCTTTATACCATCCTCATCCGTAAACCGCAACCCATCTCAGGATGATGATTCCAAGAGTTCAATCGCCTTCAGAACTTTTTCCCTTTCTCCGATGAGATAGATGATATCCCCTGTTTTAAAGACAAAGCCCGGGTCAGGGCTGGGCAGGATTTCCCCGTCCCTTCTCACGGCAATGACCGTGGCGCCTGTCCTGGAGCGTATCTTCAGATCTCTGATGGAAAGGCCGGCTGCAGGGGTTTGCTCGCCGATCAGGTAGGTTTCAGTTCGGAGTAATTAGTGTAGTGTCTCAGAAGGTATGAAAAAATTGGTCCTCTGCGCCTCGGCCCAAAGGGTTGAAAGTCTTGTAAAACCTTTAGGACGCGGGGCATCAGATGTTATGGGTAACCTTCGTATTTATCAGCGTAGCGATATGACTCAGGTTTCGGCAACGGAGTTAAATATGAGAGGTTCCGCCCTAAAGCTTTTCCAATCCCCCCAACCCTTTTAGCCGGAACAAAAGTTATTCTTAGTATGTGATTTTTTCACACCTTCTCCGTAATTACTTTACATCCCTTCATGGTGAGCCCTTCCATCGACTTCGCTCAGGACATTCGGAAAAAACCGTTCACCCTGAGGCTCCCGAAGGGGCGAACGGGGTATGTAAAGAAATGTTAGAGACACTACATCAGTTCAGAGTATTTAGATTTGATTATTTACTTCGAACTCCATACCCCGAACTCAAGTCCCATTGCAAAAAATAGAGGGATTGTGGTATAAAATCCTTGAGGTGAAGAGATGTTTAATATCGGATTGCCGGAAATACTGATCATCGGGGCGATTGCCCTGATCGTCTTTGGACCGAATAAACTTCCTGAGCTTGCCAGGGCTTTTGGCAGGGCGATGAGGGAGTTTAAGAAAGCGACCGACGAAGTGAAGGAAAGTTTTGAAGCTGAGACCAGAGACCTGGAGGAGATAAAGAGTGCCATCACGGAGGAGAATGTCCTGGGAGATCTGGCCAGGGAGATATCCACCCTCGAAGAGCCTTCTCCGGAAACAGAAATGACCGAAGGATCTCCTCCGGAAGCATTGGGACAGATAGAGATTTCCTCCACCGAGGAAGTTGCGGCTTCTCCGGAAGAGGGAGAAGTTGAAGAGAAGAAAGAGGAGGGGCCGGAAGGGATGAAAGAGGGGACCTCCTCCCATGGATGAACAGAAACAACCCTTAACCTCTCACCTTCAGGAGCTGAGAAAGCGCCTCGTCCTCTCCTTTATTGCGGTTGGAGTCGGTTTTGTCATCTGTTATGCCTTCTCTCAACACCTCTTCGATATTCTTTCCAAACCCCTCCTCGAGATGATGCCTTCCGGAAGTTCTCTCATCTTCACGAGTGTGGCCGAAGCTTTTTTCACTTATATGAAGGTAGCCTTTATCGCGGGTATCATCCTGGCTTCCCCCTTTGTTCTCTTCCAGATCTGGGCTTTTGTGGCGCCGGGGCTTTATCGTAATGAAAAGCGTTATGTGATTCCCTTTGTCGCGGCCGGCTCCTTCTTCTTCGCCCTGGGAATTCTATTTGCCTACTTTGTCGCGATCCCCGTGGGGTTTAGATTTCTCTTGGGATATGCCACTGATTTCATCAAACCCATGCCGAGCATGAAGGAGTACCTCTCCTTCAGCATTAAATTTTTATTAGCCTTCGGTCTGGTGTTCGAATTTCCGGTGGTCCTGGTCCTTCTCGCACGGATCGGGGTAGTTGATGCAAAGATGCTGGCCCGGCACAGGAAATATGCCATCCTCCTGATCTTCATCTTTGCGGCGACTATGACCCCGCCGGATGTTATCTCCCAGTTGCTCATGGCCATTCCTTTGATGGGGCTTTATGAATTGAGCATTATTCTTTCAAAGATTTTTGGGAAGAAGAAAAAGGCGAATCCTCCAACCAATGAATAAGTGGTTATTTTTATTGTCTCCTTCGGGGAATGGGAGAAAAACTCTCGCCTTTAGGCGAAGACTTTAGTTCGATCTTTGGTAGCGTAAGGGTTCGAGGATTCCATGGCTTGAGAGTATACAAGTTTTCACTTGACCCCTTGCCCCCTTGAACCCTCAAGCCATCAGCTTCAGCCGATGGCAGTTGATTCTATGGCAGAATCTCCCTATAAGATTTCCAGATGGCCGGAAAAAGAGAGACCGAGAGAGCGGTTGCTCCAGCAGGGGGCCCAGCATCTCGGCGAGGCCGAACTTTTAGGGATTCTGATCGGGAAAGGGACGACGAGAAAAACCGCCATCGATCTGGCGAGGGAACTCCTGGACCGGTACGAATCTCTTGAGAACCTCTTCAGCCGCTCCCCTTCGGAATTGATGAAGATCAAGGGCATCGGGTCTGCCAAGGCAGCCACGCTCTCGGCAGCCTTTCAGTTGGTGAGGCGGATTCAATCTAAGACGAGTAAGGACCAGCCTTCTTTCAAGCGAGCAAAGGATGTGGCCAATCTTTATCTCCCGTTGATGAAGGATTTGAGGAAAGAGGTCTTCAGGGTTCTTCTCCTCAGCCGTTCCAACCAGTTGATTAAAGAGGCGACCATATCCGAAGGAACACTCGATGCGAGCATCGTCCATCCGAGGGATGTCTTCAGGGAGGCGCTTCTGGAATCCGCCGCTGGAATCATCCTCCTCCATAATCATCCGAGCGGCAATCCGAACCCAAGCGAAGAAGACCTCCGGATCACCAAACAATTGGTGGAGGCGGGCCGGGTTATGGGGATAAAAGTTTACGACCACATCATTCTGGCCGGAGAGAATTACCGAAGCCTGGCGGATGATGGGCTGATTTAAATTCGGATTTCGGAATGCGGAATTCGGAATGGAGAATTTAAATTTAAATTCCGCAATCCGCAATCTACATTCCGCAATATGAAAGTTCTGGTCACGGATGGGCACTTTAGAAAGACGCTCGCTGTGGTTCGGTCCCTTGGTCGAAAGGGGGTCCATGTCACGGTCGGGGAGAGGACTTCCCTCAACACGTCGTTCTTTTCAAAGTATTGTTCGAGGCGTATTGTCTACCCATCCCCAAAGCGGTTTCCGGATCGATTCATCGAATTCCTGCTGACGGAGATTAAAAAGCATCCGATCGATTGTCTCTTCCCGATGGAAGAGGAAACCCTGCTCCTAACGGCAAAATATCGATCCGAAATTTCAAAATATACTCACCTTCTTATCCCTGATCTTGAAAAGATCGAGTTTGTTCGTGACAAGGGGAATCTCATTCGGTTTGCAGAGGTCAATGGGATTCCAGTGCCGAAGACGTATGATCCCCCGGGTGTTCATTTATCTGAGTTTCCAGTCCCTGCCGTTATAAAGCCGAGGATCAGTTCCGGTTCCTTTGGAATTGCCTATGTTAAGGATAGAGAGGATATCATCCCTTCCTATCAAAGAGTTCACGAGAGATATCCTTTTCCGTTGATTCAGGAATTTATTCCGGATGGGGGAGGGACATTCGGGATATCCGCCCTTTTCGATGAGTCATCGAATGTCAAAGCCGCCTTTGTTCATAAGAAGTTGAGGATGTACCCGGTTCAGGGAGGCCCCAGCACTTTGCGTGAAGGGGTGGAGCATCCTCAAATCATGGAGCTGGGGCTCTCGCTTCTTAAGGCATTGAATTGGGTTGGCATTGCGATGGTGGAGTTTAAGGTGGATCCGAGAGACGGGATTCCGAAGTTGATGGAGGTCAATCCCCGTTTCTGGGGGTCTCTGCAATTAGCCATCTTCTCCGGCGTCGATTTCCCGCATCTCATTCTGAAAATGGCAAAGGGAGAGAAATTCGAGCCGGTGCTTCACTATACTGCTGGCAGGCGCAGTCGCTGGCTTCTCTTCGGAGATATCCTCCATTTTTTCAACAATCCGGAGCGTTTTCATCTCCACCCCTCCTTCTGGGATTTTTTTGATCCGAATACCTGTTATGATATCATTTCAAAACAGGATCCGTTTCCCGTCCTGGGCGCCATGGCCACCTTCTTCACCTTTCTCTACGACCCTGAGATGAAACGATTCCTGGAAAGACGCTCCCCTCACCTACCCGTTACGACACAGTCTTTCAGGGGAGAGGGAAAGGGTGAGGGGCGGATTGCGGAATGGACAAGTCAAGGAAAGTAGCCGCAGCCTTCAGGCTGCGTAAAGAAACGCAGGCTAAAGCCTTTTAATGGGTGCGGCCACATAAATCTCTTTTTGGATAAGGCTATGAAGAATATTTTAACGGTGGATGTGGAGGATTGGTATCATATCTGTGATATTGAGCACATCCTTCCCCTTTCTTCCTGGAGTCGATGTGAGAGTCGGATCCTTTTCGACATGGAGAAGATCCTCACCCTGTTTGGCCGTTTTAAGGTGAGGGAGGTTCTACTTGGATAAGGTCTGTATTCTCATTCCTGCCTATAATGCTGCGGGGACGATCGGTTCGGTTCTGGAGAGGGTGCGATCCCTTCATCTCGATGTGATCGTTGTGGATGACGGTTCCATAGATCAAACTGGAGAGATTGCCCTCCAATTTGGAGCCCATCTCCTGAAACATCCCCGTAATCTCGGGAAAGGAACCGCCCTTCGCACAGGTTTTGAATATATTATCCAGAAAGATTATGAACTAATCATCACTCTCGATGCTGACGGCCAGCATGATCCCCTGGAGATGCCATTCCTCCTTAAAGTATTTCAGAGCGTAAAGCCCGACCTCCTCGTTGCCTCACGGGCCGGAGAATTTCATCGAATGACTTTTCTTCGCCGGTTCTGGAACCGCTTGGGAGTCAAAGCGGTTGCCCGGCTCTGCCATGCTGATATCACCGATAGCCAGTCCGGTTTCCGGCTGATCCGCACAAAAATCTTAAGGGAAATTTCTCTTACCACCACCGGATTTGAGATGGAATTGGAGCTCCTGATCAAGGCTTGCAAAAGTGGATTCGGTGTGTTATCCATTCCTATAAATGTTCCAAGGGTGGATGGTACGAGCTCCAGCCATTTCAGACCCGTGACCGATACCTGGCTTGTCTGTAAACTCTTTCTTCGGAGCCTGTTCTGGTGAAAAAAATGGATCTTTATCAAAAAGCGAAATTTTATTCCATTTCAAAATTTACAACGACCGCCCTTTCTCTTCTGGCCAATGCTTCAAAGGAAAGTCTGGTCCGCCTTACCTATCTGGCCGAGAAGATTCCGAAGAAGGAAGCATATCGTGAAAAGATCCGGTGGATCCGAACTCTCTTTGAAACCGATCATCCAGCCCTGACCATTGCGAGAAGGCTTCTTAAAGAAACCCACCCATTTCACCGGAAGAAGATCATTACCAACTTCATCATCAACCAGCTTCTGGTGGGCACCAACCGCAGAAAGGCATTTGAAGAGGAGAGGGGATTTAAGCCGCCCAATGCGATGCTGATGAGCCCCACGATGCGATGCAATCTCAACTGCTTTGGCTGTTATTCGGGGTCGTATCCGACCGAAGAGGAGCTTTCGTTTGAGGTGATGGATCGTCTCGTCAGAGAGTGCAAGGAGATGGGCATCTACCTGGTGATCATCACCGGCGGAGAGCCTTTTTTGAGGAAGGATCTCTTTGATCTCTTCGAGAAACATCCCGACACCCTTTTCCAGGTTTATACGAATGGCACCCTGATCGATGAGAAGATGGTCGAGCGATTTGTAGCCCTGGGCAATGTCGTTCCAGCGATCAGCATGGAGGGCATGAGAGAAGAGACCGATGCAAGGAGAGGAAAAGGGCGCTTTGACCGGGTGGTCCGCGTGATGGACTGGCTCAAAAAAGCCGGCATCTTCTTTGCCATTTCAACCACCCAGACGATACGAAATTCAGAAACGATTGGAAGTGACGCCTTTGTCGATCTTCTTGTGGAGAAGGGATGTATTTTCCTTTGGAACTTCCACTATATCCCGATTGGTCGCAATGCAGACCTCAGCCTGATGGCCACTCCTGAACAGAGGGAGTGGATACGGGAACGGTTTGCTCATTTCAGGGCGACGAAGCCTCTCCTCATGGTGGACTTCTGGAATGATGGGTGTCTGACCGAAGGATGCATCGCCGGAGGGAGAAAATACTTCCATGTCAACGCTCGTGGCGACCTGGAACCCTGCGTCTTTTGCCACTTTGCCTATGACAACATCAAGGAGAAATCTCTCATGGAGGCCCTTAACTCTCCTCTTTTTCGGGAGATGCGCTCCAGACAGCCCTTTTCGGAAAACCTTTTCATCAACTGCCCTCTGATCGACCATCCTGAGCACGGAAAAGAATTTGCCCTTAAATTTGCCAAATACTTTACCCATGAAGGAGCGGAGGGGTTTTTTACGGAACTGTCTCCGGCCATTGATGCCTATTCAAAAACCTACCGAAAAATTGCTGAAGCTGCATGGAAGGAGAAGGTCGAGAATCAAAATAGCGAAGCTCCAAAAGCAGAGAAAAAGGTTGCAGGTCAACATGGATGAAGGTCACCTTTCCCCATCTTGGCACGATGCACATCTTCTGTAAGGCCATTGCAGAGACCTCCGGAATCCCTTACATCGTTCCACCTGAGACCAGCCGAAGAACACTCACCCTTGGCGTTCAACACTCCAACGAATGCATCTGCCTTCCCTTTAAAATGATCCTTGGGAATTTCATCGAGGCCCTTCAGATGGGAGCCGATACGATTGTGATGGTCGGAAGCGGTCCTCCCTGCCGCCTGGGACTCTATGACCTTGTCCAGAAGGTGATCCTCGAAGATATGGGGCTTCATTACCGGTGGTTGACGATTCCTCCCCGGTTGACCTGGCAGGCGATCTGGAAAAATTATGAGGAGACGAGGGAGTTGAAGAAGGAGTTGAGCTGGAAGAATATTCTTCTCTTTCCTTATGGACTCCGTATGGGATGGAAGAAGATGATGGCCTGCGAGGCGCTGGAAAAACTGGCGATGAAGGTCAGGCCGAGAGAGGTTCAAAAGGGAGAGACTCAGAAGCAATTGAAGAAGGCCCTTTCAGGGGTGGATGAGGCCAGGACTCTGCGAACGCTCAATGACGCATTGCAGAGAGGGACGACCTTGCTTCAGGAGACGGAGCAGGATTTCTCCCGGGCCCCTCTTAAGATTGCCATCGTGGGAGAGCTCTACACGGTGATGGATCCCCATATCAACCGGGGCGTGGAGCAGAAATTGGGTGAGCTGGGAGCAGAAGTGACCCGCACCTCCTGGTTCTCGACGCATATCCTGAGAAGCCTGAGAAAGAACAAGGCGGATCAACATTCGGAGAGAATTCGATTCTTCGAGGCATCAAAAGCCTATCTCGGTTATGATGTGGGCGCGGAGTGCAACCTCTCCATCGGAGAGGCGATCGTGAGATCGCAGGAGGGATACGATGGAGTGGTCCATCTCATGCCCTTTGCCTGTATGCCTGAGACCACTGCCTCCGGAATTTTGACCCGCGTGGGAAAGGATTGGGACATCCCCATCCTCACGTTGATTCTTGATGAACAGGAGATCGAAGGCCGTATCCAGACCCTGCTCGAAGCCTTTGTCGAGATGTTACAATGGAAGAGAAAGGCCGCATAGGCATTCCCAAAACCCTGATGTTTTACCGGTATTTTCCCCTCTGGAAAGTTTTTTTCGAAGAGCTGGGCTGGAGGGTGATCGTTTCCGACGGGTTGGGAAAGAGAGGGAAGCTTGTCTATTTTGAGGACAGTTGCCTTCCCATGAAACTGCTGGTCACCCATTCGATTGATCTGAAGGAGAAAGTGGATCACCTCTTTGTCCCGAGACTGGTCAGCCTCCACCGGTCTTATATCATGTGCCCAAAGTTCCGGGGGGCTCCGGATATCGTTCACCTCGCCATGGAGGGAACCGTTTCGATTCTCGATGAGACAATCGATCTCCGGGTGAGGGAATATTCAATGCTCCGATCCTTCTTGAAGACCGGCAAGCAATTAGGCGCTGACGAAAAGGAGGGTAAAAGGGCCTTTCAAAAGGCAGAGCGGTTCTTTTTTAATTTTCAGAAAGGATGGGAGGATCGGATTAATGAGCTTCCCTTGAAACAGGTCTTTCATCTCGAAACTCCCGCACTACCGAAGAGCGAAGAGAAACCCTTCCGGGTGGCCTTCATTGGGCATCCTTACAATCTCTTCGATACGGATGTGAATAAGGATATTCTTTCCTTCGCTAAAAGTCTGGGGATGAGAATCATCACCCCGGATGCTCTTTCCGAGAAAGAGATAGACGCACAGGTTTCAGATCTTTCAAAGGAGATTTACTGGTCTTCGGGAAGGGAGATCGTGGGCTCCCTGTTTCATTTCCTTTCAGGAGGAGTGGATGGAGTCGTCTTTCTCACGTCCTTCAAGTGCGGCATCGATGCTCTTCTTCAGGAGTTCATCAGGAGGAGGTTGAAGTTAAAGGGCGGAACTTCGATTCCCCTTCTCCTCCTCTCTCTTGACGAACATTCAGGAAGGGAGGGGTTGACCACGCGTCTGGAGGCGTTCAGGGATGTGATGGAAGAGAGGAAAACAAAGGAATAAATATCCAATGACCAAATTTCAATAACCAAACAATAACCAATGACCAATCACCAATGAATAAATCGGGTTTAGAACCGTTTGTCGATTTGGTTATTGGAGCTTATTTGGTTATTGGCAATTGGTGATTTACGACGAGAGATGTGATTCACGGAGAAAGTTCGCAATGTATTTAGGTATTGATGTTGGATCGATTACGACGAAGATGGTCGTGATCAACGAGGGAGATGAGATTTTAGCGGAAGTCTACCTCCGGAACAATGGGCGTCCTCTCGAAGCCATCCAGCATGGATTGGAGAGCATTTCCTCTCGATTGGACGGAAAGACCTCCATCGATGGAGCGGCAACCACCGGCAGCGCCCGGCATCTGGCCGCCTATCTGGTGGGAGCGGATCTCGTCAAGAATGAGATTACCGCCCATTCCATCGCCGTGATCGATCTCTTTCCAGATGCAAAAACCATTTTCGAAATTGGGGGACAGGACTCGAAGGTCATCGTCTTGAGGACCGGGGTGGTTGTAGATTTCGCAATGAACACGGTCTGTGCCGCAGGCACAGGCTCTTTTTTAGATCAGCAGGCCGCAAGGCTCGGTATTTCCATTGAAGAGTTCGGAAGGCTTGCCCTGAAGGCAAAACAACCTGTCCGGGTCGCGGGCCGGTGCACGGTCTTCGCAGAAACGGACATGATTCATAAACAGCAGATCGGCCATTCTGTGGAAGACATCATCGGAGGGCTTTGTGACTCCCTGGTCAAGAATTATCTGAACAATGTTTGTCGGGGCAAAGAGATTCTTTCTCCGATTGTCTTTCAGGGAGGGGTTGCTGCCAATCAGGGCATCCGAAAAGCGCTTGAGAAGGAACTCGAGACCGATCTGATCATCCCGGAACATTTTGGTCTGATGGGAGCGATGGGTGCGGCCAAATTAGTGAGGAGGGCGAAACCTGTCCGGACTCAATTTAAAGGATTTGAACTGTCCCGGAAATCCTGTTCGACGCGGGGATTCGAGTGCGGTGAATGTGGAAATCAATGCGAGGTGATCGAGCTCCTGATCGATCGGGAGGTGGTTGCCTGCTGGGGCGACCTCTGCGAAAAATACCGGAAGTCTTCAGGCCCTATCACCGGATAGTCTTATGGTCAACTGGAGTTAAGAATGGAGGAGCGCCACGTCCGGTCCCTAAACCGATTTATCTACCTCTTCCTCTTTCAATTCTGTTCAACCCTGATTCCTCGATCTATCCAAAATTTCTTCAGTGTGGTCGTGGGAGATATCTTCTATCTCCTGATGAAAGAGACAAGAGGATATGTCAGGAAAAATATCGAGGGAATCAGTGGAGGAAGGTGGTCGCAGGAGAAGATCAGTGCTTTGGCCCGGAGGATGTTTCAAAACTATGGCCAGTACCTTCTGGACTATATGGTGATGCACCGCCTTCAGCCTTCCAACAAAAATAGGTGGGTGGAGGAGGAGGTGGGCGGAGGGTATATGGTGGAGGCTCTGAAGGAGGGAAAGGGCGTCATCTGTATCACGCCTCATCTTGGAAATTGGGAAATTGGAGGGCTGCTCTTCTCCTTTAAGGGAGGAAGAATAAATGTCCTTACGCTGGATGAGAAGGATCTGGATACAAAATCTTTTAGAGAAGAAATGAGAAAGCAGAGGGGGATCAAGAGCATCTATGTCGATCCGAAGGATGATTCTCCGATGGCGGTGATCGATGCAGTCAAGGCATTGCGGCAGAATGAGATTGTGGCGATGTTAGGAGACCGCATCGAAACCCAGAAGACAATGACCTTTAATTTCTTCGGAAAGAAGACCCCTTTTCCCATTGGGGTGGCGATTCTTGCCATGGCGACCGGCGCGCCGGTGCTTCCGGTCTTTGTGGTGATGGAAAAAAGCAAGAAATATCGAGGTATCATCGAACCCCCCATCCATTTCGATGCCGCTACAAGAAAAGACCGGGAAGCGGTCATTCAAAACGGGATGGAGAAATTGGTTAAAATATTTGAGGAGTATATCGAAAAATACCCGGATCAATGGTATAATTTCTTTTCTTTTTGGAACGAATAAAGGGTTCAAGGGGTCTAGGATTCCAGGGGGCAAGTGAAAATCCAGTCTAACCCTGGGACCCTCGAATCCTCGAATCCTTGAACCCCATTTTTATCAAGAAAAGGAGAAACATGGCTGAAGTGGACAGTGAGCTGATTGAGAAGCTTAAACAACTAATCATCACGAGATTGAAACTTGCGGATATGACACCAGAGATGATCGAGACCGATGCTCCCCTTTTTGGCGAGGGACTCGGACTGGACTCGATCGACGCCCTTGAACTGGTCCTGGGTCTGGAGAAGGAATTCGGAGTGGTCATTCCGGATGCGGAGGTTGGGAGAACGGTTTTTCAATCCGTCAGGACCATGGCCCAGTATGTCGAGGATCAAAAGAGATAGCCTAATGGGAAGGACGGCTTTCTGTTTTCCTGGTCAACTTCAAGAGAGGCCAACCCTAAAAGAAGACCACCCCCTGAGGAGAGATCCCCATTTTAAAGAATGCGTGGAGATGGCTTCTCGTCAGGCCTCTTTTGATCTCCTCCGTTTTTCATTTAAGGGAGAAGAGGCCGGATTCAATCTCAAGCTCCAGATAGCAACCTATCTTCTCTCGATGGTCCACTTCTCCCGGCTCCGGGCAGAAGGGTGGGTTCCGGATATCATCACGGAACACAGCATGGGAATCTATGCCGCACTGGCCGCCTCTGAGGCGATCACCTTCGAGGAAGGTTTGTGGATCACCGAATCGATCGGAAGAATTCTCGAAAGAGAAGGGGCGTCTTCTGGAGGAGCCATGGCGAGCATCGTGGGACTTCCATCCGGGGAAGTCGAGAAGATCAGCCAGGACCTGAACGGATTTCATCTGTCCATCGCCAATTATAATGGTTCGAAGCACTTCGTCCTTTCAGGAGAAGAGGAAGGGATAGAGAAAGCCATTGATCTTGCTCTTTCAAAAAAGGCGATCTCCGCCACTCGACTCACCTTCAACATGGGACTTCATTCTCCCAGACTTTCTGTTTTAAGCGGGGAGATACGGGCCCTGTTAAAAAAGATAGAGATTCGGTCGCCTAAATTTCCGATCCTCAATCACTGGACTGTCAGACCGTTGAGGAGAGAGGAGATTAAAGACTTTCTCTCCCAGGAGATCGGACAGCCCGTCTATTGGGATAGGTGTGTGGAGAAACTGATCCAGGAGGGAATTAACCAATTTATTGAAGTGGGGCATGGAGCCACCCTCACCAAATTGATTCGATGGATCGATCGGGATGTGGAAGCCTTCTCCGCGGGAGATCGTTTTTCCCCCCTCTGTCATTCTGAACTTGTTTCAGAATCTAAAAGATAGGGAGTCATTCTTTTGGGAGGTCAGCAAAAGGGCCTACTGCACACATGTTAAAGACACCCTTCGATCCCGCCTTGGCGGGACTCAGGACAGGCCTTGTCGAAGCACGGAAAGTGACTTTGTGCAACAGGCTCTAAAGAGGAAGATTTATGAAATACCACGAAACAACCATTCAGGTTCGATTCTATGAAGTCGATGCCTACAGCGTGGTCTGGCATGGTCACTATGTCGGCTGGTTTGAGGTAGGCCGGAATGAACTGACAGGAAAATTTAATATGGGTCCCCTTCAACTCAAGGAGAAGAACCTTTTGGCGCCCGTGGTCGAATTGAATTGTGAATATAAATTTCCGGCCACCTTTGGAGAATCCCTTTTCATCCAAACGACGATGGAGAGGACAGAGGTGGCGAAACTGATCTTTCACTACCGGGTCCTCTCGCAGGGAAACGGAAAGGTGCTGGCCACAGGCTCCACGACCCATGTTCTTACAGACCTTAAAGGAAATCTCCTCTATCGTGTCCCCCCCGATATCCTTGAAAAGATTGAAAAGATGAGGAGGTATCTGGAGGTGTAGTTTGTCCGGAGTTCGGAGTTTAAAATCCGCAATCCGAAATCTGGAATGCGAAATTCTATGAAGGTTCTTCTCATTGATCCTCCTCACCGGCTCTTTCCGGGTCTTCGAATGTGGACCCCTTCTTTCGGCCTTCTTCAGTTAGCCGCCTACCTCGAAAGAGAAGGGATAAAAGTCCAGATCATTGATGCCACCACGCTTACAAACTCCTGGAAGGATCTTTCCTCCCTCGTTTCCTCATCGGCGGCAGATGTCATAGGAATCACCTGCTCAGCCACCAGCCTTTCTCCTGAAGCGCTTCAGACCATTCATCTCTGCCGAAAGCTTTCTCCTCATTCCATCATCGGCGCAGGAGGAAGCCATTTTTCACTGATGGCAGAACTCATTTTGGAAGGGACGAAGGAGCTCGATTACATTGTCCTCGGGGAAGGGGAGATCGCTTTTTCCCAACTTCTGAAGAATTTATCAAATGGAGAAGATGGAAAGAATGTTAAGGGAATTGCTTATCGGGGAAACGGAAAGGTCATCCGGAATACAAGACAGCCGATCATTCCGAACTTGGACTCCCTTCCTCTTCCCGCCTACCATCTCATTGATATGGAGAGAGACGCCTACTACTGGCATGGCATGGGAAGGAGGGCTTTCGGTCTCTCCACCAGTCGTGGCTGCGGGGACCGCTGTACATACTGTTCTGAGACGAAATTCTGGGAGGGGGTCTGGAGAGGCCGGAGCGGTAAGAAGGTAGTCGAAGAGATTTCCTATCTCTATCATCAACATGGAAAGAGCCTTTTTGTCTTTAATGAAAATACGTTCAACTGGAGCCGGAGAAGGGTGGAGGAGTTTCTTGATGAGCTGGGGAAGTCCGGACTCCGTATCCACTTCTGGTTCCAGTCCAGGATCAAAGATGTCCTGCGGGATGAGGATCTCATCCCGGAGATGAAACGTCTCGGCCTCTATGAGGTGATGCTCGGGATTGAGAGCATCCATCCGGATGTGCTCGATCGATATGAGAAACAGCAGTCGAGGGAGATGGCACAGAAGGCGATCGATATCCTGAAGAAGAATGATGTCATGGTAATGGCCAATATCATGTTCGGAGACTGGAGTGATTCCGAGGAAACCCTCAAGGAGGTCTTTCATTTTTTAAAAAAGCAGAGCGATTTTCTCGTCCTTACCATGACCACACCTCTTCCCGGAACGAAATACTTTGAGGAGGCGGAACGGCTGGGAAGAATCCGGGAGCGTGATTTTGGAAAGTATGACTTCATGCATCCCATTATGGATACGAAGTTCTTACCTGCCGGGGAGGTTCACCGTCTTCATCAGGCCTATCTGAAGAAATACTATACCCAACCGAGAATCCTTCTGGGCGGTTTTTTCAACCCGAACCCCTTTAAACGGATGGCTTACCGGCTCATCCTCCGGTATGTCTGGGAGAATGCAAGCAAGAGGCCATGGAGACAGCCGAATTTGGAGTGACGATAAACGAGAGACGAGGGACGAAGGACGATAAACAATAGCGGCAACTTATAAGTTTCGTTGTTTGGTAAAGGGAAAATTTGATTCCGCAATCCGCAATCCGCAATCCGCAATCGAAAAAGGTTCTCCTGATCTTCCCCAGGGAGAAGGGAGTTAAATTCTCTAACGACACCCTCTATCCTTTTCCGATGCTGGGTCTCACCCTCCTTGCATCTTTTTTTCCAAAAACCTACGAGGTAAAAATTGTTAATGAAGCGATTGAAGAGATTGATTTTGATGCCGAGGTTGATCTCGTGGGTATCACGGGATTGACCTGTGTGATCAAAAGAGCGTATGGGGTTGCAGACCGATTCCGGGAGAGAGGGGTGAAAGTGATCCTGGGAGGAGTCCATCCGAGTCTCTTGCCCGATGAAGCGAAAGAACACGCAGACTCCGTTTTTATAGGGGAGGCCGAAGGAATTTTCGGTCAATTTTTAAAGGATTTTGAGGAAGGGACCCTTAAACCCTTCTATAAAAATGAAGAATGGTCGAACCTGAAGGGATTGCCTTTGTGCAGAAGAGATCTTTTAAGCAAGCGTTACAGCCCCCTTTTCAAAGCGATTGAGACGACCCGGGGCTGTCCCCATCAATGCGAATTCTGTTCCGTGCCCACGATCAATGGAAAACGTTACCGGACACGGCCCCTTGAGGAAGTGGATCGGGAGATCTCCTCCATTATCAATAAGAAGGGAGAATATCTCTTCCTCGCCGATGATAATGTGATGGCAAGAGAGGATTACGCATTAAGCCTTTTCGAAATCTTTAAACGTCATGGGGTGAAGTGGATGGGGTTTGCAACTGTCCAGATTGCTAAGAAGGAGGCCCTTCTCAAAAAGGTTCAAGAAAGCGGCTGCATCTCTCTCTTCATCGGGTTTGAGTCCCTTCTCCAGGAGAATCTGAACGGGGCTTCGAAACGATTTGTCCAAGCGGAAGAATTGTCCGAAATGATCCGGACCATTCAGAGGCATGGGGTAGGCATCCATGGCTCTTTCATCTTCGGGTTTGACGGTGATGACTCGACTGTTTTTAAAAAGACCGTCGAATTTGTCCAGAAAAATAGCATAGAGCTTCCCACCTTTTTCATTCTCACCCCCTTTCCCGGGACTCCTCTTCGAAAGCGATTGGAGGAGGAAGGAAGAATCTTCGACGATGACTGGTCCCATTATGATATGAGCCACGTGGTCTTCAGGCCGGAAGAGATGACCGTTCGTGAGCTTCAGGATGGATACCTCTGGGCACAGAAATATACCTGCGCTCCGCGATCCATTTTAAAACGCCTTATCCGGGGACCCAGAAATCACTTCTTCCACTTTTTAATGTCAAACTTTGTGCTTCGTGGGGCCCAGATGGATGTCATCCGAAGGATCAAAAAGGAAGAAATGCCCAAACACCGATAACCCAATAGATCATTTTGCTTTCATGAATTGATTGGTCATTGGGATTTAAGTAGAGTCTGTCCATAAACTTATTGTTTCAAGAAAGGTGTCATTCCGGCGAAAGCCGGAATCCGGGGTTCCCGGTGAAAACCGGTATCCAGTTTTTAAGATGGTTCCCGACTGGAGTTCACCCCGTACCTGATACGGGGTCGGGACGACGCCTGGATGCCCCCGTATCAAGCACGGGGCAGGCTCCTCAAGTCCGGCATGACAGACAAGCTGAATTTATAAACAGACACTAAGTAATGAACATTCTCCTCATTTCTGTCAATCGTGAACGAATGCCGGCTCCAGTTTTTCCCCTGGGATTGGCTTGCATTGCCGGGGCCTTAAGAGCAAAAGGCCATTCCGTTGAGGTGTTGGATCTCTGTTTTTCTCAAAATACTTCGGGGGATTTAAAGGAAATTCTTTTAAGGTTTCAACCCGAGATCATCGGGCTCTCTTTGAGAAATTTGGATAATCTGACTTACCCCACGTCCATCTCTTATCTTCAAGAAGTGGAAGAAGTCATTCAGGTTTGCCGTCAATCTTCCCGGTCGAAACTGGTGATTGGAGGCTCAGGATATTCTCTCGCCCCCAAGGAGCTTCTTGAACATTTAGATATTGACTATGGAATTGTCGGAGAGGGAGAAGAAATTCTATCAAACTTGGTGGATTCTCTCGAAAAAAAACTCCCCATCTCCCCATCTCCCCATCTCCTTGTCAAGGGTGATACTCATTCCTCTGTGGTGAGCGGAGCACAGGTCTTTTCCATCTCTACTCCTGACCGAATCCTCTTCAATCCCCGGCGTTACCTGGAGGAAGGAGGGATGTTGAACCTTCAGACGAAACGGGGCTGTCCATTCTCCTGTATCTACTGCACCTATCCCCTCCTAGAGGGTAAAAAGGTAAGGCTTCGAGAAGTGGACGAGGTGATTGAGGAGATTCGACATCTTATTCAAGAACAGGGAACGGATTATATCTACTTCGTTGACGACATCTTCAATTATCCGCCTTCTTTTGCTGAGAAATTATGTCGAAAGATAGCTGAAGAAAAAATTAAGATCCAATGGAGCGCCTTTATCAATCCCGGTTTTTTGTCGGAAGACCTTTTGAAATGGATGATGGAAGCCGGATGCGCAGGGATTGAGTTTGGGACTGATTCGGGTTCACCAAGGATGCTTAAGAATTACAGGAAGTCCTTCACGATAGAGGAAGTGGCTCAGGCCTCGCAACTCTGTTTGAAACTGAATGTGAACCACTGTCATTATCTCCTCTTCGGCGGTCCCGGAGAAGAAGAGGAGACGATTGAAGAATCTTTTCGATTGATGGATCAACTCGATCCGACTGCAGTCATCGCCATGCTTGGCATCCGGATCTATCCCGGAACCGAGCTGGAGCAACTTTCCCTTTCGCAGGGTATCATTCAGAAAGATACGAATCTCATCTACCCTCATTTTTATATCTCCCCTGCATTAAAAGGGAGATTGGAGGATATCATTCGGGAAGAAGCCCGGAAGAGAAGGCAGTGGATTGTTCCGGGGCTTGAGATCAACATTACACAGAACTTAATGGAGCAGATTAGGAGATTTAGAGTTCGAGGCCCCCTGTGGGAATTAGTAGGAAGGATGAAGAGACCAAGGATCAGTCCACTTCGGGACTGAAATGACAAATGTCAAAGCTCAAAGTTCAAATGAATCCCAAATTTCAAATGGCTAAAAAAAAGAGTATTGAAATTTAGTTATTTGGAATTCATTTGGCATTTGGATTTTGGCATTTGAACTTATACCCCCGGGTTTGTATAGAGATTCCGGCTGCAATAATGCCAAAGTGAGGAGATGAAAGATGTTACTAAAAGATAAAGTTGCTATTATCACTGGGGGAACAAAAGGGATCGGGAGAGCCATCTCGCTGCTCTTTGCAGAAGAGGGAGCAAGGGTGGTTGCCAATTTCTCAAAGGATGTGGAGGCTGCGGAAGGTCTGATCAGTGAAGCCAAATCGAAAAGACTGAACCTTGGTCTTTTTAAAGCGGATGTCACTCAATTCGATCAGGTGAAGCAGATGGTGGAGGATGTCTTTGCCGAATACGGTAGAATTGATATATTGGTGAACAATGTGGGCTTCATCCGTGATAATTTTCTGATGCTGATGAGTGACGAGGACTGGGATTCCTTAATGAAGGTGAACCTCAACAGCCTCTTCTATTGTTGCAAGGCAGTGATCCGGAAAATGATCCCGGAAAAAAGGGGAAAGATCGTCAATATCTCTTCGATCAGCGGGATTCTTGGCACGGCCGGGCAGACCAACTATGCGGCCACCAAAGGAGGGATGATCAGCTTCACCAAATCCCTGGCTCGGGAATTGGGTTCTTTCAATATCCATGTCAATGCCGTAGCTCCAGGCCTGATCGAATCGGATGTCGTTTCTAAAATGCCCAAAGACAAAGTGGAGGCGATCATCAAATCCTCCAGCCTGGGAAGGATGGGAAAGCCGGAAGAGGTTGCCCGAGCTGTTCTCTTTCTTGCATCGGAACATTCAAACTATATCACCGGCCAGACCCTCATCGTGGATGGAGGCATTGTTTGAACAGAATGGGTTTTTGGGCCAGCAATGGGTTTTCTTTTTTCTCCTCCCTTTGGCAAAGGGAGGGGGGGAGGGATTTTATGATGCTCTTTCAAAGCGCTAAAGTATTACTTCCCTTCAAGGGTTTTCCAGAAGAACCTCCCGACCCTTTTCTCTGCTTTTAACGGAGGGGATATTACCTCATTTTATTTTACCTTGTTTAATTTGTTCGCTTGTGATAAGTTTGGCTTTAAATTCTATGGAGAATGAATGATGAAGATCGAAAAGCTATGGGGTGGGCGGTTTGAAGAACTTCCACCGGAAGAGATCGTTGTTTTTCTCTCGGGGAGAGATGTAAGAGGAACCCCTCCCTGCGATGAGCGTTTGATCTCATATGATCTATGGGGAAACCGCGCCCACCTGTTGATGCTCTGCCGTCAAGAGATTATCTCAAGACAGGATGGAAAGAATATCCTCAAGGGATTGAGGGAATTGGAGTCCCTTTATCAGAAAGGGAAGTTTAAATTGGATCCCTCCAGGGAGGATGTCCACTCCAACATCGAGAGTTTTCTCATCGACCGGGTGGGAATGGGGTATGGAGGAAAGATCCACACCGGCAGAAGCCGCAACGACCAGATCGCTCTTGATATGCGTCTCTACCTTCGGGATCAGGCGATGGAATTTATTGGAGGGTTGATCGGGCTAATAGAATCGCTTCTCAATAAAGCCGGAGAGCATCGTTTGACGATCATGCCCGGTTATACCCATCACCAGCATGCAATGGCTACCACTTTCGGCCATCTTTTGCTCTCCTTTGCAGAGGCTCTGGAGAGAGATATCCAACGGTTCATCCACTGGTTCGTCCTCTTCAATAACAATCCTCTGGGAGGAGCAGCCGGCTATGGGACCTCTTTCCCCCTCGATCGAAAATTGACCTCAAAGCTTCTCGGCTTTGACGGTCCATCGGAGAATGTCACCGATCCCATCACCCAGAGATGGGAGCCTGAGACAGAATTGGGGTACGCCATTGCGGTGATGATGGACCATCTCTCTACGATGGCACAGACATTGATCCTTTTATCCACCAGTGAATTTAATATGGTTCGCCTGAGCGATCAACATAGCACGGGAAGTTCCATCATGCCCCAGAAACGGAATCCCTGTTCCATGGAGGCGATCAAGGCCAAGACGGCTTTTGCTCACGGAACTCTGGTGAGCCTCCTCTCTGTGGGCAAGGGCCTCTTCGTGGGATATAACCGGGACACCCAGTGGACAAAGTACTGGATCATTGATCTGGTGGAAGAGACAAAACCTGCCCTCTCGGTAATGACCGATGTGATACGGCTCCTTCAGGTTCACAAAACTCAGATGTTAAAACAGGCTGAAGAAGGATTTGCCGGCGCCACTCCCTTGATGGAGTGGATGGTTGCTTCATTCAGGCTTCCTCTGCGAAAGGCGAAGATGGTGATGGAGAAGGCGGTGAAATATTCGGAGAAAGAAGGAAAGGGGGAGGTAACCTTTCAGAGCTTGAAGAAAGCCCTCCGAGAGATGAAGATCGATCTGTCCCTATCAGAACAGGACGTGAAAAAGGTTCAGAGGCCGGGGAGAATCCTGTCGCAAAATCTCGCTGTTGGAACGCCTTCTGCGAAAAGGGTACAGGAGAACCTCGCATCCCTTCGGGAAAAGGTTAAAAGGAACAGGAGTTGGTTGAACCTGAGGAGAAGGAGAATCGAGAAGGCGAAAGAATTGATGGGCAGGATGGAAAGACAAATCGGGAGATGAAAGGAGAGTTCCATGGGAAAAGTGGAAGCGATCATCAAGTCTGAAATCGTACGTCTGGCAAAGAGGGAAATTCGAAAAATATCTGCTCCATTGGGCCGGGATGTGAGGGCCTTGAAGGGTACCGTCTCACAGCTTCGCAAGACGGTTTTGGCCCTCGAGCGATTCACAGCCATGCAGAAGAGAGAATCGGAGAAAAAGATTGCTTTCGAAGCGACTCCGGAAGAGGCGGGGGCATCACGCCTCTCTCCACGATTGATCCGGAGCCTTCGCAAACGGTTGGGGATCTCCCAAAGGGAACTTGCCCGCCTGACAGGAGTTACTCCTCTTGCTGTGTACCAATGGGAGACCGGGACGTTTAAGCCTAAAAAAGAGAAGAAAGCGATGCTTGTGGGCCTTCGCAAACTGGGTCGCCGCGATGCGAGAAAACTCCTCGAAAAAAGAAAGAGTGAGGTGATGGAGAAGAAAGCTCCCAGACCGAAATCAAAAACCAGATCAAAAACCAGATCAAAAACCAGATCAAAAACCTTGAAGAAATAGACCCTAAAAAGGGACAGACTACTTTTTATCAGGACATCGAAGAGGGTTTAAATATCGACCGAAAAAGCAGCCTGCCCCTTTTTATTGTGGAGGCATTATGGACTTAAGAGTGTTTGAGAAGATGGATACCTCACAGCTTCGGAGCTATATCCAATTCTTGCTCTGGCACTACCGTGTGATCGATGCCTTCTGGTTCCTCTATGTGGCCGAGTGTTTCGACCAGCCCACGGCAGAACAGCTCAACGAGCGGGTCTGGGGCAGGGTGCCTTCAATGGCGGCCAAGGATCTGCTTCAGCGTTTTAATATCGAAGAGAAAGGGCTTAAAGGTTTTGTTAAAGCCTTAAGATATTTCCCCTGGGCCATTCTTGTAGGTTACGAGATAGAAGAGAAGGAAAATGAGGTTATCATCACTATTCCCAATTGTCCCACCCAGGAGGCCCGCCTCAAAAGGGGATTGGATGAGTTTGTCTGTAAGGAGATGCACCGGGGTGAATTTACCAGTTTTGCCCGGGAGATCGATGACCGCATTGAAGTGGAATGCCTCTTCGCACCGCCCGATCCTCACCCCAAAGACCTGTTTTGCAAGTGGAGGTTCACCTTAAAGAAGTAGGGACACTTCCCAATTTTTTCCTGCCATTTTCAGGCCCCTTCTTTCAAAGTCAATTCCGACCTTACTGCAGAAGTTCTTCCTTAAACCGGGAACCTTTTTCTGTTCCGGTTGTCTATTAAACCATAAGAAGATTAAAAAGGAGGTCATGTTATGAAACGGAACGCTTTATTGATGGTATTGTTTGTCGTATGGGTTATTCCGGCATTGGCATGGGCCCATGCTAGAAAGGGAGAGGCGGTGGATGTGCGGGTTCTTTCAGATTCCGGAGGCGAGTTTCCGAAGTACAGGACCTATCCAGGCTGTTCCCAGGAAGGAAAGTATTTCTATATGGAGGCAGTGAAGGGACAGAGATACTCCATCGAAGTGACAAACAGATCGGATAGACGCATCGGCGTCGTGATTGCGGTGGATGGGAGAAACATCATCGACGGCAAGAAATCAGACCTCAAACGGAAGGAACGGATGTACATCGTCGGGCCTTATGAGTCAAATACCTTCGAAGGCTGGCGAACAGGCATGGACAGAACAAACAGGTTCTACTTCACAGAACAATCCGATTCTTATGCAGAGAAGGTGTTTTCCGATGGTTCGGCAATGGGGACCATTGCTCTCGCTGTTTACAGGGAAAAGCTTCCTGAAATAGTTCCATACTCCGGGGGAACATCCCGGATGAAGGACGCACCCGCTGGGGCTGCCCCCTGCGCTCCTGGCGAGAGTCTCTCTGCTGACCGGTCTGAACAGAAGAAAAGTGAGCAGGCCGGCACCGGATTTGGGGAGACGACCTACTCCCCTGCTTACAGGGTCCACTTTAATCCGGAGCAGGCCATCGCCGAAAAAATTGTCCTGAAATACGAATGGCGATCAAAACTGTGCAGAAAAGGGATCATCTCCTGTGGCCCAAAAAACAGGTTCTGGCCTGATCATTACGAATTTGCCCCAATCCCGAAAGATTTTAAGGGATGATGCGGGTAATCGAGGGAAGTTCTGCTGCCGATGCTATAAAATCAAAGGAGTGGAAACCTTTTAACATGTGCCCCGTTCTACCAATCGCAGGATGAAGATGGAGAGTTTCCATAGAGAGAAGAATGCTTATTTATAAGTTTCTATTTCCGTGGTTGGGTGCCGGTACGACAGTCGTTCCTACTCTTTTCGGCATAGAAAGGGCGGGGTCAGAGCCCCGTCCTTTCTAACGGGGTTCACCAAGTCTTTCGGAGAGAGTCCAGTCCCCTCAGGTAATCCTCGTGCTCGAGATTCATTTCGACGTTGTGCTCATGAAGTATATCCATCATCTTTGAGACGGAGACTCCAGCTATTCGAGCAGCTCTTTCGATGGAGGCTTCTGATTTTTTGTATTTTTCTATGGCGAGCATCACCCTACCAAGATCGACGAGCTCTCTCACCTTTTTGGAGACATCTTCCCGTTCTTCCTTAGCCAAAACCGATAGGAAGCGATAATCCGCATCATCCATTCGTATGCTTACCGTCTTTTTTGACATACTTGCCAGCTCCTTCTATCTGGTTTTTTGCGGTCTCGATAATTGTCTTGTTATATCTCGCAAAGGATTGGAGTTTCTGTAACTTCGCAAAAGCTCCATCTGACTCGATCAGCCCTTTCTCACAGGCCCGGACCAAAATAGCAATGGCTGTTGTGAAGTCAAATTTCATGATCTTGCATGCTTTGATCGCGTTCTTGTCATCCGTGGCAACAAGCAATGCTTTTTCTTGAATTGCAAGCGTTAACACCTCCGCTTCCCCTTCATCAATATTGAAGTCCTCCATGAGCCTTCTTACGAGTTTCCTGTCTTTTACCTTCAAAACATCAATTCGCCTGTCTTGAAGCAGTTTTCCCACCGCAGGACCATCGGGGCTTGAACCCGTGAGCACTTCTTCTTTGACCTTTCCAGGGATCGCTACTTTTCCGCTAACATCTGCGAGAAAAATATCGAGCATCTCTATCTTCGCGAGCAGAATTAGAGTGGATGCATCGAGCAAGATCACGGCATTATTGTATGACGATTGCATGACATTGTCAAACAAAAAAGTTCGACCCCGTTAATTTCTCTTGACAAATATATTTAGTATGCTAAAGTTTAGCACATAAAATATCATCCGTGGAGTTAATGATGGCGGTTGAAGACCGGCTTATCTATTTAATTTCTAAAGTATTTCACAAACTTATGACAAACCTTCAAAAGGCGTTTTCAGAAGCCGGAGTAGAAGTGACACCGGTTCAGGCTATGCTCCTCTTCTACCTCCAGAAGAAAGACGGTTCGAGTCTTACGGAGATTAGCTCTGGTTTGATGTTAGAGAATCCGACGGTCACAGGCTTGATCGACCGGTTAGAGAAATTGGGCTATGTGAAGCGCGTGGATGATCCTGACGATCGGCGCGTCTACCTTATTTTTCTTACGGAGAAGGGAAACAAGGTAGCAAATGAAGCGTTGCCTGTCGTCAAAAAATTGAATGAACAAATGAAAGAAGGGCACTCGAAAAACGAAATCGAGAGCTTCAAAAAAGTGTTGATGGGAGCTTTCAATAAATTCTAATCGTGAGGATCTTGCATGAATCAGATCGTTGAAGAAATAAAAAGGTTGTTTTTCCAAAGTCAGATCCCCGTATTCGGGATTGCCAGGGCATCTTCTCTTGAAGACGAACCTTCGGGTTACAGACCATCGGATATGCTCCCCTCAGCAGAAAGCATCCTCTGCTGCGGGATCCCTGTTCCCAAAGGAATATTTAAATGTCAGGAAAAATCAGAATGGATGTATTGGAGGGCTGCCAATATTTACTATCGAAACATAGATATGGTTTTGATGCAGGTTGCACGTATCATCGAAGAAAGAGGTGAAACGGCCGTCCCTGTCTTCGGGTGATTTCCTTACAACGAGTCTGTAGGAAAAGTTCTATTGACGATTCAGAATGATATTTTCCTGGGTCACTTGACCCTTCCCAGGCATGAGATCGTTGATTGTAGCGCATTCTGTGAGGTCATTTTTTTTCTACTTCTCACCCAGGAACCTACATGGGGACTTTTTCTACAGATTCAACGTCCTTGGTAAGGGCGATTTTTGGGGGTATATGAGTTTGGTCAGAATGGCTGAGGTGACGGGTATTGGAAAGATAGGAAAAAATGGATTGCTTTTCAATTCCCAATATGGTCCCAGATTGTTGTTAGGGGGGGTCGTCACAACAGCATCACTCCCTGTCAGTGCATGGCCGGAGAGAGACGAAAAAGGATGTCCCGGGAATTGCTTCGCCTGCCAAGAACAGTGTCCGATTCAGGCTATTGATAAAAACGGAAAAGTGAATAGAGCGGCGTGCATTAAGTATTCGATGAAAAGCCCTATCTTTACAAATTTCATGAAGACCCCCAGCGTTGGTTCAGAAGACATTCAGATGATCAACCACCTGACAGCAGTGGATGACCACTCCATGTATCGATGTATTCGATGCGTCTCTGTGTGTCCCTATATGTGAATCTTGTAAATGGAAGGAGAAGGTTATGAACGAATGGCAAAAGACATCCTGTGTGCTCTGTTTTAACAATTGTGGCCTTGAGGTCATCACCGAAGGGAGCAAGATCGTTAAGGTGAGGGGTGAAAAGGAAAATCCCCGCTCCCAGGGTTATCTCTGCAGAAAAGGCGCCAACATTCCGTATTTTCAAAATAACCCGGAGAGATTGAGATTCCCTCTCAAGAGGGTTGGAGATCGCTTTGAGCGCATCTCATGGGATCAGGCTCTGGATGAGATAGCAGATAAACTCAAAGAGACCGTCCAAACATACGGGCCTCGATCGCTTGCCTACATGGGGGGAGGGGGGCAGGGATGCCATTTTGAAGCCGCCTTTGGCCTTCGATTTTTAAATGGGTTGGGATCAAGGAATCATTACAGTCCTCTTGCACAGGAACTTACCGGTTTTTTCTGGGTGAGCGGCAAGGCCTATGGGCGACAGAACATGCATCTTTTCCCTGATACCAGCGGTTCGGACTTCCTTGTCTTCTGGGGAGCCAATCCCATGGTGAGCCACGATATTCCAAATGCGCCGGTAGTGCTTCGAAACAAGAAAAAGGAGCCTGGTTTTTTATTGGCGGTTGTCGATCCGAGAGTGTCGGAGACAGCCAAACTTGCAGACATCCATCTCCGGCTCAGGCCGGGGACAGATGCACTGCTGTTCAAGGCGATGATTAAGATCCTGTTGACCGAAGGGCTGGTGGCCGAAGATTATGTGGCTGCCCATGTCAATGGTTTTGAGGCGATTCGAAACTGGTTTGATGATGTCGATGTGGAAGAAAACTGTCGTCTTTGTGGATTGGAGACGAATGCTGTTCGAGAATTCACCCGACTCTTTGCCACTCGGAAGACAGCACTGCGTAGTGATCTTGGCATCCTGATGGGACGGCATAGCACTCTTAGTTCCTATTTGGAATTGATCCTGATTGCATTAACAGGACGCATAGGAGTCAAGGGCGGCAATGTTTTTCTGGGACACCTGATGCCCATGGGATCGCATACACCAGAAGATGATCCCAGGACATGGAAAACCGTGATGACTCATATTCCTTTGATCATGGGAGTCTTTCCACCCAATGTAATGCCTGAAGAGATTGATAACGATCACCCCGAGAGGATTCGGGATCTGATTGTCAGCGGCTCAAATCCTTTGCGATCTTACGCTGACACAAAAGCCTATGAGAAGGCTTTTAAAAAGCTGGATCTTTTGGTCACCATCGAGGTGGCCATGAGTGAAACAGCAGTTCTATCCCATTATGTTCTGCCAGCCAGGACAGGCTATGAGAAATGGGATGGCACATTTTTTCAGTGGGGATACCCTGACTATTATTTCGATATGCGGCGTCCTGTAGTACAGCCGGATGGTGAACAGTTAGAAGAGGCCCATATCTATGTGAAGCTTGCAGAAAGACTGGGCATGATTCCGGAGTATCCCATCAAGCTACGGGAACTGGCTAAAGATCGGCTCAGTTTTGGCCTTGCACTGATGGAATATATCCGGGCTAATCCAAAGGTAGAACCGTGGTTGCCTTACATTCTTGCGAAAACTCTTGGGGAGGAATTGGGATCCCCCAATCTGTCTGCGCTCTGGGGCCTGCTGGCACGATTTCCAATGATGCATGCGGAAGATGTTTCCCGCGCGGGTTACAAGGTGACCCCTCTCACTGGAGAAGAAATGTTTAGAGAGATTCTTAAGAAACCGGGTGGGGTGAAGATCGGATCGTTAGATCCGGAAAACAACCTTGCCCTGATGAAGACGCCGGACAAAAAGATCCATATCCATTTTCCCGAGATGGAAGAATGGTTAAGAGAGGTAACACCTGTTGCCGAAGAGGCCCAGCTGGTAAATAAAAATTATCCCAAGATTCTGATCGCCGGAAACCATATGGAGATGGTGGCCAATACGATCATGCGTGACCCGGCCTGGAATCAGGGAAAACGGCCCTGCACCCTTCGGATACACCCAAAAGATGCCGCAGAGTTGAGAATCAATGATCGCGACCTTGTCGTTGTAGAAACCGAAACAGGGTCTGCTCAGATCGAAGCTGAAGTGACAGATAGTTCGCATCCAGGCCAGGTGGTCATCCCTCATGGTTTTGGGCTGGTCCACGGCGGAGAATCACATGGGGTCAACGTGAATCAGCTAGCGCCAGCGAAACACCGGGATCGTCTGGCAGGCACGCCGCTCCACCGTTATATTCCATGCCGGGTGACCAAATTAGCGAAGGGCTAAACGGGTTAGTACTCAGGCAGAGCAAACAAGTTCAAAGCAACCCGGAAGGTGTAAAAAATTTGGCTCCCTGTAGCTCGGCACACAGGGTTGGGCGTCTTGTGCAACCTTTAGCCGGCGGGTCAATAAGATGTTAGGGGTAACCTTTGTTTTTAGTAAGGGAGCGTTATTGTCCAGGTTTAGGCAATGTAGTTTAATATTCAAGGTTCCGCCCTAAAGCTTTCCCAATCCTCCCAACCCTGTGTGCCGGAAAAACGCCGATTCTCCCAATGCGATTTGTTCACACCTTCTTAAGCATGACGTAAGTTCATTTTTTGTGATTGACACCTCCTTTAAGATTAGGTAGATTCGAACCAGAAAATTTATTCGATAAAAAAGGAGGAGGGCTAAAATGACCATCAAAGAGATCTTTGTCGAAATGCAGAAGCGAATGGACGCCAACCCGGGAAAGCTCGGAGGAATCAAGGCGGTCTTTCAGTTCGAGATCACCGGAGCGGATTCGGGAAACTACTCTGTGGCGGTTGGCGATGGCAGCGCAAAAGTGAGCGAGGGCGCTGCGGATTCGCCGAATGTCACGGTCACCATGGCTTCCAATGACTTTGCGGATATGGTTGAGGGCAGGCTTGACAGCATGGCTGCCTTTATGGGGGGCAAGCTTAAGGTGAAAGGCGATATGATGTTGGCCATGCAACTGCAGAGCTTGCTCAAGTAAAGTCGCTTGCAGCAAGAAGGAACCTCTTTTCTGGACTCATTCTTCCTGAAATCCACAATCGGCGATTTTGCAAAGCATGTTTGGTTTAAATCAATCATCATGGTAAGTCGTCAGAAGGTGTGAAAAAATTGGCGCACTGTGCCTCGGCCGACAGGGTTGAGAGTATTGTCCAAGCTTTAGAAGGCGGGTCATTAGATGTTATGGGTAACCTTCGTTTTCAGTAAGAAAGCGGTATGACCCAGGTTTAGGCAACTTAGTTTAATATTAGAGGTTCCGCCCTAAAGCTTCTCCCATCCCCCCAACCCTGTAGGCCGGAACGAAGGTGATTCTGAAAATGTGATTTTTTCACACCTTCTCATGGATTCTTCATAGAGAGGTGGGAGTGAAGACGATTAAAGAGAAGGAGGCGCTCATATGGCGAGCCTGAAGGAAGTTGTGGTCGTGGATGCGGTGCGGTCTGCTATTGGCAAGTCGGGTTGGAAGGGAATGGAGAAAGGCGGTCAACTCTGCCAGGCATCCGCCCAGGATCTAATGGCCAATACCCTCCGGGGATTGCTGGAAAGGGTCCATTCCCGGTGTCCCAAATTTAATGAAGCGGAGATTGAAAACGTGATCATCGGATGCCTGAGCCAGATCGGGGAGCAAGGCGCCAATATTGGGCGCATCGCCCCGCTCCTTGCCGGAATTCCCAAGGAAGCGGCGGGCTGCACCGTGAACCAATACTGCAATGGCGGGCTCAAGGCAATTACCATTGCCGCGCACGAGATCATGGTGGGAGAAGGAGAGATCATGATCTGTGGCGGAGTGGAGATCATGTCCCACTACGGCATGATGTCCGACATTCAGGTAGCGATGCAGGCAAACTATCCAGTGCGAATGTCGGCTCGCCTGTCAGAGATCGGCATGACCGTGCCCCAGGGAGTCTGCGCCGAAATGATCTCTGCGGATCAAGGGCATACCCGAGAGGACCTGGAGCGCTTTGGCATGTGGAGTATGCAGAAAGCTGTCGAGACCGAGCAAAAAGGGTGGTACTCAGATCATATCGTTCCATTCGAGTTCACCTATGAGGGTGTGACCCGTAAAGTGGAAAAGGATGAGGTTCTCAGGGCAAAGGCGGTGGAAAACCCGGAAGCCTATCTCCAGAACCTCATGGCGCTTCCCACGCCGTTCAAAGGAAACGGGCTTGTCAGCCCGGGCAGTTCTTCTCAAATCGTGGATGGGGCTGCTGCGGTTCTTCTCATGAGCGGGGCCAAGGCCGAGGCATTGGGGCTTGAACCCCTGTGCAGAATCGTGGCTTGTGCCGTGGCAGGAGGTGCGCCTGTGCCCATGCTTCTGGCGCCTATCCCGGCCGTGAGAAAAGCCCTCGAGCGGGCCGGTAAGACAATGGATGACATGGACATTATCGCACCCAACGAGGCATTCGCCTCCCCGTTGCTCCAGTTTGCAGACGAGCTGGGTTACGGCCGATTCGATCCCAGAGTCAATCCAACGGGTGGGGCCATTGCTCTGGGACATCCCATTGGCGCGACTGGTGCCATCTACTTCGGAGAGATGGTCCACCACCTGAAGCGCACCCGTGGGAAAGCCGGCATCCAGATGCTCTGCGGCGGCGGAGGAGTGGGTATTGCCGCTGTGGTCGAAGCCGTTTGATCACAGGAAGACAACTCCCTGGATAAACTCCAGAGGGGCAGGCGGACCTGCCTACCGGCAGGCAGGCCAGACTCCGAAATCTTTAGGATTGCGGATCATTAGAAGTATAAGGGAAACTTTCATAGTCAGTGAAATGAGGCTTTTATTGTTCTTGGAGCGCCTGGAGTCAATCCTTAAGTGGTGCCGCCCTAAATCTTTCTCCGCTGGCCCGCCTACCCCTCTGGAGTTGGCATTCCCATGGATTTCTATCACGCGAAAAGAGATGCTTACATACTTAGCCAGATGAATAGAAAAGACAAAGGAGATGAAATCAGTTGAAAGAATTGTCCTTCAGCGAGCAGAAAGACCTTCTGATCAAAGGGTGGATGTCTCATGATGCCAGGTGGTTTATGGCCGTGGCAGAGCATTTTGGGATTGAGACGGCGAACCGACTGAATCAATTCGTGTGTAGAGAAATAGGCCGAGTTGAGATGAAGCGGTTCATGAAAACGTTAGCCTTATCCCCGGCAAAAGATTTAGAAGAATACCTTACTTTCAACAAAGCAGCCTTCGCCCTTTATGGTTCTGGTCTCGCCGAATATGACATCAAGGCCCTCGATCATCGGTCCTTTGAAATACATTTGAAAAGATGTTTCGCCTATGAAAACATTGTGAGGGCAGGGATCAAGGATCAATACGATTGCGGAATTCTCGCAAGGATTCAAGGCTGGATTGACGCCCAGGGATTAGAACATGAACTTGCCCCGCCATTGGGTAAATGTATGATGGTTTTAGGGAAGGAGTGCAGTTATACGATCTCACTTCGTTTTCATTAGATGAAAAGCAAAAGGGTGTAACCTTTCGGGGGTCATTTCCGTCTTATATACAAAAATAAAAGGAGGGAAGGACCATGGACGAAAAATCAAAACTCTTGATCTGTTTAGGAGCAGCCACAGCAGCGAACTGTATCCCTTGTTTTGAGCACTACTTTGGAAAGGCCAAATCTGGAGGTCTGAAAAATGAGGAAATTCAAGAGGCCGTCGATCTTGCCAGCCAGGTTAAAAAAGGAGCCCATTTGGCCATAAAGAACTTTATCAATAGTCTCATGGGTGAAGAAAAGGAGTATGACCTACCCTGCGATCGACGGGCCAGCAAATCATGCTGCGGGTAATTTCACTGGTATGGTACGCCCGAAATAACCTTACACATCTGGTCATTCCGGACTTGATCCGGAATCCAGTCTTTTGAACCTGGATTCCCGCTTGAGTTTACCCCGTACTGGATACGGGGCGGAAATGATAACTCTGAGAAAATCGCGAGAGGTGTTAGAGATAAGATGGAATTTTGGGATATTTATGATCAGTTTTATACAAAGGTAAGAAAGTTTATCCTTGCCCTGGTGAAGGATGAATGGGTGGCCGACGACTTAATCCAGGAGACCTTTTTAAGAGTACAACAAAAAAGCAAAAGCCTGAGAGACCCCTCCAAATTGTCTTCCTGGATATTTCGTATTGCATACAATCTTTGCCAGGACCACTTTCGTCAGTCAAAAAAATCAGCAAAGGAAGAAAGTATTGACCAAGATGAGAGGGAGGATTTGAACGAGGCTTTTATCCAAAAAGAATTGGGTATCCAGAAAAAGTTGGAACAACGACAAATGGGGGAGTGCGTTCAGAACCAGATCCTCCTGCTCCCTAAATCCCTACAAGAAGTGATTATCTTTTCCGATATCATGGAATTCAGTCAACAGGAGATGGCAGAGATCCTGGGAATCACCGTTGACAATGTGAAGGTGCGGCTTCACAGGGCCCGCAGGAAGCTGGGGACTATTCTGGAAGAGAAATGCACATTTGAAAGGGATGAGAGAAATGTCCTGGTCTGTGAACCTAAAAGGGGATGAATATTCAAGTAATTAAGGGATCAAATTAGAAATTAAGGGGTGAACCTCGCCATAACCTCCTGCACTCTACGTTTACCCCGTTAGAAATAATGCCCCGCTCGGTTTCGAGTCGCAACGACTGGAATTTCTAACGGGGTTTACTGCGACTGCCCTAACAGGGCAGCCCACAAAGGGGATCTCCTGCCTGTCTAAACGGCTTTGCCACAACGGATTTCCCTGTTATAATCATCCCAAAAGGAATGGAATGACTGAAGGATTCAGAAAGGACGCGATGTTCCGTTTTTTACCACCGCCGATATTGGGAGCCCTGGTGACGGGATTGTTTTTTGTCAACACGGTGCTTTGTGCTTCGGTCTTATTTTTCTTTGTTTTAATCAAGTTTATGATTCCCATCCATAAATGGAGAAATGCGTGTTCCCGCATACTCACTTTTATTGCCACCCACTGGATTGATGGGAACAGCCTTATTGTACAGCTTACCCAGAAAATTCATTGGGATGTCCGTGGAGTTACAGACCGGCTTTCTCCTGACAAATCCTATCTGATGGTGGTGAATCACCGCTCCTGGGCGGATATTTTTATTCTTCAACATGTGTTTAACCGCCGGATTCCTTTTCTCAAGTTCTTTTTGAAAAAGGAATTGATCTGGGTTCCCATCCTTGGTCTGGCCTGGTGGGCATTGGACTTTCCATTTATGAAACGCTATTCACGTTCATTTCTGGAAAAACACCCTGAGCTCCGAGGAAAAGACCTTGAAACAACCCGCAAAGCCTGTGAAAAGTTCAAAACCTTTCCGGTCACCGTCATAAATTTCCCGGAAGGAACCCGTTTCAATTCAGCCAAGCACCAGGCCCAGAACTCCCCCTACCGGAATTTACTGCTACCCAGGGCCGGAGGAACTGCGTTTGTGCTCTCCTGTATGGGAGAGTTTTTGAGCGGCATCCTCGATGTGACCATTGTTTACCCTAAAAAGACGGTGCCTCCGACGTTCTGGGATATGCTTTCAGGAAGAGTATCTGACATCATCGCGCAGGTTAATTATTTGCCGCTTCCTGACAATGTATCTGGAAAAAACTATGTTGAGGACGACGACTACAGAAATCAGTCCCAAGACTGGGTGAATCAGCTTTGGTCCCGCAAGGACCAGCAAATGGATGCTATTTTGACCGAATTTAAGGGAGACCGGCAACAGCAGCATACAAGGATTATAACCCTTGAAGCGTTGTAAGAGCTGTCAGCAGGAATGAATGTGGGTCAGGCAATCACAGGGATGCGGCACGAAACTGAAAGGAAAGTCAAGGATAAACGGCCTGTTGCCGAAATCGATTTCATGCTTTGATCCCGCGTTTCGCGGGACATGACCGGAAAAGTTAAATGGTTTCAACATATCACCGTTCGCCCTGAGCCTGTCGAAGGGCAAATTGTTGGTTTGGGCAGCAGCCCCTAAAGATTTGACCCAAACGACCAACGATATAATCCGAGGAGGAAGCTATGAATGGGGGGAATCGATCGGTCGTCTATTTTAATCAAACCGGGATTACCAACACCGATGCGGTGGTCGAGATTGTTTACAATCGGATGAAGGAGGGGGATATCAAGAGCGTGGTGGTGGCGAGTTCCCGCGGGAGCACAGGGCTCAAGTTTGCCAGGAAAATGGCAAAAGAGACGAACCTTGTAATTGTGAGCTCCCAGCCCGGTTTTTCTGCTCCTGGTGTCTGGAAGTTTGATCCAAAAATTTTAAAAGAAGTGGAATCTATGGGATGCAAGGTGGTGAAGCAAAGTCATATCCTCTCCGGTCTTGAGCGGTCCTTCAGTAATAAATTCTCCGGGGCCTCCCATTCCGAAGTTCTTGCAGAATGCCTTCGCTCACTCTTTGGCGTTGGAATCAAGGTGGCCATCGAATGTGCCATCATGGCCGCAGATAGCGGTGCGATTCCCATCGACAAGACGATTGCCGTGGGAGGAAC
>VGSS01000008.1 GCA_016874935.1 Deltaproteobacteria bacterium | reverse complement strand
CGCATTGCGCTGCCAGACGTTCCAGAAGGTCGCTCCGGTCCTTATCCGTCCTGAAGATGTTGGTTCCTTCTATCCCCCGAACCATCACATGATGTAATGTCCCCGGGGCATCGAGTCTCGCTTGTCTAGGCATTTGCCTTTAGGCTACTTCACCCCTTTCCCAATGTCAAGTTGTATTTGAACCAACGTCCCTATCTCCGTCCGAAGGTCGCTCCGGTCCTTATCCGTCCTGAAGATGTTGGTTCCTTCTATCCCCCGAACCATCACATGATGTAATGTCCCCGGGGCATCGAGTCTCGCTTGTCTGGGCATTTGCCTTTAGGCTACTTCACCCCTTTCCCAATATCAAGTTGTATTTGAACCAACGTCCCTATCTCCGTCCCTAGTCAACCGGGAACTTTGCCGGGATAACGAACCCATGATGTTCGTCACGGCCTTTCTCGGTGTACTCAACTTCAAAACCGGAGAATTCCTTTTCTCCAATGCAGGTCATCATCCTCCCTTAATCATCCGTTCTGGTCAAAAACCTGAATGGCTTCAGTTGCCCGACGGATTTCTCCTGGGAGTAATGGCGGATGCTATTTACAGGACAGAGAGGGTTCTCTTAAATCCCGGTGATAAAATCCTTCTGTACACTGACGGTGTGACGGAGGCCATGAATAGAGATAAAATCGCCTATTCTAACAAAAGGTTGATGAGCATTGTGGAGGAGAGTAAAAGTGATTCTGGAGAAGCAATCATCAGGGAGGTTATTCAATCTATAAAGGAATTCACAGGGGATGACCCATATTCAGATGATGTCACCCTCCTGACCGTTCATCTTAAGGGAAGAAGAGGAGTGTAGAATCCCCTTAAACAATCGGTCATTCTACGGAGGAGGAAGCATTGATGGATGTCAATGATGAAGAAAGATTGACAAAGCCTTCTTCTGTGGAGATGGAGGAGGATGCTGAGTACCGGCGGCAACTTAATCTTTTTGTACAGTCTTCAACCGAAAAGGGTATCGAGCTATTCAAAATAGGAGAGATTGTAGCCGGACTTCCACGTAGGAGGAGCTTTCTGGACATCGGGGCTGGAGGAGGGGACTTGACTATTCCCATCTCGCAGTCTTTTGACGAGACCATTGTGGTCGAACCCAATGAGAAACAGGCGAGATTTCTTAGCAGGAGATCTCCCCATTTCAGGATTTACAACGACTTTTGGGAAAAGGTTGATCTGACTTCAAAGCATTATGATTTTATCCTTTGTTCCCATGTCCTCTATTACATTGAGGAAGGAAAGTGGTTAACGACCATTGAAAAAATGTATGCACACCTCGACCGGGGGGGCGTATTGTTATCGTCCTCCAATCCCCCATAGGGGAAGTAGCCAATTTTTTCAATCAATTTACCCGCTACGATGTGAATATCCTCGAACTTTGGCGCGATCTGATTCGACAATATGGAGATCACGCCATTGAGGCGCGATACTTTATCAATGAGATATGGACGGAAAATATAGACAGTATGGTGACGATCGGTCTTTTCCTTCTGATAGACCGCCGGTTCAAAGAATATGAAGACAAGATCCGTCAATATTTTGAGTCACATCATAAAATGCCTGATGGCTATCGCCTCAAGCAAGATGAGATACTTTTAGTCATCAAAAAAGACTAACCGTGCGCATAGGCCCATCCCTCCTTGTGTACCTAAATTGCTTCTACACGTGCCTGTACTATTTAACCCAAGAATGCATCATTTATGACGTTCACAGGTATAATAATCCCCTCGATCATCATGCTTTTTGACCACCGTCATCCATCCACCGGCTTCTATCCAGAAATCTGCACAGATACGCTCATCGGCTTTGTAAGCTTCGCGCTGCTCGGTAAAAACATCAAAGGAAACCCTTGAGTCCTTGTTGCCTTCTTTGTTGCAGTCACTGGTTTGCCAGTTGCAACACTTATTGTCGTCAGGGCTGATCTTGTTTGAAAATCCATACCCTGCTTTGTGCCCGCTGACCTGCTCTACTCTAACGACCTTATCCGTTCTATTATAAACACAGAACGCTTCTGCGCCCTCTACCGCCATAAATGCCGATAAAAGAGCAAGGACCATTGCCGCAAAAACCAGATTAAGCTTTTTCTTCATAGTGTTTTTCCTCCTTTCTTGATTTTTGGCTCTTCAGGGTTTTTTGTGGGTTACCTTCCCTTAACTCCCCTTCTGTTCCCCTCTTAAGTTAAGGGGGGATGAAGGGGGGTTACTTTCAGCGCCATTTTGGACAAGAGGCTCTCTATATCAAGCAACACTTCATTGTTCCAAAAACGCATCACATCAATTCTCTGGGTTTTCAGATACTCTGAACGAGCTGCGTCACGTTCTCTGTTATCGCTCTGGTTGTGCTGTCCACCGTCCAACTCCACCGCGAGCTTCACCGTTGGACAATAAAAGTCTAAAATATACGGGCCTATGCTGTACTGACGGAAGAATTTCATCCCGAAGAATTGTTTATTGCGTAACTTTGACCACAAGGCCCTTTCGGCATCGCTCTGGTTACGTCTCAACTCCCGTCGCCGTTGTTTTAGTGCTCGATCATTCCGCAAGAATTCCATAACTCCCCCTTCCCCCTCTTAGCCTTAAGAGGGGAATGCTACCCACACGAAAGCCGGAAGAACCTGATTTTTTAAATAAAGCTTCTTTCCCATAGCCATTTTCTCCTTTCATGAATTACGCAGCGGCGCTGCATTGCCCCTGCTTTAAAAAACTCCCATCATTAATAATCATGACGCACGCATCGATCATTACCATAACTCCCTTCAACTGTCAGCCATCCCCCTGCCTGTATTTCAAAGTCTTTGCAGATAAGCTTTGACCTGACATCCCAGCCCCCAGGTTGAGCATTATACTCATAACTCACAGAAAACCTCACAATACTATCCCTTTTGCCTCCCTTGTTACATGATTTTTCCTGCCAGTTGCAGCACTCCTTATCCCCTTTATGCATTACCTTCCAAAAATCTCCTCCTGATGATTGATCAACGATAAGGATATCATTAACATAATTTGGTTGGGGAGGGGGATCCGCGTAAATATAAACGCAGAACGCATCTGCGCCCTCCACCACTAAAAATGCCGACACCACTGCAAGGAGCATTGCCGCAAAAACCAGATTAACCTTTTTCCTCATAGTGTTTTTCCTCCTTTCTTGATTTTTTAAGCATGACAATTTTGATGACAGCAAATATCATGCCATTAAATTCCCACAAAAAAGGCCCCCAATATTAGAATGTTTGAGGCACCCTGCATATAGGCAAAATCTTAAATGCCAACTTCATTAGCAACAAATGCCAACAATGTTGGCATCACCCCCACCCCTGCCTACCGGCAGGCAGGCACGCCCTCCCCCGTCAAGGGTGAGGGGAGTTGTTGTTATTTTCATGCCTTGCGCCTGCATGCCAGCAGGTAGGGGTGACGAAAGCGTTATGCAAACCCCGTTAGAAAGTCTTCGACTTTCCAGCGGAACGGCTCACACAGGGCTTTAAATCCCATGTTCGCTCCGAAAGGAAGCTTATCTTCATCCCCGCTGCAGGCAGCGGAGCTTTCTAACAGGGTAGAATTTATTTCGATAATGGAGAGTCTTATAGAGCTTTGAACTTCGAACTATGTACAATGAACCATTAACCATTCGCTATAATCATTTGATCCTGTACCGTTTCATCTTCTTTCTTAGACCCTCGCGGCTGAGTCCTAATATCCGAGCTGCCTTCGTTTTATTTCCCTTAAATTCTTCAAGGGTATTTCGGACTAAAAGGATCTCTGCTTCCTTCATTGAAGTAGGCTTTTCCTCCGGTCTTTCCTCAATGCTAAATTCCCTTACATTTTCAGAAAGATGATCAACCATAATGGTATCGGAATAAGAAAGGGCTACAGCCCTCTCTACCTCGTTTTCCAATTCTCTCACATTACCCGGCCAGGGATAGTCCTTGAATTTCTCTACCACTTCAGATGAAAATATCATCTTTTTCCGACCAAACTTATTTATGCATTGTTCTAAGAAATAATTAGCAAGCAACGAAATGTCATCTTTTCTTTCGCGAAGAGGTGGGAGGTGAAGGTTGACCACATTGAGCCGATAGAAGAGGTCTTTGCGAAAATCACCTTTTTTTACCTCCTTATTTAAATCTTTGTTCGTCGAGCCGATAATTCTTATATCAACGGGAATAGCCTTTCTTCCTCCGACTCGTTCCAGTTGATAATCCTCTATAACCCGAAGAAGTTTGGCCTGGCTTGATAGGGACATATCCCCAATCTCGTCAAGTAATAATGTCCCTCCATTGGCCTGCTCTATCTTTCCGATGCGCTTCTCAACCCCTGTCGCTACCCCTTTCTCAATGCCGAACATCTCACTCTCAAAAATGGGCTCGGGGATGGCAGAACAATTGACAGGGATAAAGGGTTTTTCACTTCGACTGCTATTGTAGTGGATGGTTTTTGCGATCAGTTCTTTTCCCGTGCCGGTCTCGCCCGTGATCAGGATGTTGATAGGAGTATCTGCAACCTTTTCAACCTCTTCCAGAAGTTTAACAACCTGGGGGGTTGTTCCGAGAATTTTTGTGGGTGTGAATCTGCCCCTAAGAGTCTGCTTGAGTTGAATGTTCTCGCTTGAGAGCCTCTCTTTTGCGATGGAAAGATCAATCTTTGTCTTCTTTAGGTCATCGATCACTTGCTCTAAACGAAACTCGCGGGCTTCTACCTTCACCATCATCATGCCAAAGGCCTCTGCAAGTCTCGTGACGACAGGGGGATACTTAGCTTCCTTGGTGTGTTCAAAAAGCTCCTCAACCTTTGTGTACCGTCCTTTTGACAGATCTTCACAAAGGTTAATCAGATATTTTAGAAGATTATTCCCTTCATTTAACTTATTTTTCAAAGTCATCTCCCTTTTACGATCGCAGGGCGGCAATAGGATCAAGCCTCGCAGCAGACCGTGAAGGATAAAAACCGAAAAAGACACCCACCGCAGTAGCTACTCCAACCCCTAACATAATTGCAGATTTTGACATCATGAATTCCCATTTAACAAAGTACGAAAATACATATGAAATCACAATGCCCAGTCCTATTCCGATGAACCCTCCAACCAGACAGAGGACAACCGATTCCATAATGAACTGGCTCTGAATATCGAACCTCTGTGCTCCCAGGGCTCTACGGATGCCTATCTCCTTTCTTCTTTCTGCTACGGATATAAGCATCACGTTCATGACGCCGATACCCCCCACAATGAGTGAAATGCTGCCGATCGCTCCCAGAAGAAGGGTGAAAAGTTGCATCTGTTTTTCCATCTGTGCGATTAACTCCTCTGCTGTCCGTAATTTCAAATTGAGCCCTTTTGCCTTCTTGCTGAAATAGTTTTGGATCTCGGCTTTTATCTGCGATGGGCTTTGAGGACCTACCCGGGCCATGAAGGATTCGATCTCCCCTTCCTGAACCCTTACGGCAGTGGTAATATGGGTGATGACTGACATATTGATATTTCCTGGCCTTATCCCCCCACCTTCGGAGATCGCCTTCAGTATCCCCACAATGGTATAGATGCGTTCACCAGACGCAAATTGCTGGCCTAACGGATTCTCAAAACCAGCCTTTCTTAAAAACTGAGCTATTTCTGAACCAATCACACAGAAAAACCTGTGTTCATCAAGATCCGATATGAAACGACCGCCCTGCAAGTTGAGCTTATTCAAATCGAAAAAGGATTCAGTAACCCCCATCATATCGATGTACATGGTCTTCCCGCCATAGGAGAATGTGGTGCCTGAGGATATATAGGGAGCCACTTCTAAAATAATAGGACTGTAGTTTTTAAGCTCGAGGATGTCGGAAAGTTTGAACTTTGCTGCCTTGTTTTTTTCATCAAATTCTTTTCTGACCGTTAGGATATCGACTCCCATATCTTCAAACTGTCTGAGGGCCTCATGCTGCACAATTGTACCGATGGATATCATTCCGATGACAGAAGCAATCCCGATGACAATGCCAATAAGGGCCAGGATGGTTCGCTGCTTGCCAGTCAATAAACTTCGGAGAGCTTCTTTGATGTTTGCTTTAATAATCATTGTGCTTCGCCCCGCCCTGGAACACACCCCCGTCAAGGGAGAGTCAAAAAGTACATCAACCCACAATGACTCCGTCCTTTAATTCGACCTTTCGTTTGCACTGAAGGGCAATTTTAGGGTCGTGTGTGATGATGATGATAGTGATGTCTTCCTCTTCATTTAATCTCTTAAAAAGACTCATAATCTCCTGGCCGGTGCGGCTATCGAGCGCCCCTGTGGGTTCATCAGCAAGGACAAGGGCCGGGTCCCCAATTAGGGCGCGGGCTATCGCAACTCTCTGCTGCTGACCTCCTGAGAGCTCATTAGGTTTGTGTTGCGCCCTGTCTTCCACCTCAACTTTCTTTAAATACTCTTTTGCTCTCTCTTTGATCTCTTTTTCCTTCATATCTCGATAAACAAGCGGAATACCGACATTGTCCATGGCAGTGAGTCGTGGGAGAAGATGGTATGATTGGAATACAAAGCCTATCTTCTGGTTCCTGATCTTTGAAAGTTCTCGGTCATTATCGTAACTAATCTTTTTCCCTTCGATGAAATAAGAGCCTGAGGTGGGCTGTTCTAAAAGACCAATCATGTTCATCAGGGTCGATTTACCGCTTCCAGAAGGCCCAATGATGGCAAGCATCTCACCCTTCTCCACCGTCAGGGTGATCCCCCTCAAAACCTTAATCTCGGTAGGACCAATTTGATAAGTCTTATGGATTTCTACAATATTCAGCATGGCAAGTGTTCCTATTAAATAGCAAGCTTATGAAACAAAGGGAGTAAATATCCAATAACCAAGCGCCAATAACCAAATAATAATCAATATCCAAATTCAAATAACCAAGTATAATTGGGTTATTTGGTGATTGGAATTTTCTCATGAAATTTACATTAATAGAGGGCGATCCCATCCCCACTGCTCAGTCCTTTCGTAATCTCAACTGAGTCGAGGGTTGTTACACCTGTTTCAACTTTCACTTTCTTCAATTCCTTCGTGCTCTTATCTGTCACCATAACGTAGCGATCTTTCCCTTCTATTTTCACAGCATGAATCGGAACAAGGAGAGCATTGGGGTTGTTATAGATTAATATCTCCATATTGGCTGACATACCCAAGCGGATCTTTTCCCTCTGTTCTGGTGAGAGTTTATCTATCGCAACACTTAATTCAAAAGATGGGGTCTTCCTTTCTCCTTCTCCCTTCCCGGCCTGTGATGAGATATGGAAAACCTTTCCTTTAAGTATCTCAGGAAAGGCATCTCCTGTAACCCTCACCTCCTGGCCCTTTTTAATTCTTGTGACCTCTATTTCGTCCACATTCGTTGTCACCGACAATCCTTCGGCATCTCCAATGGATAAGAGAATTTCCCCTTGAGAGAAGGAAGCCCCTTTTTCAATGGCTTTCCCTTTCTTCTCTTTGTCAGCGAGTTCGGTAAGGATGATGGTCCCAGAAACAGGAGCATAGATATCGGATTGCTTGAGTTGCATTTCGAGTTCCTTTAATTTCTGCCTGGCATTTTCCAACTCAAAATTAGCTATGTTCAGATTATCTCCTTGACCTTTGGCGATGGTACTTTTAAGTTCAAGCTCGGCAGACTCATAATCCATCTTTGTACTCGTAAACTGCTGTTTGGCGTTCTCATACTCTGTGGCCGGAACAATCCCTTTTTTAAAGAGTGCCTCGGTTTCCTCAAGAATCTTTTTCTGTATATCCAAGCTCAGTTTCGCTTTGGTAACAGAACGTTTTGCCTTTGATACCTCATCACCGCTCTCCCAGTCCGTCAATTCCTTTAGCCTATCGTCGGCTTTGATATATACAATTTTCGCCTCTCTGAGCTTCAGCTCTGTTTCAGATGTATCCATCCTCAGAAGCAAATCCCCTTTCCTCACCGTCTGTCCATACTCAAAAAACTTTTCCTTTACTGTTCCATTGAAGGGACTCGTGATATTGACTATCTTTATTGGTTTCAGAGTCCCTTTTAGAGCAATACTGTTCGATACAGGCCCTGGTGTGACTACAAAGCTCTTCACCATGGCCACATCCCTTCCGGCTGTGGGTATCTCCCTTGCAAGCCATTGGAGAGGAGAAGAAGCCCTTTTCCATACGAAAAATCCAAGAGAGAGGAAAAAGAGGATGACGAAAACGGTTGCAAAGATGCGGACGACCTGCACCTTTTTGAGAGCTGTATGTAAGTTTTTATTTGTATCTTCAAGCTCGAGATAGGCATTCTGGAGTTCCTTGTGCTTTCCCCTCAGCTCTTCGGTAAGCTGCACCTCAGCAATGCGTAGTCGTTCGACTTCCGTTATGTCGTTGAAGACGACGATGACGGCCACATTCTTCCTTTCCCCCACCTCATAGGACTGGAGAAAAGATGCGGTGACCACAAGGGTCAAAATTTTCTCCCCGGTATTATAGCTTACGACGGCATTGTGGATTTTTTCCGACTCATAGACGGCATTGAGAATCATCTGGTTAAAGTCGTCGTTTCCCTCTCTCATTAAAAAGACTTCTCCAAAAGACCGATTCAGGGCGTCCTCTCGCTTGAGATTAAGAATTTTTTCTGCAGCGCTGTTAAAGGTCATGATTCGACCATCGAGCCCAATGGTCATAACCCCATCGCTCATATTTTCGAGAATATTTTTGTAAACCATCTCTGTGGGTGACATCTCTCTACCCCTTATCGAGCAACTTTCTTCTCGGAGTTTGGCAGTTTCACCTCTTCATCCTCTCTCTTGACCTCAATCTTCCAGGTCATCAGTGTCGTCCCAAGGATCTGGTCAAGATTGGTAAGTGAATTAAGGTAATCGATGATTGCACCAAGTTCGCTCACTTGAGCATTGACCAGATCACTCTGAAAGCTCAGCAATTGAAAGTTTGTGGTTCGCCCTACTTTTAATTTCTCCTCTTCAATCTCCAATTTCTTCTGAACCAACGTGGTCGCCTGTTTAGCCAACTGCATCTGCTTAAATTTTATCTCCACATCTCTAATGGCATTCTGCACCTCTATCCCGATATTGATCCCAAGCTTCTTAAGATTCAAGTCTGATTTTTCCATCGCTACTTTTGCGCTCACATACGCCTGTTCAATCGTCAGGTCCCGGAAGGGAATCGTAAGCCTTACCCCAACGTTCCAGTCGGTCTTTCCAAGTCTGCCAGCCGATTCAAGGGTAGAACCATAACTGGAACCGCTCAGATTCCGCTTTGTACCTCCTTCGAGAGAGAGATCCCAGAGACGGTTCCTTTTGGCAACGACGAAATTCAACCTTGATACTTCTACTTCTTTTAAGACTTGAAGATAATCAGGTCTGTTATTCAAAGCGATTTTCAACGCCCCTTCAAAGGAAGGAGGAATGACTCTGGCCTCCGTTTCCTCGATTGGCTCGAAGAGAGTCTCTCGCTCCATGTTTAGAATTTGGATCAATGCCAATCGTGCAGATTGTAGGCTATTTTCAGCTTGAAGAATTCCTAATTCCCTGTTGGCAATATCCGCCTCCGTCTGAACGATTTCTACTTCGGCCATTCTACCGGCCTCGACCAAGGCCTTGTTTATTTCATAGAGCTTTTTAGCCATTGCCAGCGATCTTTTGCTGATCTCAAGTTGTCGTAGAGACTGTATGTAGCTTCTGTAGGCCTGGATGGTAGAATTGACGATGTTAGTCAACGTGCTTTTTAGGCCAAGGACATTCATTTCCTCGTTGATCCTTGCAATCCTTAAAGAGGCAGTCGCCACCTTGATCCCTTCTCCCTCTATTCCTCCTCCTTTTAAGAGAGGCTGGACAAAGCTTAAGTTCCAAGATGGATTATAAACAGTGTCCTGTCCAAAATCCGTCTTCGCAGCACTGTAATCCCAGGTAAAGCTGAATGTCCCTCCCGTGGGAACCAAAAGCGAAGCCGTATAGCTATTGCTCTGATTGGCACCGGTGTCTCTTCCATTAGTGCTATAATTTGAATTAAGTTTGCTCGATAGAGCAATGGAAGATTGAGGATAGAATTTATTTTCTTCCACTTTGAGGTTGAATTTTTGAACAATTCGATCCAGAAAGGCGTTTTTTACATCGAGGTTATTCTGGAGGGCGAGGACAACGGAATCCGCAAGGGTCAACTTCCCGACGTTTTTCTTTTGATCCTGACCAAAGGCGGGAGAAGTAAGCAAAAGAACAAAGAGAATGGCTATGAATCTTCTTGGAAAAGTCCAAAAATCACTCATAATCTTCCTCCCTCCTCCGTCGGTTTTATAAATCCATCCTATTTTTTATTAATGATTAAAGTCAATATATTCTTTTCTCCTTCACGTCGGCACTGAACATCATCCGTGAGTTTTTTAACAAGAAATACACCAAGCCCGCCGATCCGGCGCTCGGAAATATCAACTGTAGTGTCCGGTTCTTCAATGGAGAGGAGATTAAAGGGGGTGCCAGAATCTATGATCTCAATAATCAATCTTTCATTTCGATCAAGTTTACAAATAACTTCCACATCTCCCACATTACCCTGATAGGCATAATTGAAGATATTGACTAAAGCCTCTTCGCCAGCCAACTCTATTTCGCTGATCCTCTTCTGGTCAAATCCCAGTTCTCTGGCGCATTGAGATATACCATCCATAATCCGGTGAAGATATTCAAGCTTAGCTGGAACCTTTATCGTCGAAAGGACATTCATCGCTTTAAAGTTTAAGTAGAGCCGCCTCTTCGGACTCAAAAATTTTAAGGATAGAGTAAAAACCCGAGATTTTAAACACTTCTTCCACAGTTCCCTTCAGACCTGAAAAGAGGATCTCACCATTTTCTCCTTTTAACCGCTTTGCGATAGTCAGGATGCTTCTGAGACCGGCACTGCTGATATAGTCAAGTGCGGAAAAGTTAATCAGGAAAGTCTTTTCTCCTTTTGATATTAAATCCGACATACTCTTTTCAAATTCAGGGGTTGTCACCGCATCCATCCTTTCCGTTACTGAAACAATGGAAATATTCTTTTCTTTCCTTACGTTTATCTCCATATAAGAACCCCCCCTCAAATTTTTGGACAAATATATGTGAAAAATCAAAAAAAAACAAGATATTTTCTTTCCTTCAATGATCTCTCTTCGGAAGAATGCGCCAGTTGTATCGCTGTAGATAACAAACGCTACAAAACGATCTACACCCGCCAAAAAAGTTAGAGCGACCAGTTACCCCTTCGCCTTGCTGTAGCGGGCAGTGATGGAGGCTGCCTTCTCCATCTCTGTCCCATCGGCCTCTCCCCTCAGAAGAGAAACAGGGCCGGGATAGCGGACGGTCTTCAATAGGAAATCTCCTGCCTGTGAAAAGGTTTCGATCTTCTGATTCTCCGAGAACAACTTCCCCGTCATAGAAGACAGTGGCCTGGCCGGGAGTGATGGCCTTCTGCGGAGTCTTAAGATTCACTTCCACTACATCCTCTCTCATGGGAAAGAGGATGGCCTCTGCACCGGAGTGGTTGTATCGTATCTTTACTTTGCAGTTGCGTAAATATCATACAAAAAGGGAGGTGGGTATGCTGGGCGGATACGGGAAGCGAAACTTCCCAAGCCTTTGCAGCGGCACCTTTTCTCGTTTTGCTGCTCAGGTTTCAAGCATACGTCCAAGGCCACCTCAGGTGACATCGACTGTTTCCCATAAAACATATAAATGATCCGCAATTGTAAAGGATTGGAAGCATGCCCACCTCCCTTTTTATTGCAACGTTAAGGTTTACTTTGCAAGAAATGGGGAAAGCCATTTGGGGAGGTCGAATCCAGTTGACGGAATGAACTATGAAAGCATCCCCATAAACCTCTCTCTCCTCTCCCACAATGACAGCGTTCTTCTCACGGTCTATTCCGATCACGTAGAGGGGCTTTCCCTTTGCAATACGGAGCCCCCTTCTCTGTCCGATCGTATAGAAAGGGATCCCCTTATGCTTTCCAAGGACATTTCCCTCCCTGTCAAGGATAGGCCCGGACGTGATCTCCTCTTTTAGCCTCTCGGATAAAAAATAATGATAGGAGGCCTCGGGAATAAAACATAACAATAAAGGTTGTATCCGGAGTGAAGTGAAACGGAATTCCGGATACAACCTTTATCGTTAGAGATAAATTCTAAGACTTTACGCGTAAGAATCTAATATCTAAAATCTCGCGCTTAGAATTTAGGGTTCCTCTAAAAATGTCATTCCGGCGAAAGCCGGAATCCAGAACTTCATGAAATCACTGGACTCCTGCTTTTGCAGGAGTGACGAATTTGGAATTATTAGAGGTTCCCTTTAGAATTTCCTTTCATATCTGATACATTGGGGGGGACTGTCCCTCCTTCTCCTTTTTTCGATTCACCATCTCTTCAAAAGTAATGGAACGGAAGATTTTATTCATCGCTTCGGAAGCTTCCTTCCAGATATCCCTGGTCACACAAAAAGGAGCTTTCTTGCAGCCTTTTGGATCTTGTAAGCATTCAATGAGTTGGTTTGTTCCGTCCAGGATTTCGACTACATCATTGAGACAGATTTCGGAAGGCGGTTTTGCCAAAGAATATCCTCCTTTTGAACCACGGATGGATTTCACAAGACCGGCTGTTCTAAGGGGAATGATGACCTGTTCGAGATACTTCAAAGAGATATTCTCTTTTTTGGAGATCTCTTTCAAATCGATGGGCCCCTCCCCATAACGGGAGGCAAGTTCAAGAATCGTCCTCGCCCCACACCTAATTTTAGTAGAAATTCTCATAGGTTACGAATTCATACTTTATCGATAGGAATTTATTTCTATTAACTTATACAACTTCTCGTTGTCAAGGGGATGATTCGGAGATCTTTGAAAAACGATTCATTTTAAAATCTGCCAAACAGAGGGATAGTTATTATAAGAGGTGGGTGTGGGGGTGTTATGAGAAGTTCATTCCTTAATGGACTTCTACTCTTAAAACTCTTTTCGTTTCTGAAGTAATCTTCGCCCGCTCATCGATTCTGTACCCAACGATCCAGGCGATCATCTCGCCTGAGATGAGAAGAGGGATGCCTGGCCTTTCAAACTTTGGGATCTTATGGTCGATAAAAAATTCTTTCAGCTTCTGAGTCCCTTCTGTCCCCATGGGTTGGAATCGGTCGCCGGGCCTGAAATTTCTCATCCTTAATGGAAACCGGAGGCTCTGAAAATCGAGGAGAGCAATATTTCGAAAATCATCAGGCCTCATCGATTCACTCCACTCTCTCTCTTCGACCACCACCTCCCTTTCGATCTCTTTGATATAAGTCCGGCCGGGAACACGGAGTTCCACTTCAAAGGGGGGGATCGTTGTCGGCCTCTCCCTCCTTAACAAAACCTTATCATATCGCTTCTCAAAACAGAGACCATGGGATAATTCTAAGAGAAGGCTTGCCGGAGATTGCTGGAGTCTCCTGTAGATCAAATCCACGTCCGACCATTCACCCTCGTCCATCTTCGAACCGTCTTCCATCTTTTCCAATACCTTTTGAATCACCCTCCATCGGATGGCTTTATGGAGGGATTGATACGCTGAGAATTTAAAAGTAATTTGTCCCTCCTCTTCATGGGCAATTTTCTGATAAGCCTTACCTGCCTCCTTTTCAATGAAATCATTCTCTTCCCTGAGGAAGGTCGATGTTTTGAGGATTGCCCGCTGGAAACCAGGTTGATACTCCTGTTCGATTAAGGGAATGAGATTGAGATGTAGCCGGTTTCGTAGATAATCTTTTTTCAAATTGGATGAATCGATGAGGTAGGGAATGCTATTTTCTTGAGCATAAGCTTCGATCTCCTCTCTCCAGACTTCGAGGAGGGGCCGGATCACCCTCTTCTCCCTGATTGGAAGCATTCCCTTGAGGCCCTTCAATCCCGATCCCCTGAGCAATCTTAGAAGAACGGTCTCCACCTGGTCATCGGCATTGTGGCCCAGGGCGATCTTGCCCCCGCCATATTTTTTTAGGAGATGATGAAAAAACTGAAAACGAATCTTCCTGGCTGCATCCTGAAGGGAGAAGCCTTTTGACTCCTGGAACTCCTTCACATTGAACTGTCCGTATTCGAAGGGCAGACCGAGTCGAGTTGACTCTTTTCGAACGAGTTCGGCTTCTTTTTCCGATTCAACCGGACGTAAGCCATGATTTAGGTGAGCGATGATGAGCGAAAGTGAATAATCCTGACGAAGAGCATTTAAGGTATGCAGGAGGACCATTGAATCGACTCCGGCTGATACACCCACAATTACTCGATCGCCCTTTACCAGCAGACCATGGCGATCAATGGCCCTTCTTACGGTTCCAAACAGCATAAATATTTCTCACATCTTCTTTTCTCCCAGAGGACCCACACGGATCTCAACCTCTGTGGTGCCATGCCATTTCTCTGTGATCTTGATCGTACAGGTCTTGTCAGGCTTTGAAAAATTGAGGATGGATTCCTTCCCCTTAAAGCTGTTCACCAGTTTCCAGTTGTCCCTCTCCATATGGTGGTTGAAGAAATCGATGAGGGATTCCGCATCGAGTCTCCATTTGGCGAAGAGCAGGACACCCGTTTTAAAACGGGGGGTCTCATAGACAAAAGACTTGCTCTGCTTATAATTTAATTCTCTCGGAACACGGACATCCTCGAAATGGTAATATTTACCTACAGTCTCGTCTTCTCTTTTCACCGGTTCCTCTTTTCTCTCACTTAAGGTTGATCGACACCCCGCACAAACCATAATAATGAGGAGAAGAAGGGCAAACAAAAAATATACTGCCTTTCTTTTAAAAATCGCCTGTCTCATAATTTCCCTCCTTAATTATGTGTGGATATGAAAAATGTTTACCACCCTGTGGGGAAAAAAGCAAGAAGAAACAAAAAGGCTCCGGAATCGGAGCCTTTTAAAAGGTAAATTGTTTCCACATGTTCTGTTTGATGGAATCGCTTAATTATCCCGCTCCGTACCTTTCCCCATCTGGGTGGGTTCAAAGAGATCGATATGGATGTAACCCAGTCTCGGCAACCCTTCTTCATTAAAAGGAGCAGGAGGTTTGATCTTTCCAGGGGCGCCCGAGACGAATTCGAACGGAAAGATAGCCTCGTTACTTTCGTTTCCAGCCTTATCGAAAATAGAAACCTTCAATTTGATATTCGTCCATTCCCTGAGATAAGGTGCTCGCGAGCTGAATGTATTCCACTGGAGGTATCCCCTAAATTTCCCTCGATACGGCGATTTGAGGATGACCCAATCAACCGGGTAATACCCATAACCCAGTTGGTCGACTTGAACTGCAATCCTCGACATGTCCCCCTCCGGGTCTTCTGCTTCGAGATAAATTCGCCAGACATACCCATAATACCCTTTCTCCACAGCGAAAGAGGCTGTAATCACAGGTGGATTTCCTTTAGGTTTGTTCTCCGGCCACGCCATCTGCGGAACGAGCAGCGCGACACAAGCCAAAAAAGCAACCATATAAATCAGTTTTTTCATTTCACCCTCCTTTTAATATCTTTTAATAAAAAGATAAGGATGGGTTCTGCGAATGTCAAGTGAAGAATGAGGAAGCAGGCCTATTTACCCCGTTAGAAAGGTAACCCCGTTGTTCCCTCTGGGCTGGTGGCTGCAGCGGGGTTATCTTTCAGATCAATTCCGCTGGGGTTTAACCCGCTGCGCCAGCGCTTGCCTGCCGCGACGGTGCGCGAGCATGGCGGGCGCGGCGAGTGTCCTGCTCGGTTTCAAGTCACAACGACTGGAATTTCTAACGGGGTTTACGACTCCGCGATCGATTCTTGTATTGACCTTCCCGAAAAATCATTCCCGCCTTTTTTGCCTCCTCGAAGATCTCCTTGATGGAGACCCCATGGCTTAAGGCCAGCCTTTTACAATTATCATATTCCGGAGAGAGGTTTGAAACCCTGCCTCCCCATTTCGCCATTTTAAAACGGATCTTTCCGTATCTTGTCTGTAGTGGAAGAATTTCTCTGTCGGCGCAACTCCTCTCTTCCTCTCGCCATCTTAAACCGAGCGTGGTCGTCTCCCTGATCAGAAAATCGATGACCGATGAAAGCTTCTCCGCAGAGCAGATGGTAGTGATCAGGGTTGCCGGCCGGCTTTTCTTCATCACAATGGGTGTAAGAAAGACCTCCTGTACCTCCATGCCGAGAAGCTTCTCCATCACATAGTCATAGATCTGGGGATTCATATCGTCGATGTTCGTTTCAACAACCATCACCTTCTCTTTTCCTGCAATCGGCTCTTTCCTCCCGATGATCAGCCTGAGAAGGTTCGGATGGGGAAGGTCATCCCTGCCGGCTCCGTAACCGATCCTCTCCACCTCCATCCCGGGCATCTTGCCGAATTCGGACCCCAATGAGGTTAACAGTGCTGCACCTGTGGGGGTAAGAAGTTCCCTCTCCACGCCTGTAGAGTAGATAGGCTTTCCTTTCATCAGAGCAAGGGTGGCAGGCGCGGGAACAGGAAGGAGGCCATGTTCGCATCTGACAAATCCTGTGCCCACATTGACTCTCGAAACATAAAGTTTCTCGATTCCCATTTCACCAAAACCCCAGATCGCTCCGACAATATCGACAACAGAATCCAGGCCCCCGATCTCATGAAAATGGATCTCCTCCGTATGCCTCCGGTGAATTTTTGCCTCGACAGAGGCTATTCTTCGAAAGACCTCCCTGCTCTTTTCTTTCACTTCGTTTCCCAGACTGCTCCGGTCAATGATCTGCAAGATATCTTTCAAGCTCCTGGAGTGCCTCTTCTCATCCTTTCCCTCCACGATCGCCTGAGTAGCGGAGATCCCTCCCCTCAAGGTTCTTTTAGTCTTTAGAGAAACATTTCGAAGCCGGAGTTTTTCCAACTCCTTTCTCAACCCTCCCGGACTCAGTCCCGCATCGATCATCGAGCCAAGGATCATATCCCCGCTCGCCCCTGAAAAACAGTCAAAATAGGCAATTCTCATAGTCCCCCCTCGACCTTCTTAGATTTAGACCTATTATTAAAAAGAATAGAGATAAAATCAAATCAAATTAATCCAGGGTATTGACAATTGACGGGGATTGAGTAAAATTTGAACTTGTCTGGCGGTGTAGCTCAGTCGGTCAGAGCATGCGGCTCATATCCGCAGTGTCCGGGGTTCAAATCCCTGCACCGCCACCATTCATTTTACAAGACCTGGCCCTTTTGGGACTTCCCCTTTTTCCATTGTTGCAGGAGCTTCTGATGTATCATGCCGGCATTATTGGTACGGGTTCCTATGTCCCCGAGCGGATTCTCACGAACCACCACCTGAGAGAAATGGTGGATACCAGTGACAAATGGATCATAGAAAGAACAGGCATCAGGGAACGAAGGATTGCATCTGAAGAAGAGACCAATGTAACCATGGGTAGGATAGCGCTCGAACGAGCCATTGAAAATTCAGGGATCCGACCCGAGGAGATTGAATTTCTGGTGGTGGGCACAAACACAACAGAACCGGTGTGGCCTTCTGCATCAGGCTATATTGCAAATTTGCTGGGTCTTCGTAAAGATCTGCCTTTCCTTGATGTTCAGGCGGGATGCACCGGATTCAATTATGCTCTTTCGGTTGCAGAGATGTCCATTAAGTCCGGACAACACAGGACGGTGGCGGTCATCGGAACGGACAAACTTTCAGCCATCACAGATTATCAGGACCGAAACACGTGCGTTCTCTTCGGAGATGGCGCCGGCGCCCTTATCTTGAAACAATCCGCGAGCGAAGGAATCATTCGTTCCCACCTCGGAGGAAATGCCAGATCCCGTGATCTACTCATCCTTTCGAAAAAGGATGGGATGGGCAATGGATATATCAAGATGGAGGGAAGAAAGGTTTATACCTTTGCAAAAAGAGCGATGGTCGAAAGCTGTTTCCGTGTCCTTGATCCTTCCAGGAAAGCTGAAAAAAAGGACCTCCGCTCCCTGTTCGAACAGGTGACCAAAATCATCCCCCATCAGGCGAATGCGCGGATCATCATGGGTGCAGCCGAGGAACTCGAATCACGGCTGGAGCTTCCTGACGGTGAGGCAAAAAATAAAATGATTATGACGATTGAACAGTACGGGAATAACTCCTGCGCTTCCATCCCGCTTGCACTGGATCTATCCCTCCGTACCGGAACGCTCAAAGAAGGAGACCTTGTCATCTTTGTAGGCTTCGGGGCGGGCCTGACCTATGCCGCAAACCTCGTCCGGTTATGAAGACATCTGATAAAGAGTAAAGAATAGGATGTCTGATTACATAGATTAAAAAGCAGATTACAGTGATTAAAGATGAGGGTCCCTAAAAGCCTCAGGATAAAGGTAGGGCTGTTAATAAACTTTGGGAATCAAAGCTGTCAAGCAAAGAGATGAATGGTTTCATCTCCGTAATCTAAAACAATCTTAGCAATCAGGTATAATTCGTAATTTTTACCTTTGGATTATCCCAGGAGCTATTTTGACCAGAAAGATTAAAAGGTCTGTCTGCCCGTATGATTGCCCGGATGCCTGCGGCCTTCTCATAGAAGTGGTGGATGGAAAAGCGGTCAAGGTAACTGGCGATCCGGAACATCCTTTTGCAAGAGGCACCCTCTGCCCCAAAATGAATCGCTACCAGGACACCGTCCACTCCCCCCTCCGCCTTACCCAGCCCCTCATCCGTGCAGGAGAAAAAGGTTCAGGACAATTTCAACCCATCTCCTGGGAAGAAGCCATCCGCCGGATTGTTGACCGATGGAATGTTATCACAAAACAATTTGGAACAGAAGCCATCCTGCCCTATTCCTATGCCGGAACCATGGGGTTAATTCAGAGAAACGCAGGACATTCCTTCTTCTATCGTCTGGGGGCCTCCCGCCTCGAACGCACCATCTGCTCCCCTGCCAAGGAAGCAGGCTGGAGAGCGGTCATGGGAGAGACCCCTGCTCCTCATCCGGATGAGGTGGCAGAGAGCGATCTGGTCATCTTATGGGGGATCAATGCCGTTGCAACCAATATTCACTTTCTTCACGGTGTGAAAAGTGCACGAAAAAAAGGCGCGCCGGTCTGGCTGATCGATACTTATAAGACCCTTACCTCTTCTGTGGTGGATCAAACCTATATCGTCCGGCCGGGAAGTGATGGCGCGCTCGCCCTGGGCTTGATGTATCTTCTGGTCAGACACGGCCTCATCGACAATGATTTCTTAGCCTCGCATGTCAAGGGCTTCAAAGAATTGAATGAGAAAATCCTTCCGGACTTCCCGCCCGAAAAAGTAAGCGCTTTGACAGGTCTCTCTACAGAGGCTCTCGAATCCATGGCGAAAACCTACGGCAGGGCAAAAAAACCCTTGATTCGTCTGGGGAGCGGCCTTTCCCGGTATGGAAACGGAGCCATGGCCATTCGTACGATTGTGTGTCTGCCTGCCCTCGTGGGAGCGTATGGGAAGAGAGGGGCCGGATGTTTTACAGGAACCAGCACTGCAGATGCCTTTGCCATGAAAGAAATTCTGAGAGAAGACTTTATGGCGAAGAAAACCCGCATCATCAATATGAACCAGATTGGCTCGGCTTTAAATGAAATCAAAGACCCTCCCATTCAAAGCCTCTATGTCTATAGTTCCAACCCTGCCGCAGTTGCTCCGGATCAGAATCAGGTCTTAAAAGGTCTAACAAAGGACGATCTTTTCACCGTGGTTCATGAGAGGTTTCTCACGGATACGGCCCGTTATGCGGACATTGTGCTTCCTGCCACCTCCTCTCTGGAACAGAGTGACCTCTATCGGTCCTACGGCACATACTGTATCCAGCATGCAAAACCGGTTATCCCCCCTGTTGGAGAGAGCAAGTCAAACTGGGAGGTCTTCTGCCTTCTTGCAAAGGCAATGGGCTTTGATGAATCCTTTTTCCGTCAAACTGCCGATGACCTCATTGACCATCTGCTTTCCATCCCGACTCCTATGAGGGAAGGCATTGACCAGAAAGCCTTCTCAGCCGGGAAGGCAATCGAAATTCCTCTTCCCTCTGATGCACGAATCAGGTTCAGGACTCCTTCCGGAAAAGTTGAAATCCTCAACCCTAAACAGGCCCATCCTCTTCCGCTCTACATCCCCCCTTATGGCGGCAATGATCCCTTCTATTTGATGGCAGCCCCCAGTTTCTATGCTTTAAACTCCTCCTTTCGCGAACGGACCGACCTCCGGAAAAAAGAGGGAGGCATGCTCCTTAAGATGAACCCTGCTGATGCAGAGTCAAAAGGCCTGAAAGATGGAGATTATGTAATTGCTTTCAATCCGTTGGGAGAGGTCTCTTTTATATTACGCATCACTCCAGATGTTCCGCAGGGTGTTGTGGTGGCAGAGGGGGTCTGGTGGCTGGAATACTCTCCGGGGCCCCGTTCTGTCAATGCACTAACCTCCCAGCGATTGACAGACCAGGCCCAGGGAAGCACCTTCTATGACAATACCGTGGACGTGAGGCATGCTTGATCATTTATTGACAATCGAAAATGTCCCCCCATTCTCCACACTTTAACGTGATCTTGTCAGGATTGGATTCCCAGGGCCAAAGAGCCGCATATATCACTTTATGACCATCTTGCCTGTAGAAAAAAGTTTGCCCCTTTCTCCAACCCCCTAAAATATCAACTTTTTTTTGTATATCTTCGGGTAGGCTTGCTTCTTTCTCGGATTCCTTGGCTGCCGGGCCTAAATGTCTTTTCAATAAGGAAAGAAGCAATTCAATATCCTTTTTCTTAATGACAGCCTCCAGATATTCCGACCCTTGTGAGTTCGGTCTGATTTCCATGCTAAGAGATTCCTTTATTTCTTCAATCAGGTTCATCGCTTTTGTCCTTTAAAGAAGTTGGAATTCGCTCCTAAGGGTTAAATTTAGGTTTTGCTTCAATAGATCAAAACGTTCTTGTGTATAGCTAAAAAATTCCTTGTAGGCATCACAAAGATAATTTCTCCCATCGGGCAAGCGATAATGCTGACATCCGAAGTGACATATAAAATTCCATTCGCAGCTATGGCACTCGGAGGATTGCTGCATTTTGCGGCTGTTGAATGTCTGAAGCTTCTGGCTTTTAACAATCTCATTTATCGGCGTGGCAAGCAGGTTCCCCGCCATCCATTGCTCTTCCACAAAAAAATCACAGGGATACACATCCCCGTTATATTCGATCACAACATAACTCCCGCACTGATTTTGGAATGCACATATCTCAGGATCCATCCTCATATAGATGGCCAGGATATTCTCGAAAAGTCTTATGGAGGCAAGAGGTTTGCCTTTGTTATACCAGACATCAAAAAGAGTGCAGAGAAAATCCCTGTAATTCTCGACACTGACAGAGTAGCCTTTCACTTCCTGCGCATCCCTGTCGATTTCAACACAGGGAATGAACTGTAAAAAATAGAGTTCATTTCTTATAAAAAATTGATAGAGCTCTGCCGGTCTTTTAACCGTCACATCATTGAGGACGGTGAGAATACTGAATTCCACCTCATGATCTCTAAGGGCCTGGATCCCTTTCATCGCCTGGTGAAAGCTGTTATTGCCGTTTAGCGAGTGACGGTAGGTGTTGTGATATTCTTCAGGACCATCCAGGCTCAAACCGATGAAGAAGTGGTAACGCTTGAAGAACCTGGCCCATTCGTCGTTGAGCAAGGCGCCATTGGTCTGCAGGTTGTTGCTGACGAGTTGTGCCGACAAACCATATCGTTGCTGATAGTCCACTACCCTTTTAAAAAAATCAATGCCGGCCAGAAGGGGCTCCCCGCCCTGCCAACCAAATGAGGCGCACCTTCCGGCTGATTTCATATATCCGGATATCATGGTTCGGAGGATCACATCGTCCATGGCAGGGTGCTCTTCAAAACGATACGGATCACCCGGCCGTATGTAAAAGCAATATTGACATCGCATATTGCAATCTGCGGATACAGGTTTTATCAAAAGGCTCAGCCCGCCGGCCATGGATGGATTTATCCTTTCAAAACTTATGTCTTCAAGTATTTTGAGAACCAGATCAGAACCCGTTTCCATGAGTCCTTTGCAGCCTCTGCATGGTAATTCGGCCCTTCCCTGTGAAAGGCGTGCTTCGCATCCGGGTATATCTTGATGTCATATATCTTATTGTTTTTCGTCAATTCTTCTTCAAGTTTTTTGACGTCGGCAACAGGAATAACCGGATCCGCTTCTCCGAAATTTCCGAGTAGCGGTGCGTTCATCTCCGGTACAACATCGATCGGCGATTTTGGCTGTAAAGGGGTGATCCTGTTTATTGGACGACCATAAAAGACCACAGCAGCTTTTAACTCTTTTCTGTGCGCGGCAAAAAGAAGTGAATATCTTCCCCCCATACAAAACCCCATGCAGCCGATGGAGTTGGTAAATACGACGGGTTGTTTTTTAAGGTACTCGACACCGGCGTCCAGATCAGCCATTGCCTCGGCATCCGATAATTTACCTAGGGCATTAAGCGCCTCATCTGAACCTCCGGGATAATCCGGCCCGAGGCTGCGGGATACAAGATTAACGGCAAGCCCCACATACCCTTCTTTTGCAATATTTTGGGTCACCTCTTTAATATAGTCCGTGACCCCCCTGTTCTCATGTATCACGATGACCCCCGGATAGGGCCCTTTTCCAGAAGGTCTGGCAAGGTATCCTCCCAGCGTCCCCCCTTTGCCTTCAAACCTAACACTCTCAGATAGGACGTCTGATTTTTCCTGTGAATGAGCGACTCCGGTTATTTTTTTAAAAACACCTGCCAAGGTTAACCATCCCAAAATTTTCAGAAACATCCGCCTTGAAAAACTCCCCTTTGTGTGATGGTTCTGCTGACCGATATCCATAGGATTGCCTCCTTTCAGGACTAAATTCACACTTTTCAGTTTATAATACATGATGGACTCGTAAAAAGTCGTCATTCCCGTACAAACGGAAATCCAGAGAATTCCAACTACATGAAAAGACTGTCCCGCCTTTGGCGGGACTGCTGGAGTTTATCCCAATGAAAATCGGGGCAGGAATGACAGAAAATCACGTTTTCAGACTTTTACAAGACCATCATACATAGATCCATATGATTGTCAATCGAATTTGCTCATTTCACTGGTATTTTTTCCATTTTCTGAAGGAGCTCACGGCTAACCTGTGCGATCTGATCGAGGGTCACACTTTCCGGAGAGGAAATATCCAGACGGCTTTTTGCCTCATCCCACATCTTTTTGACCGATGGTTTGTAACTGTACCGTCTTCTTTCGCTCATGATCTCCAAGCTGCCTTATCTATGGGAAGACGAAATCTGGTCGGCATCTTCATGTTCAGCTTTCACTTCCTCCGATGGATAAATTATAGAATGAGGAGGAAAAAGGAATGAAATGTGTTTTTTGCGGCGGTGAAACAAAGAAAATGTTAGTCACTTTCAGTTATGAAGAAGACAGGTTTTTCTTGTTGAACACGTCCCCGTTGAGGTCTGTGATCGATGTGGAGAAAAGACTTATTCTCCCGATGTTACTGATGAGTTATTGAAGTTTGCAAAAGACAAATTTAAGCCTGTCAAAATACTTGAAGTGCCTGTTTTTAATTTCGCAGAAAATTTTTAATGTCGGTGACTAACGGCGCATAACACCGGCCAAAAAATTACCATCCAAATGCTCCGCATTTCTTTTGGCCTCAAACGTTGGCCCTGTACGCCACGCACTAACCGCTTGGCTTTATTTATAACATCTCAAATACCTTTCCAATCGGTTCATCCCCTCCACAATGTTCTCCATTGAATTGGCGTAGCAAAGTCGGAGGTAGCCCTCTGCATTGCTTCCGAAATCAATGCCTGGCGCCACTCCCACCTTTGCTTCCTGCAGGATGTCAAAAGCCAGACGGTAGGAATCCTTAGAAAACCGTTTGGCATTGGCTAGGACATAGAATGCCCCTGTAGGCTCCACCGTGATTCCAAACCCCAACTCTTTAAGCCTCGGGATCAGAAAGCAGCGCCTTTGATCATAAGTTTCAACCATCTTTTGAACATTCTCGCCTGCCCTCTGAAGAGCGGCCAGGGCCGCCCACTGGGAAAAGGAGCTGGCGGAGATGAAGAGGTTCTGCTGAATCTTCTGCATGGGCCGGATAAACTCTTTCGGGGCAATCAGATATCCCAACCTCCATCCGGTCATCGCATAGAGCTTTGAAAAGCCATTGATGACAAAGGCCCTCTCTGTAAACTCAAGAATCGAATGGGCCTCTCCTTTATAAACCAGGCCATGGTAGATTTCGTCAGAAATGATGTAAGGAGAAAATTGGGCAATTTTTCCCATCCTCTCCTCTGACATGATATTTCCGGTTGGATTGGCAGGGGAATTGATCATAATCCCTTTGACCCTTGGACGCAGTTTCTCCTCAATCATCTCAGGAAGATACTGGAATCCCTCCTCCTCTAATACCTCAACAAAGACGGGGACTCCGTCCACAAAGCGGATGATATTGGGATAGCACGGATAATACGGATTGGAGAGAATGACCTCATCTCCGGAATTCAACAAAGTCGAAAAGAGGAGGAGCATGGCCGGAGAGGTTCCCGAGGCCACAAGGATCTGCTCGGGAGATACCTTGACTCGATACTTATTCCAGTAATCCTCTGCAATGGCCTCTCTCAACTCGATGAGGCCCATGCTGTGAGTGTAATGAGTTTTTCCATCGCAGATTGCACGATAACCTGCCTCATTGATACATTCCGGAGTATCAAAATCCGGTTCCCCCACTTCGAGATGGATGATATGCTCCCCTCTTCTTTCCAGTTCCTGCGCTTTCTCCAAGACATCCATCACAATGAACGGAGGAATCTCTTGAGCTTTCTTTGAAATCATCGTCTCACTCCCTGATTAACTTATAGACGCAGGCTTTAGCCATCGAAAATCACGCAACCTACTCGCCTCGCATGCGCTCCGGCGCAGCGGGAAGGTTGCGGCTACAGAGTGTTTATATTTTCATTTTTCTTCCTTCATTCGTCCTTCGTCTCTCGTCAATCGTCCTTCGTGTTTTGAACGAATACCTTATCTCCCTTCTTCACTTTCAATACTTTTTGGGCATTCCCTTTATTAACAGATATTTCCAGAAGCCCACTGCTCCCGATCAGGGCTAACAGGCCCCCTCTTTTAACCTCCCAGTATCCTTTTTGAGTTCCCTCGATTCTCCTTTTTCCTATCAGAATATGGAAAGGAAGCTTTCCGACAAAACGATCGAGATCTTTCTCGCCGATGTTAGCAACGAGATTTCCAAATGAATCGATATGGATCACCTTGCCTATCATGCCCCCGTCTTTTACCAGTGGTCTTTGGAACTCTAAGGTCTTCCATGAATCAATTCTTCTTCCAAAAGCCTTGGGTGAAATGCCTAATGTTAAATGGGCTGCTACCGGTGCGAAGAGATCTCTGCCATGAAAGGTATTGCTCACATTCGGAAGAAAGAAACGTTTCTCGGTTAGCTTAAACGCTTCTTTAACTTTCTCTTGATGGAGAACCAAGGTTAAGAGGCCGTTGTCAGGACCTACGAAGAAAAAATGATCTGTTACAATGAGAATGGAATCCCTTGGCCCCCCTACCTCCGGGTCCACCACAGCCAGATGAACAGTCCCTTCAGGAAAGTAGGAGAAGGCATTGGCAAGGACGAAGGCCCCCTCCATAATGTCCTGCGGGTGGATGTGATGGGTGATGTCTATAACCTTACAGAGGGGATTGATCTTCAATATCACGCCCTTCATGGAGGCCACATAATGATCCTTCGTCCCAAAATCGGTGAGCAGAGTGACGATGGGGTTCTTCATTTGTCTACGACCCATCTCATCGCCTTCTCAAAAGGCTTTCGCAGGAGCCCTTTTTCGGTAATGATGGCTTCAATGAGCGAATGCGGGGTGACATCAAAGGCGGGATTGAATACTTTAACCCCTTCTGGAGTAACCCGCCTTCCACCCACATGAGTGACCTCTTCCGCTGCCCTCTCTTCAATTGGAATGTCCTTTCCCGAGGTGAGGTTGAGGTCAAAGGTGGAGGTCGGAGCCGCTACATAGAAGGGAATCTGATGCCAGTTCGCAAGCACAGCAAGACTGTAAGTCCCGATCTTATTGGCTGTATCCCCATTTCTGGCAATCCGATCCGCTCCGACTAAAACGAGATTGATCTTCCCTTTCTCCATCAGCGATCCGGCCATGCTGTCAGTGATCACGGTGCAGGGTATCTTTTCCTGAATCAATTCCCAGGCGGTCAATCTGGCTCCCTGGAGTAAGGGACGGGTCTCATCCACATAGACATGAAATCGTTTGCCTTCAGCCCAGGCTGACCGGATTACTCCCAGGGCTGTCCCGTAACCAGCCGTAGCCAGACCGCCTGCATTGCAATGGGTGAGCGCCCCCACCCCATCCTGAATGAGGCTCTTTCCGTTCTCTCCGATTTTTCGGTTGATCTCCACGTCTTCCCTGTAGATTTGGAGAGCTTCTCTTTCCAATCTTGACTTTAAACCCTCCACATCTTCGGAATGGAGTTGATTGAGCGCCCTCCTCATTCGCTCGATAGCCCAGAAAAGGTTGACGGCGGTGGGTCGGGTCTCCCCCATCAGATGGCAGACCTCTTCGATCTTGGTCCAGAATATCTCCGGATGGTTGGAGCGGATCTTTCTGGCAGCAAGTGCGATCCCCATGGCCGCCCCAACGCCGATCGCGGGAGCACCCCGGATGGCCATGTTCCGTATTGCCTTTGCAACAGCGGAAGCACCCCTGCATTCCAAATAACGGATTTCTTGAGGAAGCTTCCTCTGGTCGAGGATCCTAACCAGGTCTTTCTTCCACTCGATGGTTTTAAATTTCATGACGTGATTACACCGATTACGCAAGTGCGATGACACAGATTTTGGATCAACCTCAGCCTAAACCTCAACCTTTCAGTTTTTTCCTAAGCAATTCATTGACCAGTTTTGGGTTGGCTTTTCCTTTTGTCTCCTTCATCACTTCCCCCACGAGGAATCCGAATACCTTCTCCTTTCCCTTTTGATAGGCTTCCGCCAGTTTCGGGTTGGCCTGAATCACTTTTTCGATCGTCCCTTCGATCTCTCCTGTGTCGAGGATCTGAACCCATCCCTTGTCCTTGACAATCTTCTCGGGCAGGTCTCCAGTTCGATACATTTCCTCGAAGACATCCTTGGCAATCTTTCCGCTGATCGTTCCGTCTTTTAACATATTAAGCATTTCCGCCAGATGTTTTGGCGTGACACGGCATTGATCGATTTCCCTTTCGTCCCGCTTTAACTCCCTCAGGAGGTCTCCCATCATCCAGTTGCTCACTGTTTTGGGTTCGGAAAAGAGGCGTACACAGTCCTCAAAATAGTTGGCCATGGCCTTTGTTGATGTAAGAATCTCCGCGTCGTATTCGGGAACCTTATAATCCTCGACAAACCTCTCTTTCTTCTGGTCGGGCAGCTCGGGAAGGTTCTTTTGAATCTCTTCAATCCATTTCCCATCGATCCTCAGGGGAACCAGGTCCGGATCGGGAAAATACCGGTAGTCGTGAGCCTCTTCCTTCCCTCTCATCGATACGGTAATGTTCTGATCTGTGTCCCAGAGCCTCGTCTCCTGAACGACCTTTTCCCCATCTTGTAAAGCTCCAATTTGACGCTTGATCTCATACTCCAATGCCTTCTCCACATGACGGAAGGAATTCATATTTTTCAATTCGGTCCTCGTCCCTAACTCGGCCTGTCCTTTAGGCCGGACCGAGACATTGGCATCGCACCGGAAAGTTCCCTTCTCCATGTCTCCCGTGCAGACCTCCAGGTACTGGAGGATGGTTCGAAGCCTTCTCAGGTACTCTCCTGCCTCCTGGGGCGAACGGATATCCGGCCCGCTTACAATCTCAACGAGAGGAACACCGGTTCGGTTGAAATCGACATAACTGAATGGGGCTGTTTCAGGTGTCTCACCATGCTTTAACTTCCCGGCATCTTCCTCCATATGGATCCGTATGATGCCAATCCGTTTCTTCTCCCCCTGAAAAATGATCTCAATAAAACCATGTTCCGCCAGAGGATATTCATACATGGAAATCTGATAACCCTTTGGAAGATCCGGATAAAAATAGTTTTTCCGGGCGAATACGCTATAGGCTGCAATCCGGCAGCTTGTAGCCAAGCCTAACCTGATGGCAAATTCGACAGCCTTCCGGTTGATGACCGGAAGTGATCCGGGCTGGCCTGTGCAGACCGGACAGGCCTGGGTGTTGGGTTCTTCTCCAAATGAAGTAGAGCATCCGCAAAAGATTTTTGATCGGGTCAGAAGCTGGGCATGGACCTCCAGCCCGATGACAGGTTCATATTCCACAGGATACCCCTTTCTTAAATTTTCTCTAAAATTATAATAAACACCGCTCCTTGTCAAATTTCAGAATTGACAAACCAGCGGGATTCCTTTACTTTAAACCCGATGTTTAAAAAAATCCCGATCCCATCTTCCTTCTCCATCGCTGAAAAAGGAAAGACCTATTTTCTCCTCCACAACGATTATAAGGAGAGCCTTCTTCGTCAAGGGATCGAAGACCTCAACACTTTTTTTAAAACCCATCTCTCGACAACTATATATTTGAATGGCAGGACTCCTCACCCCTGCATACCCATTCAGGGCGGAATGAGAATCGTTTTCAGGAAATATTCTCATGGAGGCCTCCTGAGGGTTTTCAATCGATCCCTCTATCTCTTTGGAGCAAGGTCCTTTAAAGAACTTTCCTTGACTGAAGAGATTCGATCCTTGGGTATTCCAACGATCCAACCCATCGGGGCGATTCATCAAATCGTTTTCGGGCCATTCTACCGGGCTTATCTCCTATCATTAGAGATTTCCCACGCTAAAAATCTGATCCAGTATTTTCAGGAAAACGGCTCTAAACTATCCCGTGAAAGCCTCCTCCATAAGCGAAAGACGATCCGGGCCGCAGGTCTTCTCCTTCGACAATTTCATCAGAAAGGTTTTTATCACAGAGATCTTCAGCTTAAAAACCTCCTGGTGGCCGGAGATCAGGTTCTGATCATCGATTTTGACCGATCCTACCATAAAAAGGTTCTTTCCGTCAGGGAAAGAGTGAAAAACCTTCTCCGTCTCAATCGTTCCGTTGAAAAATGGAAACGTTCTGGCCTGACCATCACAAGGACAGACCGCTGGCGTTTTTTGATGGCTTATGCGGGGGGGGATCAGGAAATCCTAAGAGCAGTACGAAAAGCCCTCCGGACATACTCCGTGCATCTCTTTTTCCATCGAATTGGCTGGAGAATTCAAAACATAGTTGGGAGTTCGGAGTAAAAACATAAGGTCGGTACTTATTATTCAAAAGTCCGAATTGAAGAATTCTCGCAGGGGCTGGACAAGAAGGTTGGCTTGATAAGAATATAAGTGGTCTGCTCCCTGAATGAGGGCCAAGGATTTTGGTTCATCGAGCTGTTGATACCAGTCTTCCAATCGAAGGACGGGACACCACTCGTCCTTATCACCAACAACAATGAGTTTACTCTTCTTATACCCTTTTAAAAAATTAAAATCGAACATCTCCAGCGGGGGAGAGATCGCTACGACTCCTTTGACTCGCTTGTCTTTGATAGCCACAGGGAGGCCTGTGCATGCTCCGAAGGAGTACCCCAGAAGTAAAAGCGGAAGGTCTGGGTTTTTCTGTTTTGAATGTAAAAATTCAATGGCGGACGCCACATCGTCCATCTCCCCGATACCATCACTATAGGATCCTCCGCTATCCCCCACTCCCCTGAAGTTAAAACGTAGGGTTGAGAACCCTTCCTGTTGGGCTGCCCCAAGAGCCGTGGTGATGACACGGTTATGCATATTTCCGCCATGTTGGGGATGGGGATGGCAAAGGACTACCCCTCCTTTAACAGAAAGAGCCTCGTTCATGCTCAGGAGGCCCTCCAGTTGAATCCCTCCGGTTGGGAAGAAAACCTTTTCTTCTTTCATCTTTATAAACTAAACCTCTTCTCCTTTTGTCTTCTTCTTCTTTGGTATCTTCTCGCCAGATTCGATCTGGGCATCAATCTTTTCTCCCACCCATTCCAAAAAACTTCTCAAAATTTCCAAAAACCGAACTTCAAATCGTGTAACATCCTCACGCTCGATCCGTTGATTGAGGTCCTTCAGCCAGCCATTCACTTTCGTTTTCAACTGTCTCATCATCTGGACATAATGTGAATCCTGTTCACCCTTTCCCTCCCCTCCTTTATTCTGGGCCCACGCTGTCCCCAAGTGAAGATCCTTAATCCCCCCTTTTTCAGCAACAGAGAGGGGGTTTAAGAATAATCCTAATAGAACGATGAAAAGAAGCGGTGAAAGATAATTCGTCCTCTTTCTCATAATGACTCCTTTTCAATTGAAGGATCAGAATTAATGGTGGGCGATGCGGGAGTTGAACCCACGGCCTTTGGTTCCGGAGACCAACGCTCTATCCAACTGAGCTAATCGCCCTTCTCAATAATTTTCAATACTGAAATTTTTCTCACTTTTGAATACCTATTTACCACTTTCAAAAAAGTATGTCAATTTTTGTTTCAAACCAATGCCTTCTGTGTAACGTTTTCCCTCGTATTAGAAATCAATATACCAGCTTTTCCCTAAGATAGACCACCATTAAACTCACCTATTGGGTCCAATCGTCAGGTTAAGGTTATGGGTTTTACCCTTTTCATCTTTGATTAGCATTACTCCTCTTTTGTCAAGGTTTTTACTTCGGAAGATTGTCATCGATTATCTGGTGGAATTGAAGGGGGGTGAATTTAATAGACTTGAAGTCATGTAAAAAGTCTGGTACAGTAAAATTATAAAGGAGAATATTTGATAGAAATTGAACTTTTATGGGATGATGATACGATAGAACACATTTGGAGACATCGCCTCAGGATTGAAGAGGTCGATGAGGCTTTTCATGACCCGGATGCTCTCATGCACACGGGTAGATATCGCCGCCAAGTGGTCTATGGAAAAACAGAAGGGGGAAGATACCTGACAGTCATTGTTGAACCTACGGGCAAGAAGGAAGCGTGGCTTATTACTGCATGGGATATGACCGACTCAGAAAGACAGCGGTATAAAAGGAGACTTAAATGAGAAAATCAAAAAGACTAAAACCAATTCCTAAATTCCGTTCAAGGAAGGAAGAACGTGAATTTTGGGAAACTCACGACACCTCGGAATATTTCGATGAAAAGAGACTCGTTAAATTGGCTCCTCACATGAAAGATGTCAAGCTTGTTCATGTCTATGTGGCACCCGACGGTTCCCGATATATTATGATCCCTGAAGACCTGAAGAAAAGAAAGACACAAATGACCTGTGCCGATAAGCCTTTCTTCCTTGCTGCCAATTAAGTTGATTTCCTGAGACGGCTAACCTGAAAATTCATTGCCTAGATTGCTCGGAAGAGTTAGACGAAGAGTTTAGATATCTCCACAAAATGGGGAATTTCTATCTCTTTTTTGGGTTCAATTTATCTATTGACATCAAGGGATTTAATTTTATAGGATGATGGACAATTTAATCCCCCCCTCTTCATAAGGACGGAAATATTTCTTCCAAATTAAGAGTCAATGACATCTGGTTGAGTTTTGGCGGCGTCTCTGCCCTCTCGGGCGTCAGCTTCAATGTGAACGAGGCTGAGATGCTTGCCGTTATCGGACCCAACGGCGCTGGGAAAACCAGCATCCTCAACTGCATCAACGGATTTTATCGGCCTCAAAAAGGAGAGTTGGTCTTCGAAGGGCAGAACATCTATCACCTTCCTCCCCACCGGATTGCACGCCTGGGCATTGGCCGAACCTTCCAGAACATTGAGCTCTTCACCGGACTTTCGGTCTTGGACAATCTGATGGCAGCCAGACATCTCCATTTGAAACGAGGCGCTTTCGCCGGTGCTATATATTTTGGCCCTGCCCGCAGAGAAGAGATCCGACACCGAGAAGTCGTCGAGGACATCATTGATCTTCTTGAAATGGAGCCATACCGAAAGAAAGTGGTGGGGCTCCTTCCTTACGGTGTTCGAAAGCGAGTGGAATTAGGAAGGGCTCTTGCTCTTGAACCCAGACTTCTCCTGCTCGATGAACCCATGGCTGGAATGAACCTCGAGGAGAAAGAGGATATGGCCCGGTTCATCATTGACATCCATGAACTCAAAAATATCCCCATTGTTTTGGTGGAACATGATATGGAAGTGGTGATGGATATTGCGGAAAGGCTGGTCGTCCTCGACTTTGGAAAGAAGATTGCCGAAGGAAGCCCGGAGGAGATCAGACAAAACGCCCTGGTGATCCGGGCCTATCTCGGAGAGGAGGCTCCTGAGAGCCATGACTGAAAACACCCTCCCGAAGCTTTTAAAAAAGAATGCCGATAAGTATGGCGACCGAAAGATTGCCATGAGGGTGAAGGACCGCGGCATCTGGCAATCCTTTACCTGGAAGGATTATTACGAGAACGTCAAATATTTCTCGCTCGGCCTCGTCTCTCTCGGGATGCAAAGGGGAGATAAGATTTCCATCCTTGGAGAGAATAAACCTGAAATCTTCTGGGCTGAATTAGGGATTCAAGCTGTGGGGGGAACAATGGTGGGGATCTTTACGGATTGCACGCCCCCGGAAGTCAAATTCTACGTGACGGATTCAGATTCAACCTTTGTCGTCGCCCATGATCAGGAACAGGTGGATAAACTCCTGCAGATTAAGGATGACCTCCCCCTGGTAAAAAAAGTGATCTACTGGGATCCGAAAGGATTATGGAATTATGACGATCCGATCCTGACCAGTTTCACGGAGATGATCGATCTGGGCAAGAAGTATGAGAAGGATCATCCCGGTCTCGTTGAGGAAAATATCGAACAGGGAAAGGGTGAGGAGATTGCCCTGATCTGCTATACCTCCGGGACCACAGGCTTGCCCAAAGGAGCCATGATCAGCCATGGGGGGCTGGTGGCCATTGCTCAGGCATGGAAGGAGGTCGATCATTGGTCTGATGACGATAGGTATGTCTCCTTTATTCCTCCGGGCTGGATTGCCGAGCAGGCCGTCGGTGTCGCGGGACAACTGGTCTCAGGCATGGAGGTCAATTTTCCTGAAGAACCTGAGACCGTCCATGAAAATATCCGTGAGATCGGCCCCTCCATCCTCTTCTTTGCTCCACGCCTATGGGAGAATATTAACAGGATGATCCAGGCCAAGATTACCGATACTTCGGCTCTGAGAAGATGGATTTATAGACTCTTTTTGCCCGTAGGATATAGAGCGGCCGAATATCGTTCCTCCCAAAAAGGACTGGGGCTATTTTTAAATATCCCTTATCGTATTGCCCATTGGGCCCTTTTCCGTTCCCTTAAGGACCGGGTGGGGCTCTCTCAAATTCGATGTGCCTATACCGCAGGCAGCGCAGTCAGTCCTGACATCCTCAACTATTTTCAGGCGATCGGAGTCAACATCAAACAGCTCTATGGCGGATCGGAACAGGGGTTGGTCACCATCCATCTTGACGGCCAAATCAAATATGAGACCTGTGGTCCCCCTATGCCAGGAGTGGAAGTCCGTCTCTCCCCTGAAGGAGAGATCATGGTAAAAGGCGAAAACATCTTCTCAGGATATTATAAAAACCTTGAAGCCACTCAGGAGAAGATTCGCGATGGCTGGTATTACACGGGCGATTTTGGTTACATCGACGAAGACCGCCATCTCGTCGTCCTTGACCGGATGGAGGATCTAAAGGAATTAAAGGGGGGGCGAAAATTTTCACCTCAGTTTGCTGAAATCCGGTTGAGATTCTGTCCTTATATCAAGGACGCCTTGGTGATCGGAGGCGAAGATAAAGATTTGGTTACAGCCATCATCAATATCGATCTTGATAATGTCAGCCGGTGGGCCGAAGCGAGGCGTATCCCCTACACCACCTTCACCGATCTCTCACAGAAACCCGAAGTGATCGAATTGATCAAAAAGGATATTCAGCGGATTAATAAATTTCTTCCGGAGTGGTCCAGGATCCGTAAATTTGTTAATCTGTACAGAGAATTTGATGCTGATGAGGCCGAACTGACGCGAACCAGAAAATTGCGGAGAACGTTCGTTGAAAGCCGTTATAGCGATTTAATCACAGCCCTCTATGGAAAAGATCGGGAGTATCATGTGGAAGCCTCCGTGACTTATCGGGATGGCCGAAAAGGAGTGGTCAAAACATCGATCTACATCAATGAGATAGTGGAGACTCAATAAAGGAATAACCACTCCCCCCCTCTTTGGCAAAGAGGGGTATGGGGAGATTTTCCGAACATATTTTTAAAATCCCCCTTTATCCCCCTTTGCCAAAGGGGGATAAAAGACATAAGTAAGAGATGACGTGAAAGAATTTCTTCAACTTGCCATTCCTGGATTGATGGTCGGTAGCCTCTATGCCCTGGTGGCTGCCGCAATCGTCCTGGTCTATAAATCGACCCGTGTGGTCAGTTTAGCCCATGGCCAACTCTTGGCTTTTGGTGGGCTTTTCTTCTGGATCGGCCTCGTCGCCTTAAAGCTGCCCCTTCCCCTGAGCATCCTGATGGCATTGGTTTGTTCAATTCTAATGGGTTGGCTTGTTGAACGAATCACCCTGCGTCCCCTCATCGGGCAACCATTGATTTCTGCCTTCCTGATGACCTTCGCCGTCTTCATGGCTCTGGATGGAGTCTTTCAACTCCTCCTCAAGGGAGAATCAAAAACTTATGCCACTCTTTTATCATTCGGTGAGTTCGAAATAGTAGGGGTGCCCATCCGGGTGATGCAGTTGATCAGTTTTGGTTTGGTCCTGTTAGTTTTTCTCTCCTTGGCCCTCTTCTTTCGATTCACAAAAACAGGTCTGGGGATGCGAGCCACGGCTGAGGACCATCAGCTCTCCCAGAGCACGGGGGTCAATGTCAGGACGATCTTCTCCATCATCTGGATCATTTCTGCCATCGTCGCTTCAATTGCGGGTATGGGGACAGCCTATGTGATGGATATTCATTTCCCACTCCCCTATATCGGCATCAAAGGATTGATCGTTGCCCTCTTCGGCGGATTGGATTCACTTCCGGGCGCCCTTTTGGCAGGACTCATACTCGGTGTGCTCGAAAATTTGATCGCAGGTTATCTCGACCCCCTGGTCGGGGGGGGCTTGAAGGATGTTGCAGCCTATGTGCTGCTTCTCATTATTTTGCTGGTAAAACCCTATGGTCTCTTCGGGTTGAAGAGAATAGAAAGAGTTTAAGAGGAAATATCGAAATCCGAAATTCGGGCGAAGCTTCCCGAAGGGATCATTTCGAAACAATATCAAATGACCAAAACACAAAATTCAAAACTGTTTTTAAATATCCATTTTACGTCATGCCGGATGCGATCCGGCATCCAGATGGTTTTGAGAGGACTGGATTCCGGCTTTCGCCGGAACGACAACCTTTTTTAAATAAGTTCGGATTTCGGATTTAAGGGGTTAAGGGATGCGACCTTGCGGAACTTTTGATGAACGCTACAGCCAGGACATGGCGATTTTCAGGATCAAGAGGCATTGGGTGGCCTTGATCGGAGCGTTAATCTTTCTATACACCTTTCCTCTCTATGGGTCCTACTATTTTATCAGTCTGCTCAACAGCCTCAGCATTACGGTCATTATTGTTCTTGGCCTTCAACTGGTCAGCGGTTACTGCGGCCAGATCTCTTTCGGTCAGGCCGCCTTCATGGCTGTCGGCGCTTATACTTCAGCCATTCTTACTGGAAAGTTTGGACTTTCCTTCTTTATTGCACTTCCCATTTCAGGGATTGTAGCAGGTTTGATTGGATTGGGTGGGGGTGCTCCTTCCCTTCGCATCAAGGGCTTTTACCTCGCCATGGCGACAATTGCTATCCATTTTGTGGTGATGTGGTTGATCCCTCACCTCGATATCACAGGAAAGACTCAGGGGCTCCATCCCCCCCCCCCACAAATCGGGAGTTATGTTTTTGACAGCGATGAGAAGATTTACTACATCATCATCACCGTCATGTTCCTCATGACCTTTGGAGCCCGGAATATGGTCCGAACCCGTGTCGGCAGAGCCTTCGTGGCCATCCGTGATAACGATTTGGCGGCTGAGGTAATGGGAATCGAACTCTATCGCTATAAACTGCTTGCCTTCTTCATCTCCTGCTTTTATGCGGGCATTGCCGGCTCTTTATGGGCCCACTGGATCCAGATGGTTCACCCTGAACAATTCACCCTGCTCCATGCCCTCAATTACATCGGGATGCTCATCGTTGGGGGTGGAGGGAGTATCCCGGGAGTCTTTTTCGGTGTCATTTTCCTTCGCCTTCTGGAGGAGGGAGTCATGTTTGCCGCACCGCTTCTGGCCTCTGTCTTCCCCTGGATAGGAATTCACCCGGCGGCTTCCATGAGCGTTTCAGTATTCGGTGTGGTCCTCATCCTTTTTTTGATCTTTGAGCCGAGGGGACTGGCTCATCGGTGGGAAATCTTCAAAGCTTCTTATCGTCTCTACCCGTTTTCACATTAGAAGAGGAGGTGGTGAGATAGACCAATGAGGCATATGAAGGATTATTCTGATAAACGAAAGGAGGTCGTGATGAAGATGAGAAAGATATTTTTGGGAGTCATCATTGTTACTTTTCTTTTTGTCATCGGTGTCATTCCAGGCCATGCCCAGAAGGAGGTCACCTATCTGAGTCTGGCCGATTACACGGCTGCGATTGCGGGTCTCAACGTCCCGGCGGATATGGGCTGTGAGGACTACATCAAAGATATGAATGCCAGAGGCGGTGTGGACGGCGTAAAAGTGAAGTTTATCGGGGTGGACACCCGGTACGATGTCGCCAGAGGGGTTTCTGCTTACAAAAGGTATCGTACGGAACCCAAACTTTTGGTGGCCAATGCCATTGGCACTCCCATCGGCAAAGCGGTGGCACCCCTGGCGACAAAAGATAAAATAGTCACACTGGTCCCCGGAGATGGGGAATTCCAGGCTAATCTTGGCAGGATCTTTGTATGGGGTCCCACTTACCAGGACTCTTTTGCGGCCACTATTGACTGGCTCGTCGCAGACTGGAAGAAGAAGGGAAAAACAGGAATGCCGAAACTCGGTTACATCTCCTGGGACAATGCTTATGGCAAGGAATATCTCCGTGGCGGGAAAGAATATGCAGAGAAGATGGGGGTGAGTTTAGCCCCGCCTGAGTTTTTCCCGGCTGGCTCACTGGATCATACTGTTTATCTCACCCGATTGGCGAAGGCAGAGGTCAATTATATCTTCGTTGGGGGAGTTGACCCCACGCCCACCAATGTCATTCGCGATGCCCACAAATTGGGCTTGACCAAAACCATCCAGTTCTTCTGTGATTATTGGGGACCCACCTCTCTCGGTGTCCGGCTCCATCCGGAAGCCTTGGAAGGGGTAGTGATCGTCTCTTACTATCTCCGTGGAGATGACGCCAGAAACCATCCGCTTGCGAACCTCTGGATGAAGTATGGGCGGGGGAAACTGGAAGATATGAACGAGGTCTATACCATTGGGATGTCCTGGGCAATAACTTTTGAGGCGGCGCTGAAGAATGCCTTAAAACAGGTGGGCTACAAGAAGTTGGATGGTGAAGCTATCTTTCAGGCCTACCAAACCCTCACCGGTACGGAGAGGGCTGGACTTCAAGGGCCCTGCGCCTATAGTCCGACTTCACGGAGAGGAAGTCTGGAGGTCAGATTTTATCAGGTGAAGGCAGGAAAGGTTGTCTCCATATCCGATTGGATAAAGGCCCCTGATGCCGTATCCCTTCACAAATTTTAATGAAGATGATCACACAGATTAAAAAATTAGATTACACAGATTTTCAATTAGCAAAGTATTTCATGTCTGTATAATCGTATCGTCATCAATGTAATCAGAGATTTTTAAACTTTTTTAAAAATCTCAAGAAAGGGGGAAAAATAGATGAACTCTTTCAAGAAGATTATCCTGATTCTCAGCCTTTTAATGTTCCTTTTGCCTTTCATGGCTTGCAGCACTCTGTTTCCACCTCCGAAGCCAAAAGTCACGGTGGCAGTCACACCTGAAAAAGTGGAGCTGAAATTTCCGGATATTTTGAGAGTTCCCATCGTCTTCACGGGAGCCGGATGGACGCCCAAAGAGATGGTGGTAGTCGATATGGTTCTACCTCCGGAGGTCGAGATGAAAGGGGTGAAACCTGGAGAGGATGTGGGAATCGCTTTTGGGCAGGCAGATGAGGCAGGCAATTTCAAAGCCGATGTTCCTCCCACGGCAAAATTAAACACGATCTTTCGAGTGGGATGGACACCCATTTTTGCACCGGACCCAAAGACGCTCAACCCCATTCCTCCTGGGATCTATAAGATAAAAGCTTCCGGTGTTGACTCCGGAGGAATTGCAACAACAACATTGGAATTTGTAGCACCCATCAAGAAGTAAAGAGTGTCATTGAGTTACTTAGTCATTAGGCAATTAGAGTCTGTCCATAAACTAATGGTTCCTAAAAAGGTCGTCATTCCGGCGAAAGCCGGAATCCAGGGTTCCCGGTGAAAACCGGGATCCAGTCATGGAGATGGTTCCCGACTTTCGTCGGGACGACGTCTGGATGCCGGATCAAGTCCGGCATGACGGAAAAAGTACATTTATAAACGGACTCTAATTTAATGACCCAATAACTAATGACCTAGTAAATCTATTTTCAAGGTTCTGAAATGCTTCGCCTCAACAATATCGAAGTGATTTACAGTGATGTGATCCTGGTTCTGAAAGGGGTCTCCCTCGAAGTGCCTGACGGAAAGATCATCTCATTATTGGGCGCCAATGGGGCGGGGAAGACGACTACCCTGAAATCCATTTCAGGAGTCCTTTATACGGAATTGGGAGAGGTCACGGATGGAAGCATTGAGTTTGATGGGGTGAGGATCGATGGAAAAGCGCCAGAAGAGATCGTTCAGATGGGAATTGTTCAGGTGATGGAAGGCCGCCGCCTGTTTGAACATCTCACCGTGGAGGAGAATCTCTGGGTGGGAGCCTATGCTCGAAGCGATAAAGAGGGAATTTTAAAAGACCTCAATCTGGTCTACCACTACTTCCCGAGGCTTAAAGACCTCCGGAAACAGGTGAGCGGCTATCTCTCCGGCGGAGAGAGGCAGATGCTCGTCATGGGACGCGCCCTGATGTCCCATCCAAAGGTGATGCTTCTCGATGAACCCTCTCTCGGGCTCAGTCCGCTCCTCGTGAAGGATATTTTCGAGATCATCAAAAAGATCAACCATGAAGAGCGAACTTCCATCCTGCTTGTGGAACAAAATGCGAAAATAGCCCTTTCTACATCAGATTTTGGCTACATCATGGAGAACGGCCGGGTTGTTTTGGATGGACCCTCTCCAAAACTGAAGGAGAACGAGGATATCAAAGAGTTCTATCTCGGCCTCAGCCAAGTCGGAAAACGGAAAAGCTTCCGTGAAGTGAAACACTACCGAAGAAGAAAGAGGTGGCTGTCTTAAAAACAGGGTTCCAGGATTCAAGGGGTCTAGGGTTCAAGTTATCCTTAATAAAAACAGTCCACTTGAATCCTTGACCCCTTGGCCCCTTGAACCCTTTGTTTAAACCACTTCCAGTACAATCGTGATCTTGCCGTCGGGGAGGGTGAAGGGTGAGGCCTTCATCTTCATCCCCACCTTGATCCTCTTAACATCCATTTTGGGTATCCAGCCCATGACCGGCAACCCCTTCTCCACCTCCAGGATCCCAATCGGACAGGGTTCAAATTGTATGCTCGAAAAGGGCATCAGGGGCTGACGAACGGCAAAATGCTCGGGAGGGACATGGATCTTTGTAAAGGTGAGAAGTTTTCCCTCGGTCTTAATTTCTTTCCACTCCATGTCACTTCCCATACAGGATGGGCAGTCTGCCTGAGGAGGATAGTACTGTTTTCCACACTTCTTGCAGAGGGTGGACATGATCTTTCCCCCTGCCAAATCATCCGCAAACCGGTTCACCTTTGTCTGGCTGATGAAAAGAGAAAAATTCTTAAACTCCATTTTACTGCCTCCTGAAGATATGGATGAATGACACCTGTCCGGATCCGCCCACATTGTGCGTCAGGCCGATCTCCGCATTTTTCACCTGCCTCTGGTCCGCTTCCCCTCTTAACTGCTTCGTAATTTCAATGGCCATGGAAACGCCCGTGGCTCCAAGAGGATGGCCTTTTGACTTTAATCCTCCATCCACATTGACCGGGATCCTGCCCCCCACATAAGTCTCCTTGGCCTCGATCAATTTCCCTCCCTCTCCCTTCTCGCAAAATCCGAGGTCTTCGTAAGCCACCACTTCCGCAATCGTAAAACAGTCATGGACCGTGGCGACATCGATATCCGAGGGCCCCACTCCAGCCATTTTGTAAGCGATTTTCGCCGCTTCGCGGGTGGCCTCAAGGGAGGTCAATGACTTCCTGTCTCCCAGCCTCATCGCATCTGTTCCGCAACCCAGTCCGGCAACCCAGACCGGTTTCTTTGAAATCGATTTTGCCTTTTCTTCCGAAGCAAGGAGGATGGCGGCTGCTCCATCAGTGATCAGACTGCAATCATAAAGCTTGAGCGGATAGGCCACGGTAAAGGAAGTAACCGCCTTCTCCAGCGTGATCTCCTTCTGCATCTGTGCATAGGGATTGAGGCTTCCATAATAGTGATTCTTGACCGCTACTCTGGCTAACTGCTCTTCTGTCGTTCCATACTCTGCCATATGGGCATTGGCGATCATGGCGTAGTAACCCGGAAAGGTCGTTCCGAAGGGATACTCCCAGGTCGCATCCCCTGCACGGCCCATGATCTCCGTGGCCGTGCTCGTGGGAACCTCTGTCATCTTCTCGACTCCGACGACCAGGACGATGTCTGCCAGACCAGAGGTAATCGTCATCCATCCTGTTCTTAAGGCAGCGCTTCCGGTGGCGCATGCGGCTTCAACCCGGAAATTGGGTTTGGGATGAAAACCGATATAGTCATGGACCTGGGCAGAGGGCTGTATCCCGAACGAGAATTCATCCCCAGCCACACCGGTTACCATGCTGTCCACTTCCCTCAGTGAAAGACCCGAATCATCGAGACAACCTTTCACCGCCTCAAAGACTAATTCCCGGAGCGAGGCATCCGACCTCACCCCGAATTTCCCATGTCCAATTCCAACAATGGCTACTTTTCTCATTTTCTACTCCTATAAAATGTCATGCTGAATTTATTTCAGCATCTCTCGTCTCTCATCCTTCGTCCATCGTCTATCGTTTCTTCTTACTTCTCGTACAACTCCTTCACCTTTGGCCGGTCTATCGAACCATCCCCCTTCTTGGGAAGCGAGTCGACAAATTGAACATACCCCGGTTTCTTATACCGTGCGATCCTTCCCCCGACGAAATCGATCAACTCCTTCTCCGTCAGTTTCACATTCGGTTTTAAGACACAGATGGCTTTGATCCCCTCGCCGAATTTTGGGTCGGGAACGCCGATCACCGAGACTTCCAGAACGCCCGGATGTTCAAGAACGGCTTTTTCCACTTCAACCGGATAGACATTTTCACCCCCGGGCTTGATCAGCTCCTTTTCAGCTTTTCTTCCGGCAAACCAGAGATAACCCTCTTCGTCAAACCGGCCTGCATCGCCCGTATGGTGCCATCCATCCCGGAAGGTGTGCCGGGTCAACTCCTCCTCGCCCCAGTATCCCAAAAAGACCAGGGGACCTCGAACAAGGATTTCCCCTACCTTTCCTGTCTCGACCTCTTTGTCAAATTCATCCACAATCTTTATATCGACCAGCGGACCGGGTTTCCCCGCGCATCCGGCCTTTTCGAGATTCGAACAGACGCTGGTCAATCCCATGGTCTCCGTCTGCCCATAAACAAGCCAGAACTGACCGTAGCCGAGGTTTTCATATCTCTTAATCGTCTCCTGCAAATCAATCCCCAAAACATGCTTTAAGGGCGATAGGGTGAACTCTCCCTTTGCCTGCTCATCGAGCAGATTGAGAAGAATGGGCGGAAAGTCACCGATCAGAGTAATCCTCTCCTGATCGATCATCTTTCCTGCCAATTTCGGGTCAAATTTCGAAATCATCACATTTCTTCCGCCCACATGCATCGTCACCAGAGCCGCAAACATTCCTGCGATGTGAAAGAGGGGAAGGATGTTCAGATAGGACTCTTCATGCGTGAGCCCCATGATGGCAATATTCTGTAGCGTGCAGGCAATGAGATTGTGGTGGCTGATCACGGCTCCGCGGGGCTTTCCCTGGACCGCCGCCGTGTGTATGATGACAAAAGGATCGTCTCCATCGACCTCCGCCGCCTCAACCGGTTGGCTCTTCAGGAGCGAAGTGAAAGGCGTGTAATTCCCTCCTCCTGTTCCAAAAGTCACAAATTCTTTCAAAAAAGGACAGTCAGGCCGAAGATCATCGACCATTTTTTCAAAATCCGGGTCCACGACAATCATCACGGGTTCCGTATTGGTCAGGTTGTATTTTATCTCATCAGCCGACAGCCGGAAATTGATGGCCACCATGATCGCTCCTGAAGAGGCAATGGCGCCCATCAAAGGGAAATAATAGGTATGGTTCTTCGCCAGAACGCCAATCCGGTCGCCTTTCTTAATCCCCCTGCCCTTCAGCCACCCTGAGACAGCATTGACCTGGTTAAAAAGCTCTCCGTAAGTCATTTTTTCGCCGTCAGTCAAAACGGCTGTCTGTGTCTTAAATATCTTCGCATTCCTTTTGAAAATGTCGTAAATGGTAAAACTTCGAATTTTCATTTTTTCTCCCCCCTCATTCGGATATTTTTCTGCGCTCTTCTTCCCTCAGCTCCCTTCGCAAGAATTTCCCCACCTTCGACTTCGGAAGCATATCCCGAAATTCGATGTATTGAGGGACCTTGTAAGGGGCCAATTTCTCTTTGCACCATTTGGTAAGTTCGAACCCACTGATTCCTTTAATATCCTCTTTGAGGACAACAAAGGCCTTGATTCGTTCTCCCACCTTCTCATCCGGGATGCCGACAACACTGGCCGCAATGACCGCGGGATGCTCCTGCAACACCCTTTCGACCTCAGCCGCCGCAATCCGATAGCCTTTATGTTTGATGAGATCGACGGATCGGTCTCTGAAGTAAAGCCATTGATCCTTGTCAACCTCCACCATATCTTTTGTTCGATACCAGACCTCTCCATCGATCAGGAAAAAGCATTTGTCCGACTCTTCGGGTTTATTCCAGTAAGACTTCACGGGATAGGGAGAGGTCGCCAGCAATTCGCCCGGTTCGCCTGGAGGGACTGGCTCCAACGTATCAGGATCAACTAAGCGAAACTTACTGCCCGGTGATATTTTCCCCGCCGCCCCTTCCGGGGGGATTCCATCTCTCGCATAACTGAGAGAGATGGCGGCACAAAGCTCGGTGGCTCCATAACCCTGATAAAGCGGAATTCCAAACTTCTTATGCCAGCGATTCGCCACTTCGGCGGGGAGGACATCGCCACCCGTCCCGCAATATTTAAGAGAGCTCAGGTCGTAGTAGTCTAACCGGTCATGTTCCAGAATCATTCGATACATCGCTGGAACGGCAAACATGCGTGTTGCTTTGTATCGCTGAATATGGTCAAACATCGCATCAAGGACAACCCGTGGCATGACGATTAAAGGTTCGCCCGTGATCAGGAGAGGCGTCAGCCCATCCATCTGGCCGATGACATGATAAAGAGGAGCGGATAACAGGGATATCCCTTTACCCAGCGGCACAACCGCCTCCGCCGCCTTTGCCCATTCATCAATTCTGTAGAGAAAAAGACCCGCGGATAAAGGCACTCCTTTGGGGAACCCTGTGGTCCCGCCGGTATAGAGCATAACCGCTGAATCTTCAGGTTGACCCTGAAAAGGGGGAAGAGAGGAAGGCGTCCCTGTTTTCAATAAATCGCGAAAAGAGATAAAATCCTTGCCTTTTGGAATTTTCCCCATCGGGATTCTGCCAAAGCCTTTGCCGAAATACCTCTTCCATTTTGGAAGAAGGTCGACCATATTCGTAAAAACGATCTTCCTAATGGGAGATTCGTTGACGACATCAACGACATAACTGAGGTTGGTGTCCATGCAGAAGATGACCTCCGCTCCCACATCATTGGCCATATACCGGATGTCATAGGATGTATACACGGGAGCAACCATCACAGGAACGGCTTCGAGGCGCTGGAGGGCAAGCCAGACGATGAGCGTCTGAGGGAGATTATAAAGATAGACAATGACCCTTTCTCCCTTCCCCACTCCTGATTCATAAAGGCCGGCCGCCAATCGCACCACCATTGAGTGAAGCTCGGAAAAAGTATATTTCTCGCCAAGGAAGATCAAGGCTGTCTTATCCGGAAACCGCTTCACTACTTCTTCAAATGATTTGTAGGTCGTATCTGCTAACAAACCGGGCATCCATCGCCTCCGCTTACACTCCCATGAAGGAGGATCTCACCTCAGGGTTCTCCCTCAGCTCCTGACCGGTTCCCTGCAGGGTGAGCATTCCATTCTCAATGATATATCCTCGATCCACAATTGGCAGCAGAGGCCTGGCAAATTGTTCCGCTACCAGAACCGTAATCCCTTCCTTATGGATCTGTTTGATCGCCTGGATCAGACTGTTCTGCATCGCGGGGCTGAGCCCCAACAGGGGCTCATCCAGAAGTAGCAATTTCGGTTTCGTCATCAAAGCCATCCCGATGGACAGCATCTGCTGCTCCCCTCCGCTACAGAACCCGGCCCTCCTCTTCTTGAGCTCTTTCAGGGGAGGAAAGATATCATAGACAAAGTCGTAGGTCTTCCCGATCTCTCTGTCCCTCCTCAAATAGGTGCTGATCCTCAGATTTTCCTCAATATCGCTATCGGGAAAGATGGGATGCCTCTCCCGGCTCAACGCAATTCCTTTGCGAATGCGGAGGCTCGGTTTGGTGGACAGGATCTCTTCTCCTTCAAACCGGATTTCTCCCATGATCGTGATCCTTTCCCCTCCCTTTCGCTCTTCCTTCACCTTCATATCGATAATCAGACCCGAGATCGTATTCATCAGGGTCGTCTTTCCGGCACTATTCGATCCCAGCGCGCTTACAATCTCTCCTTGATAGACATCGAGACTCAGGTCATTTAATGCCAAAGCATTCTCAAAAAAGACCATCAGATTTTTCACTTCAAGCATCTTCTCAGCCACAACGATCTATCCGTCTTCTGTCTAAGGTTTATTGTTTATTGTTCATTGTTTATTGTTCATTGTTTATTGTTCATTGTTTATTGTTCATTGTTTATTGTCCATTGTTCATCGTCTATCGTCCCTCGTCCATCGTTCTTATCACCCTTCCACTTCCGTCCCTAAATACGCTTTCTGAACTTCCTCGCGGCCCATCACCTCTTTGGGTGTGCCATCCGCAATCTTCTGTCCGAAATTGAGAACAATCACACGATTGGCCACACGGAAGAGTTCCTTGAGGCGGTGTTCTGCCATCACAATGGTCAGCCCTTCCCTGTTAAATTTCTCAACCATCGGAAGGGTGGCCGCCACCTCAGACATCGCCATTCCTGAGAAGAGTTCATCAAGGATCAAGAGGTCCGGACGGAGCGCCATGCAACGGGCCAGGTCTAGCCGTTTTAAATATCCGTGGGGAAGGCTTCCTGCCGCCTTATACGGGACTGCGGAGTCACGCTCAAACCCCAGGTCGTCCAGAAGGTCGATGGCGACATCATCCCTCTCTCCGTATTTTCCTCCTCCGAGCCTCTTCACCCTCGGGGAGTAAAGCGGGACGATGAGGTTCTTAAATGCGGGAAGCTTATGAAAGGCCCTCGCCATCTGGAAACTGCGGGAAACGCCGAGGCAGGCGATCCGATAGGGTGGTTTGCCGGTGATGTCCTTATGATTGAAGGTGACCTTGCCTGACGTAGGTTTGACAAACCCGGTAATCAGATTAATCAGGGTTGTCTTGCCCGACCCATTGGGGCCGATGATTCCCAAAAACTCACCCTTTTGCAGGGAAAAACTCACATTGTCCACAGCGACAACGCCGCCGAAGCGCTTGGTCAGGTGTTCAACCTTTAAGATCTCTTCTTCCTGCATCTATACCCTCGCGTCCCTCTCAAACTGATGATACCTTCTTTCGATATAGTGGAAAAGACCTTCCGGAAGAACGACCAGGGCGGCGATCAGGATGACGCCGTAAAGGGCCATCCTTAAACCGCCTAATGCGCGAAGGGCTTCTGAAAGTGGAACCAGGATAAATGTGCCGATGGTGGCTCCTGCAAAGCTTCCTGGTCCGCCTAAAACAGCGCCTGCTAAAGGCAGAACCGTAAAATCGAGAGCAAAAACAGAGCGACCTACAAACTGGTAATAGTGCGTCATCAAGGCTCCCGCAAAACAACCCACTGCGCCGGCGATAAAGATGGCCTGGGCCTTATACCAGTGGATATTGATTCCTCCGGCCATGACGACCCGGTCATCATCCTTGATTCCCCTCAGGACCAGTCCGA
>VGSS01000007.1 GCA_016874935.1 Deltaproteobacteria bacterium | reverse complement strand
GTGTGATGCTCGTCATGCCCATGTGCCATATCAATTCGATCTACTATTCCTTCACCTATACTTATGTCAGCGCAAGGGTATTTGTTTACAATATGATCAGTTTCGACCCGGTCGACCTATTGAAGACGATTGAAAAGGAGAAGATCACCTTCACCTCTCTCGTTCCCACCCATTATATTATGATGCTTTCCCTTCCCGATGAGGTGAAGAAAAGCATTGATGTCAGTTCGATCCGTCAGCTTCTCATTTCCTCGGCGCCGGCCCGAAAAGACACGAAGATGGCCATTATGGACTATTTTAAAAATTCGGAGCTCTGGGAGGCTTACGGTTCAACCGAGGCCGGACTGGTGACGCTGCTCAGACCTGAGGAACAGTTTAAGAAACTCGGATCCATCGGAAGGGAGATCTGGGGCACGGACCGGATCAAGATTCTTGATGAGAGCGGAAAAGAGGTCAAAAGAGGCGAGGTGGGAGAACTTTATTCGCGCACCCCTCATGTCTTTAAAGAGTACTGGAAAGACCCTGAAAAGACCAAATCGGTCTTCCAGGGCGAATGGTTCACCGCCGGAGATATGGCCTGCCAGGATGAGGATGGCTATTTTACCCTGGTTGATCGAAAAGCGAATATGATCATTACCGGCGGTGAAAATGTTTTTCCATCAGAAGTGGAGAATTTGTTGGGTTCCCATCCTGCCGTTAAATATGTGGCAGTGATTGGTATTCCTGACCCGAAATGGGGCGAGGCGATTAAGGCGATTGTCACCATCCACCAGGGAAAGACGGTTACGGATAAGGAACTGATCGATCACTGCAGGGGGAAGATTGCAGGGTATAAGATACCCAAATCAGTCGATTTCATCAAGGACGAAGAGATGCCCATGACCCCGACCGGAAAGATCCTCCACCGGATTTTGAGGGAGAAATATGGGAAATGGAGTGATATGAAGTAAAATCCGGTTCGTGAAAGGCTTCAGGCCCAAGGGAATCTGCCTTGGGCCTTTTTTATAGGAGCTCTGAAAATCTACCATAAACTCCCTTGATTGCAGAGATTTCGGAAAGGATGATACAGATTTTATTGATTTTCTATCTGTGGAATCGATACTTAATCAGTGTAATCAGAGATTTCCGGACTTTTTCAGAAATCTCTATAATTTCCCCTTGAAAAATACCGGGCGATAGGCTATGTTTCTGTAATCCAAGGGTTCCAAAACTCTTGGTTTCATTTTGTGAGAGCTCTGAAAAACTACCTTTTGCTCTCTGATTGCTTAGAAAATAGAAACGAATGGCACGAATTAGAACGAATGACACGAATAGGACCCCATTCGTGAAATTCGTTATCATTAGTGTAATTCGCTAAATCCTTTTTTAAAAAATGATTCCAGAGATTTTATAGAGATTTCCTGACTTTTCCAGAAATCTCTTTGTGAGGGTTTGTAACATATGCTGAGAAACCTGAAATGGAGATTGATCGTTTATGGGGCGGTGACTGTTTTTGCCATCCTCCTCTTTTTGCCCACATTGACTCCGGAGTTGCCGGCTTGGTTTTATAAAATCATCCCCACGGAAAAGGTCCACCTTGGCCTTGACCTGCAGGGCGGAATGCACCTCATCCTCGAAGTGGAGGCGGAGAAGGCGATCGAAAGTTATGTGGAGAGGGTGAAGAATAACCTGAGAGATGACATGCGGGATAAGGGAATTCCCGTCGGAAAACTGGAGAGGGAAAAGAGCAATCAAATCGTTCTTGAGGTTTCGGGCGACAAGGATAAATGGGAGAAGATCCTGAGCCAGCGTTATGCTGTCATGCAGGAACTTTCCACGACCGCCCTTGATAAAGGGATCTGGAAGGTTGTTCTTGTTCTGGACAGCCGGCAGGCCGAACAGGTCAGAAAGGGCGCCATTGATCAGGCATTGGAGACGATCCGGAACCGGATCGACCAGTTCGGGGTGGCCGAACCTGAAATCACCCTTCAGGGAACGGACCGCATTCTGATTCAGCTCCCCGGGATCAAAGACCCACAGAGGGCGATCGATCTCATCGGCCGGACCGCCCTGTTAGAATTCAAACTGGTGGATGAAGAGGGCAACCTTGATGAGGCATTGAAAGGAAGCGCCCCGGAGGGGAGCATCCTCCTCTATCAGAGGCAGGTCGATCCGAAGACCGGAGGGGTGAAGAAGATCCCCTTTCTTTTGAAAGAAAAGACCCTGATGACCGGTGAGGTTTTGAAGGATGCCCGGGTTACCCTCGATACCCAGTTCAATGAACCCTATGTGGCTCTGGAATTTGATGATATCGGTGCGAAGCTTTTCGAGCAAATCACCGGAGCCAATGTGAAGAGGAGATTGGCCATTATTCTGGATGATAATGTCTATTCCGCACCGGTCATTCAGGAGAGGATCGCCGGAGGGAGGGCGCAGATCACCGGCCGTTTCGATATGAAGGAGGCGGGCGACCTGGCCATTGTTCTCAGGGCAGGGGCCTTGCCTGCGCCGGTGAATATCCTTGAGCAGAGAAGCGTCGGGCCTTCTCTGGGACAGGATTCCATAAGGAAAGGTATTATTGCCACTCTGGTCAGTGCTGCCCTTGTCGCCCTGTTCATGATTTTCTATTACCGTGTCTCAGGAGTGATTGCTGATGTCGCTCTGATCCTCAATATCATCCTTGTGATGGGTGCGCTTGCAATTTTTCGGGCCACACTCACCCTTCCAGGAATTGCCGGCCTTGTTCTTTCGATTGGAATGGCAGTGGACGCCAATGTCCTCATTCACGAAAGAATCAAGGAAGAATTGAGATGGGGGAAGACGATCCGGGCTGCCATTGACGAGGGTTACCGAAGGGCCTTTGTCACGATTTTGGACTCGAATGTAACGACTTTAATCGCCGCTCTTTTTCTTTATCAGTTTGGCACAGGTCCGGTGAGGGGATTTGCTGTAACTCTATGTATTGGTCTTTTAGCCAATATCTTCACGGCTGTGTATATTACCCGATGGGTCTTTGATTTTCTTACCCTAAAGATGAATGTCAAGAAGTTGAGCATTTAAGTGAGTGAATTCTATGGATTTGATCAGACCAGGAACACGTTTTGACTTTATTGGTAAGAAGAAGATTACGGTCTGGATTTCAGGGATCGCTATTCTCATTAGCCTGGGTTCTATCTTTCTTCACAATGGACTGAGGTACGGGGTTGACTTTGCAGGAGGCATCCTGCTCCAGATCAGATTTGCTCAGAATGTGGATATCTCCGAAGTTCGCAATGCCATGGAGGCGATAGGATCAAAAGATGCCATGGTCCAGAAATTCGGGGGAGAAAATGAGTTTCTAATCCGGATTGAAAAAGGCGGGGATGATCTCGAAAAGATATCAAAAGAGATTCAAGCAAATCTTCAGCAGCGATTTCAGGGTAAAAACCTGGAAATCCGGCGAGTGGAAGTGGTCGGCCCAAAAGTGGGAAAGGATTTGAAGACCAAGGCTCTCTGGGCGGTCTCTCTCTCTTTTATCGCCATCCTCATTTACGTGGCATGGAGATTCAAACAAATCTCTTTCGGACTGGGGGGGATTGCCGCCCTGGTCCACGACATCATTATCGCTTACGGAGCCATATCCCTTTTAGACCTTGAATATTCCCTGCCTCTGATGGCTGTTATCCTGACGATCATCGGATTCTCGATCAACGATACCATTGTCATCTTCGATCGGGTCCGGGAGGATGTCAAGAAGTACAGGAAAGAGAACCTTGAAACGATCTTTAACACCGCCATCAACGAGACTCTCGGACGGACAATCCTTACTTCAGGGACAGTAATGATGGTGGTACTGATCCTCTTTTTCTTCGGGGGGCCAGTCATCCACGATTTTGCTCTAACCCTTATTGTGGGGCTTATCGCCGGAACCTATTCGACGATTTATGTGGCCAGCCCTGTTGTTCTACTCTGGAATAAACATTTCACACAGAAAAAGAAACGCTGATCTCTTCTCCCTCTCCCCTTGGAGACTGTGTCGTAATATGAAAAAACCCCATTTTTGAAAAGGGGGAGAGGCGGTCGGGTGGAAAAGGTTTAGGGTGGTTACCTTTAGCCGTTCGGATTCAGGCGTGCCAAGCATATGAAAACATTTGATTTTATACAAGTGACAATTTCCCATCATCTAAAAGACCCGCATCCTAAAACTTTGGAACCTGACTGCCTCTCCCCCTTTGCTCGCGATTGCGACACAGTCTCTTGTGGGAGAGGGTAAGGGTGAGGGGGAAAGATAAATCCTTGACAGTCATTACTACAATATCTTATCTTTTTAAATTAAGGTGGTTCTATGAAGACCTATCAGGCTAAAAAAGAAGAAGTGGAACATCAGTGGTATCTCGTGGATGCGGAAGGAAAGGTCCTGGGAAGATTAGCCACTGAACTGGCAAAGATATTGAGGGGAAAGAACAAACCGATTTACACCCCTCACGTGGACACAGGCGATTTCGTCATTGTCGTCAATGCCGGAAAAGTGGCGTTGACCGGTAAGAAGATGAAAGACAAGACTTACTATCGTCATACGGGTTATCCGGGCGGAATTCGGGAGATGAGCGCTGAAAAGCTGCTGACCAAGAAACCCACCGAGATGATCCGGATCGCTGTGAAGGGGATGTTGCCCAAAACCAGCCTGGGCCGTCAGATGATCCAGAAATTGAAGATCTATGCCGGGGCAAAACATCCTCACGAAGCCCAGAAACCCGTTCCGCTTGAAATTTAAAGCCGGTGAATAATTCGTATATTTCATAATTAAGGAGAAAACAGTGCCAGAACCGATTTATGCCACAGGAAAAAGGAAGACCTCAATTGCCCGAGTATGGTTGGAGCCGGGCGAAGGGAAGTTCGTAGTCAATGAAAGGGCCCTGAAGGAGTATTTCGGACGGGAGACCTGCGAGATGATCATCATGCAGCCCTTTGATCTGACGGGGACCCGGAATCAATTCGATGTGAAAGCCAATGTCCATGGAGGAGGCATTGCCGGTCAATCCGAGGCTGTCCGTCATGGAATATCAAAAGCCCTGCTTCAGTTCAATGCGGAGTTTAAGGATGCCCTGAAAAAGGCCGGCCTTCTGACAAGGGATTCAAGGATCAAGGAGCGTAAGAAATACGGGTTAAGGGGAGCCAGGCGAAGACCCCAATACTCCAAACGATAATTCCATGATCACATGGATTTAAATGAAAAGGGAGGCCATCGCGCCTCCCTTTTTTGTTCTCATATTTATCAAAACTATTCCGTCCCAGAGGTCGCTCTTTTCTCATCGTTAACCGGAATGTTGATCAGAACTTCTTGACTTTCTGTATAAAGTTTCATATTTTTTCGCCATGACTGAAGAGAATATATGCAAAGATTTATACGGAAGGATAGCGGGTTCCTTTAGGAATGGCGTCCTTGAGGAGATTTTGAAGGTTTTTGAGGATGAAGACATCCATTTAGACCACCTCATCCCCTGACTGCCAACAATCGTTGGCAACTCTCAAAATAGATTACAGTTCAAAGCCCATTACTTCATGTAGGCGGATTGGATAAAAATCAAATTACCTATTGATTTCAATTGATTATAAAACCAAACAAAACAATAGACTTTTGGCAAAGAATTTGCTAAATAATCTATCAATTTTTAAATGTCCCTGCCTTAGGAAACTCCTCTCAAACCTTTCAGGGGGAAAGATGAGAAAAGGTTTTCAGAAGATGGTCCTATAAGAGCTCTAGGGGAAGATCGATTCCCTTAGGGCCCCTCATAATATTACACCTCGTTCAATCGCGTATTGTCAGTGAGCAAGAAATGGCCCACTGTGAATTCCAGAAGACAAATCAAGGAGAGGGACCCTGCACATAGACGATACCGAAGCAAGAGATGCTTTCGAGGGCCTGAGTCAATGTTTAAGCCGGAAGCCTGATTGAAAATTATTGAGGGCACTAAAGGGGGCCGACCCCAAATATGAGTTGAAATCGGATTTTATCCTTTGTCAAGGGCGACCCCATGTCTATCGGGCGATGGTCATAGGATGAACTGGAGGAGGCATGCATGATATTATCAAACACCCCAAAATCCGCTTCGACCGTGCACCGGTTCCTCGTATTCCTTGCAATCGTAGTGGCGATCCTTGGAGTCGCCGGTTGCGCAAGCATCTCGCCAGCCCCCTTCGTCGCGCTTACCAGCTCGATCCAGCAGCTCCGGGATGGGGCGGATGCTTCCCTCAGCCTTGTCCACGAACGCGCCCGCAACCGCTATATTGCTGAGACGGCCGCTGGCGATGTCTCCAAGGTCGAGGGGCTTTTACTCACACAGCCCGCCGGAGATCGATATCCTCATCGGCGAGATGATGGATGAATGGCTCGGGGATGCCGAGGGCGCCATGAAGGGCCTTGCGAAGATAAACACCAAGCTGGAGGCTGCCGTCGCTGAGATCAAGAAACAGATCAATGTTGCCCGGAACGTTATTAAAATCATCGGACTCCTTGACGACGCCGTGGCCATTGCCAAAAAGGTCGCGGCCGGGCTCTGACCCGCGACCCCGGACAAACAATGCCTGGCCTTGAAAATTGACAGAAGATTTTAATTAAGTTTGAAGTGAAACTGCGAAGTGTGCCTCAAAGGATAAAGAACCAGATGAAAATCAGCTAAAGGAGGCTTATATGCGTTTAGTAAATTTTAACATAGAATGGATGAATGACTGGTTCGTCGGAGGTAACAAGGTGGCATTCCGGCAAAACAATCCTAACAAAGGAATCGACAATGTGGATGATCTGGCAAAGCGCGTTGCCGGCCTCATCCTCAGCGCCGATCCGGATGTGCTTACTATCGAGGAAGGACCGAGCGATATTCGGGAAATGCAGCTCTTTGTCTCAACCTATCTCAGTAAGAATAACGTGCTCCTGTACGATGTTTTTGGTGGCATTGACGGCAGCTCACAAAAGATCTATGCATTGGTCAAAAAAAATGGCGGTTTGGCAAATGGTCAACTTGTAGTAGAACCTGAGACGGCTAAATTGAAGAATAAATGGGAGTGCGATATTGATGGAAATGGGATAGCCGAACCTTATAAGTTTACCCGTTTACCTGTAGTCATTGAAGGGGATCTTGCTAATGGGAAAAAATGCAGGATCATAACCATGCATTCCAAATCAAACTATGTGCATAATGGCGAAAAACTTTGGAAAAATCCTGCTACCAAGCAACAATTTATCAATACAGCATTGGAAAGCCGAAGAAGAATATCTACCGAGGCCATGCGAGTACGTATGTATCTTGACACCCTGATCAGCAATGATCCAAATGCAAACATTATTGTTACAGGGGACCTGAATGACGGACCGGGGCTTGATTATTTCGAGATGCGCTACCTGACACACAATGTCATTGATATTATCCTGGGCAGCACGTTCGCTCACGAGTTGCTTTTCCGTCATTCTTTTATCGATAAAGTAAATCCTTCAAATAGATACACTGCGGAATTTTATGACTATGTCGATGGTGAAGATAAGAAGTTGCTTTTAGACCATATCGCTGTTTCACCGGCAATGGTGAATTCCATCGTTTCAAGTGGCATCCTTCACAACGAATACGATGCCGCAATGGATCCAAATGCAACAAGAGACCGCCAAAAAAGGCCAAGTGATCATAGGCCTATCTTTTTGGATATTTAGTAATGGGCCGTAATCTTAACATATTAGCGGTTAATTGAATTTCAACGCTTGACAACCAAACCGGAGAAGGAGGAAAGCCATGGGAAAACGCGCCTTATGTATTGGTATCAATGACTATCCTGGAACAGGGAGCGATCTGGCGGGATGCGTGAATGACGCCAACGACTGGGCAGCGGCCCTCGGAAAGCGCGGGTTCGCAATCGAGAAGATACTCGACAAACAGGCGACTGGCGATTCGATTCGCAAGGCCATCAAGACCCTAATCACGCAGGCCAAGCGTGACGACTTCGTTGTCATCCAGTATTCGGGGCATGGCTCATTTGTGCCGGACGAAGATGGGGATGAGCCTGATGGCACGGATGAATGTCTCTGCCCATACGACATTCATGCCAAAGGCCCGATCACGGACGACGAGCTGTTCGACCTCTTCAGCGCCCGTCAGCCGGGCGTGAAGGTCTTCATGATCTCCGATTCCTGCCATTCGGGGACTGTGGCGAGGTTCGCCCCGATCCTGACACCGCCGACAATCGAAGGAAAGAATGCCCCCCAGCGGAAAGTTCGCTTCCTGCCGCCCTCGGTCTTTCTCTCAAGGCGAAATGCCGCAAAACTGGGCAAGCGACGGGCCTTTCGCACATCAAGCCCTCCCGGGCGTTACGCCGCCCTGCTCATGTCGGGGTGTCAGGACACCGAATACAGCTATGACGCATACTTTAGGGGAAGGCCCAACGGCGCCTTCACCTTCGTTGCGCTTCGAGCCCTCGAGTCTCTTAAACCTAAGGCGACGTACCGGGATTGGTTCAATGCGGTCAGGAAGACCCTGCCCTCTCAGCAGTACCCGCAGACCCCCAATCTGTATGGTTCGAAGAGCATGAAAAGGTGGAGAGTGTTTGAGTGAGAGTGGAAATTAGGGCCACTTCCCTATTTTATGTATTTAGTTTTCTTGGTGGAATTTGGTGGAAAAGGTGAATGCCAAGAAAATAGACCCTGTTGGGTGAAAATGTTTTAGAACCTTCGTCCCCTTTCTTGACGGACTCGTTAGGTGAAGCAGACCGATTAGAATAAAAAAATACTAAAAGGAGGTTGATAATTTATGAAAAGATATACGCTTGTAAAGCACGGAGTAATATTTATTTTAATTTTACTTAACGGATGCGCGTCTAGAGGGGCAATTACGGAAACAACTCCGATGACACTAAAATTGTCCACTTATAAAACAGTGCTTTTTAATATTTCGTCCCAGGTGCCTGGATTATCAGAAGAGATCGTTCAACTTGAAACCGTGACTATCGCCAAGCTTCGGGAAAAAGGGTTGTTCGACAAGGTTTTCTCAGGCTCATCTTCTCCAGATGCACAAGCAAATTTACGACTTAATGCAAAAATAATACAATTGAAAAGAGTAAGCCCAGGAGCGCGTGTGATGGTTGGTGCCATGGCTGGTCGTGCAGGGATAGATGTTGAAGTAGAATTGTTTGATTTAAAAGAAAGCAAAAGCATAGGGACCTTTATAGCGCAAGGTAGGTCTTCAGGTGGGACTGTTTTTGCTGGAACCACTCCTCAAGCTGTTGAGCGCGCTGCAGAACAGATAGTTGAGTTTATACAAAAAAACATGTAGTAGGTAACTTTAAATAAGTGGTGCCTGATTTTGATAATTGGCAGAAGATTTTATGGTCAAGCTCTGGCTCTGGGGTCAGGCTTGCAATATTGCAATTTATGAGAATGGAGGGGACAAATTCTTAATATTAGCAATTGAGAACAGGTTTAGTTCTCTTTGCGGAATATGGTGTAAAAGGTGAACGCTAAGAAAATAAACCTGACCCCCGTTAGGAAGGAGGGTTTCAATATGCAAAAGGAAGAGCTTGCAAACAAGGAACTCGTTATGATTCGCGATGAGCTACTGACGCTAAAGAAATGTCAGCATAATTTTCTTATGTTCGAAATTGCTGCCATAGGGTCACTTTTAGGACTAGCAGTTCCATTATTATTTCAAGAAAAAATCGAATTTCTTTATTGCTTCATAGCATTGGTCGGGTTGATTATCATTTTCCCCTGCCTTTATTTATTGTTAGATAAAGGGATCAGTATTAATCGAATAGCATCCTTTTTTCTCGTATTCGAACGTTACATTTTTATTAAGAATCAAATGGCCCCAGGATTTATTGGATGGGAAAATGGCAACAGTGAATTTAGAAAACGCCAACACGAACTGCGTCCTATTCCGGAAGGACCGCCTAGTTCGGGGACACAGGGGCCCAATAAATTTTATTTACTCGCTTTTTATATATCAACCATATTAGCCTTTGCATGCTATATTATGTTTTTTTCACTATACAAGAAATATCTCAATCAAAGGGGTCTTGTTTGGTGGGCGCCCGACCAGATTTTCATAATAACGGTTGTTCTTGCAGTCATAATATTCTTCACCATACATACATCTAATCATCTAAAAAAATTGTTGAGTGGTATTTTCACTATCGAAGCCATGAGCAATTTATGGGAGAAAATATTGTCATAAATAATCAATTTATTAAGTGGTTCTTTACGGCAAGTATTTTGAGAGGATACAAAATACTTTGGTGGAAAAGGTGGACGCTGAGAAAATGGAGTTGCCGTTTTTTGATCGTTTCAGTGCCGGTATTCGATTCTGCCGATAGGCCATCGTGACTTCAGGAGGTTTTCAATGCAGGATAGAAAAAAAATAATCATTGCTGGCATTTCCTCCTCTCTGCTGTTGTTGATCATCCTTGGAATTCTTCAGGAGAGGGGGGCCAAGTTTCTTAATCTTTCCAACCAATGGATTTTGCTTTCCATTTTGCCAATTCTTGTTGCCCTGTTTGTGGGCGGATACATAACGAAATTCAAAGGCTTTGGCGTTGAGTTGGAGTCGGCGTTGAAGGCGTCAGTCTCTTCATCGATAGATCTGAAAGCAACCGATGCACTATCCGATATTCCTGGCGATGAAAAACAAAGTCTGGAGTATTTGCACAAAATGCCGAGAGAAAAAGCCTTATCTATAAGGTGGCTTGTCTTTGAATCTGGTAGGAGAAACTATTATACGCCTTATGGGATACGAGAGTATTTAGAGAAATTGCCGAATTTAAGTTTTATAGAGGTGCGCACCAAGGAAGGGCAATTCATCTGTTATATCCCTATCCACTTCTTCAAGGGTCAAATCGATTCTGGCGGATACGACCGCTTTGATATGGAAATACTCGGGAGATTCGTAAGTGCAATTGAACAAGGAAATGTCCAAGAAAGTTTCTCTAACGTGGCAATATCTTTGGTTGTAAAAGGTAGCAGTAGCCTTGTGGAAGTCCTTAAGGCCATGAGAGAAGAACCAGTTGATATGGCTGCTGTCATCTCGGATAAAGGGAAATATCTTGGAGTGCTTTTCAGCCGAGATGTTGAAAGAAAGGTCGCTGATGCCGTGTTGCGCAGCAAGGCAGCTTGAGTAAACCCGAATAACTATCTTGAGAGTAAAATAGGTGGATACCCATATCATCATTAGTGAAGGGTTTCAGCGGAAAGGTGAACGCTAAAAAATAGACTCGATGCCGGTTGGTGGAGGGTTGAGGTATCTGTCATTTTGGGTTGGTGGTGGGGGCTCTTAACAGCGTAAGGTGAGTTATTATGGATATCGAGTTCCATTATTACATCGTCTACATCGTGGCATTGAGGGCGGGGTATGATCCCCATGACGCTTATCTGATCGCCTTTTCGTCCCAGCACACGGATGATAACAACAAGCGGTATGAGATCGGCGAGGGAACTCCCGACCGATACCACAATTACATCAGTCAAACATTAAACATCTTAAAGCCCGCCAAAGACCTTCTCCGAATCCACCCCATTTTCCACTTTATGCCCGGAACCAAGGACGAGGTTTTTGTCGATTCCGGCCGCCGCAGGGACGGAAAGCTTCATTTGTTGAACACCCTTCCTAAAAACCAAAACGCCTGTTTACTGCTTAGGGAGGCTTTGAGTTCCAAAAACCTCTACCGAATCGGGGTGGCCAGTCACATGTATTCTGACACATTCGCGCACCAGAACTTCGTAGGCTGTAATGACTCGTTTAATTCGATGAAAGGGGCCGTTGAAAAAGTGATTCCTAACATCGGGCATGCGGACGCAAAGTTAAATCCCGATTGGCCAGCCTTGCTCTGGAAGGACCAGCGTCTTATTCCAAGCCATTCCAAGATCGACAACAGACAGCGATTTCTTGACGCGGCCGTTGGTCTTTTTAAGGAATACTGCGGGTCTCGGGCAAGAACACCGTCAGCTCAGGACGTAGCCAGCCTGACTAAAGAGCTGAGCGAGGCGATAGGAGAAGCGGACGATACGAACCGGCTGACTGCGGATCGAATAGGTCGTTACAAGGCGCTCATCGGAACTCATTTTATCGAGTACGATCAAGAGGCCTGGTTCAAAGAGGCGATTGATAGGAAAATGGGTTTTTTTAAATGGGTTTATTCATGGAAAGGGGATTACAAGATGAGCAATTGGTTTCAATTTCAGGAGTCGGTGAAAGTCCATCAACGGCTGACCATAGAGAAACTTAGCCCCGCCTATGAGATGATGGAGCTTGTAAATTTTTAGTTTTTAAGAATGCCCGAAGCTCTCTCAGTGTTAGAGAGAAAGTTAGGGGGAGGGGGATGGCGCTATGGAGGAATTGATTCCACAATTACTCGAGTTTTTTACGACCCATTACAAACCCGGGATCATCGGGATGGTGGGGACCAGCGATTTTATCGGGTTGAGCATCAGGGAGGCTCAGAGGGCAGTGACAACAGATGGTAAGGCTTCTCTCTGGTCCCATTGCTTCATCTTTGGGGAGTTGAGGCTCGATCGAAGGGGGGCGGATGGTTCCAGGGGCAGAAGCCCGTATCTGTTCGAATCCGATCTCAAGGTCAATCTTTTGAAATCTCAGGTTCGGAATGGCGCTCAGGAGAACTGGATCGGCAAATGGTGCAGGAAGAAGGTGGAGAATGCGGCTGTCATCGATTTTGGCTTCTCAGAAGAGCAGAGGGATAACGTTCTTGCTACGGCGCTACAACTCGTTGATGAACAGGCGCTCTATCCGATTCAAGAGCTTCTTGGGACATGGTGGGCCATCGTCACGAAAAGACAGTGGCTCCCCAACCCCCTTGATGACCCTCACGCCATGTATTGCAGCGCCTTTGTCAGACACTGCTATAAAGAAGCGGGCAAGGACTTCCTTGGTCCTGAGATCAGTGTTTCAAATACTACTCCTGAGGATATCGCCCAGGCAGGTGTGAAGGCGGGTGCGATAAAAATTTACAAACCATAACCAAAATTCCCCTCGCCTCTTGCGGGAGAGGGAAGGGTGAGGGGAGATGATTCTAGAGTTGAGGAATGTTTAATGACAAATGAAGATACAACGCTACTTCTCCCTCACAAGCTATGAAGATAGCTGTTGAGCAAATTACGACAAAGAAAAGGAAGGAGGGCATACATGCCAAAATCAATTTACTCCTTGATCCATCGGCACGGTCGTTTTGCCGTCATTGGACTATCATTAGTTCTTTTCCTTCTCACCTTCGGGTGCGCAAGCCTCCGATATGCAGGGGCACCACCGCCGAGCTATGATGTTGATGAGGATCTCAAACAATTAGCAGAGCATTTCAAGCCAGCGACGGCTGTTAAAAATTACTATGCGAAGAGCGAGCCGACTCCTAAGGATCGCGACGTCGTGATTTCGGCCCGCCTGGTGATGATCAACTTGGAATATCTCAAATGGCTGCGCACAGTCACAGCCGATAAGCAATTCCTGGATACGGCCACGGATGTACTCATCCTGTCTCTCAATCTCGCAGCGGCTGCCACTGGGGGCGAGACCGCGAAGACCGTTCTTTCGGCAATCTCAGCGGGCGTCGCCGGATCGAAGACATCGATAGATAAGCATTACTATTACGAGAAGACTGTCCCGGCACTCGTTGCCGCGATGAATGCACAGCGCAAGGACGTGCTGGCGCGCATCCTCGAAGGCATGAAGAAGAACCTAGAGGAGTATTCCTTCGAGCAGGCCCTCGCCGATGTTTACGAGTATTACCAAGCAGGGACTTTTATGGGCGCAATTACAGCAATTCAGTCTGACTCTGGTGCCAAAGAGAAGAAGGCTGATCTCAAGATCGAAAGTTTAACCATCGTTACACCGGTTCCGGCAGAACTTCAGGCGCGTCGTGAAAAAGCGGCAGAATATGTTAAGAAGCTCAAACCAGATGATCTGAAACTCCTCGCAAAGTCCCTGGGCATTTTAAGCGATGACCCTCTTCCCGATCTTTTGGAAAGGATAAGCAAGGCTCAGTCAACGGATGCGTTCAATGCTATTGCGCAGAAGATCAAAATATTATTTGGAAAGGAGTTCTAGCCATGGCTACTAAGACGGTCGGTACACCTGGAAACCAGTCGCTCGCTGAATTTCAAACTGTTGTTCAGCAGCAGGAGGGAATTTTTGGCCCTCTAATAGCGCTAGGGCGGCAGGACCCGAATAATACTATCACTTTGGAGATTGGTCAAAGCCCCGCCAAGCGAGTATTGCTTGAAATATGCGAGGGTAACGAGCCTCCGACTAAGTCGGGACATGTGCTCATCTGTTACGGCGATTGCCTAGTTAAAAGTCAGCCAGCTAAAGTGGCTGCTTACCGGCCTATTTGATCCAATAGTCAGCTGCTGTAGTGCGAAACAAAGGGGTTGAGAGCTGGCATATTTTGAGAAGAATTTTCTTCTCTAAGGAAGAATAAGTATGACGGCGGTCACATTCAGGCTAAGTATGGAAAACAGCGTTGAATCTATTGACAAGAATCACAAATTGCCAATTTCAAATATGCGAACCTAAGTCCATAGGATCAAGGAGAGTGTCTTCGATGCTAGCCGAGTTTGGTGCGAAATGTGAAAGCTAAGAAAAGAGACTTAACCGCCATCATTGCTTGCATCCTAACCAATAGAGATCTTGGTCATTTGGATCTAATCTTATCCACAAGCAAGGAGTAAAGGGAAGGACCGGGCGGAATGAAAGTTAAATTCTGGTATATACCAATTTTTTGATCAGAAAGGAGGTAACCACCATGTCAAACAAAGCAGATTCGAGCAATCCTTCAAATTGTGGCTGGGATGCCAGATTTTTACTCGCAATAGTGATCCTTGTGTGTTCGATTGGTGGGGCATGCGTAATGGCCGTCTATGTTTTGACAATGAACAAAAATTTGGATACCGCCCAATATGTTTTTGGTGCAATGCTGCCTCTTCTCGGCACATGGGTAGGGACTGTTTTGGCGTACTATTTCGCACGGGAAAATTTTGAGTCTGCAAGTCGGAGTGTCAGAGAAATGGCCAAGCAACTTACACCGATGGAAAAATTGAAATCCATTACTATAAAGGATGTAATGATAATTATAGGAAAGGCTGTAACACTCGAACTTCAGAAGCCGGAGAAGGACATTAAATTGAAAGCAGATATCATAGATGCGATTCTTGGAAAAGAAAATAAAGAGCGCTTGCCTATTCTGGATACAGAAGGTCGTATTAAATATATGGCGCATCGGAGCCTGATCGATAAGTTCATTGTTCAAGAAGTTGGCAAGGGTAAGAAAGCCGAGGATCTGACATTGCAGGATATGCTTGACGATGCCAAATTTAAGGACGTGCTTACAGGCAGCTTCAAGACTCTACTGGAAACTTCAAACCTTGCCGAGGCAAAAACCCTAATGGACAAAATCAAAATCTGCTCTGATGTGTTTGCGACCGAAGATGGAACGCCAAATTCAAAGGTGCTTGGCTGGGTAACAAACATAATTGTCGGGGAGCAAGCCAGGGTATAAGATGATACGGCTGAGTTTGGTCTAAAAGGGGTATAGATAGATATTTTATGTGGAGGTGCTTATATGCCTGGAAGTTATGCCCACATTACCTTGGTGAATTTGGCCTCTGAGAAAAGGCGACTCCTCGAAATTGAGGGATTCCCCCGCGAGGCTGTCGATGCTGCTAACCTACAATCGAGATTCCTGGAGCTTGGATCTATCAGCCCCGACTATCCCTACTTGGATGTTACCTCGGGTGACTCAAAGAACTGGGCCGATGCAATGCACTACACGCACACATGCCAAGCCATCTACGTGGGTGCTGAGCTTGTGCGTGGACTTACTCAGGGTCTTGGAAAGGAAAAATGTTTGGCTTGGCTCATGGGCTACACCGCGCACGTCATTACTGACATGTGCATCCACCCTGTTGTGGAGCTGAAGGTCGGACCCTATGAGAGCAACGCGACGGAGCATCGACGCTGTGAGATGCACCAGGACGTCTTCATCTTCCCTCATCTTGGGACCGGCATGCCTCAGACTGCGGAACACTTGAGATCTACCATTCTCACTTGTGGTGCCGCAAATAACGAAAAGCAACTCGACCCGGATGTAAAAGGGCTCTGGGGAGAACTTCTCAGGAGAGTACACCCCACGGTATTTGCCGATGACCCTCCTGATATGGATAAGTGGCACCAGAGGTGCTGCACGATCCTGGAAAAGCTTCTGCCTACTTCGAGCCGGTTTGTGGGTTTTGCCCGACACGTCTGTGACGGCCTTGGTTTTTCCTATCCTGCTCCCGATGAAATCAAGATGGGTACATACATCAAAAATCTTATTGTACCATCACCCAAAGGGGTAGAACGACGCATGCACTACAACGATATATTCGATTTGGCTATTGCTTGTGTTCAGAAAGTTTGGATTGACGTCACCCGTCACGCTCTTGGGCAGGGGGATTTCATCGCCTTCCGTAATGACGAGTGGGACCTCGATACCGGAAGAAACAAGCTTGCCGAGGAAAAGGGACGAGTATTCTGGGAGGTGGCCTGATATGCAATATAAGAAGATATTGGTACTGATCCTTCTTGCGTTCACTGTTGTCTCGGGATGTGCTCTCTGTCCCCCGGTCGATCCCAAGCAAAAGCTCATCATGCACTTTGATGATTACATGATTCCACTTGCGAGGGCGGTTGATGTTGTGGCAGACAAGCTGCCTCCGGATGCTAAGGACCAGGAGATATTCTTAGCGGCAGTGAACCGCAGCGGGAACCCAAACATGCTCAAACCCTTTGACGGTTACGTTCTTAAGGCACGAATAGAAGATGGAGTTGGCGTCATCCTCCTCTGCTCGCCGGATGGCAAGGAGGGCATTATTGAGGATGTTACATGCACAACAAGACCCGATACGCATAGACCTACAGGATCTCCCTGTGCCTACCTGCTTAATGTAAAGCGCGTCTGCTCGGCTCCGTAGGGGAAGGAAATGGCGGAGACATTACACAAATCTTTCAATTTATCATTTACAGATTTTGTGGATCATATAGCGAGGATTTATGCCTCGGCAGAGGGGATGCTTCATCATGTAGTGATTTGTAACATCGGGAGTGGCAAAATGGTTTGCGAGGCAGATGAGGCATAAAGGAAGGGGAATATTGGCTAAGAAAGTAGTACAGAGGATTATTAGGGAGGCAAGGATATAGAGCAGGTTCTTAAGGCAGAGGGGGCAACGGAGAAACATGTCGGAGTTAAGGACGACATGGAGATTTCCACGGGCGAGATTGATCGGAATTTGGTCGTAGGTATCTCAGCCGTTGTTGTGGTAATAAAGAAGAAGGAGTCCATTGAGAGAGATTGACAATTTTGAACAACGCCCCGGGCAGTGGACTCCGAGATGTCCAGAATAGGCGAGGAGGGCCTTCATGAAAATAGTATATTACGGAGACCGGACGATTAACACCGACTTCGTCGCGTTGGCTCGCGGGCTCAGCGACATATCTGGAGGAGTTCAGTTTCGAGCAGGCACCGGCATTGCACAAATCCCCGGCCAGACAATCCGCAATCCCGATACCTACAAAGAATTTGAACTACCAGACAACATTGCTCTAGAAGGGCGAGATCTTGCCCTTATTGCAACAACCAAGGCATACGACAACAACTACTTTTATGATTTTGCAGACCGCATCGGGATTATTTCTTTTTCAGGTTGGGAACACCTGACTTCGCTCCCGACCATTAACGGACTTGTGTATTTCACAGCGCAATTGCTTTGTGACTCGATCCCCATAGGCGAAAGTCACGACAAAAACACTGGTTGCCTCAACGACTTTTTGTGGGATAAGACCGGAGTCGATATCGGGATGCGCTCGGCTTTTATCTGTCCTAAATGCCGTCGAGACTTTGACTTGAAAAAAAGGGTAGAGGAAGAGATCCAGATTTTCAAAACAATTGAAGCAATCCTTGATCACGTTTGCCTCGCCTCAAGGAGCGGACAAAGCCTCCTCGATTACTGGGGGGTTAACGCGCAACCCAGCAAACAATTCGACACGTTTCTATGTCACAATAGCCAAGACAAAGACGCAATTCGCGAGCTTAACACTCGCTTAAAGGATAAGGGGGTTGCCACTTGGCTTGACGAAGAACAGCTCCCACCTGGTCGTCCCTGGGAAGATGAGCTTGAACGACAGATTCCGTCGATCAAATCCGCCGTGGTCGCAGTTGGTCAGTCAGGCATAGGACCTTGGCAAAACGTCGAGATTAGGGCATTCATCAGCGAGTTCGTCAGACGTGGGTGCCCTGTCATTCCGCTCATACTGCCGGACTGCAAAAACATCCCGGACTTGCCCTTGTTCCTGCGGCAGTTTACATGGGTTGATCTTCGGAAGACCCGCCCAGATCCGTTTAAGTTATTGCTGTGGGGCGTAACTGGAAAGAGACAATAAGGGTCAGCATAGAGGTTTGCCCTTGAAACAGGACAGCTAACCTCAAGACAGTCGGGCGTTTGAAGTTGACACTATGAGAGTATAGTTTGTTCTCTTGGTGGAATTTTGTGGAAAAGATGAACGCTAAGAAAATAGACTTGATACTCGTTGGTTGACCTCCGTTGGCCCCTATTGCCATAATATGGAAGGGAGATTATTGCAATAAGAAGTAACTGGTGCCTGGCCTTGAAATTTGACAGAAGATTTTATGGAAGTGTGGAGTGATTACAGGATCAGGTTTTCAAGAAAGGAAATTAGGGACACTTCCCTATTTTATGTGTTTTGTTCTCTTGGCAGAATTGGTGCAAAAGGCGGAGGCTAAGAGAATAGACCTGACCCCCATTGCCAAGCACTTATCATTGATAAAAGCAAAAATGCAGGTGTGGGTCTTTAGGGGCAGCATTTTTGGAATTTATTTAATTCTTTTGCCGGAATTTGGTGGAAAAGGTGAACGGTAAGAAAATAGAATTAACAACTGTTATTTGCAGGGTATGATAATAATTTGATGACATATGAAGATTTGACCCCTCAAGCCCTATATAGGAGACGTTTCTATGAATAAACAAGATGCTAATGTATCTCCCCAAAATGTGCCCCCTTCCAATGTCCCCTCGGCTCTTGATCTCCTCAAGACCATTGGTGTTGTAGTTGGTGGTCTTGGAAGTGTCGCAGGGGGATCAGCCGCTTTATTCTATTGGATCGGTAATACTATTATCGTATCTCGCCTCAGGGAATATAATCTCTATGGAATCGTTCGTTATACTGATGAATATATAAAGGAGGCAGGGTACCAGTTTATCCAGGATATATTTGCCTGCTTCACAAATCTTTATCTTATTTTCCTTTCTGTTGGGATTTTAACTCTGACCATATATCTCATTCCCATCGGCCCTTTATCTTATAAGGACAAAATATGGGAGGTTGCGATAGAGCCTTCAATGCCTCCTTGGATAAGGAGAGGGTGGCTAAAGAAGATGACGAATGTTCTGCTGAGCATGTTCAAGGTCCTATGGATTCCGCTTAAGTTCATATTAATGATCAGACGGAGTAACCTGCACTACCTCGTTTTTGCTTTGCTGGTTGGGACAACAAGCGTCCTCCTTCTTTCGAATTATGCTGAGAGAAGATTATCAAGAAATATCGTTAAACAGGCGCATATTCTATCGGCCACCGAGGAGTCAATGAAAAAAAGGCCACTCACATTAACTCTAAAAGCAAAAAAGGAGCATGGTATTCCTAATGAATTCCAGCAGATATTCTATGCCGAGTTGACCAAGAGAGAATTATTTCTTATGAAGGAAATGCCGAGGGATTGGTTGTGTCAGTCCCTTTCTGAATTGGATTTTCCCTGTTCATTGAAAGATAATTCACTCCGTAATGCTGTTGAAAAATATCAAAATAACAAGGGGATCCATGAATCCCCTGATTTTAAGTTCGATGGCGATTTTGAAAAGTCCAAAACCGCTGAGGGTTTACTGAGGGACATACTTATAAAGAAAATAAACGTGAAACTTTATTTGACCGTCCAAAAGACACTCGCTTATTTACAAGCGGCACTGAAAGGGCATTTAACCGGTGAGAGTGAAGATGATTTTGCCATTTTTATAATCAATCCTTCTTCCTATAATAAGTTGAATGACTTGGTGCAAAAACTGATAAACGTGAGGAAAAATATTAATTTCTTTTTTGAACCGGATGGAGAAGCCAAAAAGATCCTGACCGACTTGGGTAAGATAAAAAAAATATTTGTAGGCAGATACATTCTCTCGTGTTCTTTCTGGGTTTTTATAGGTCTTTTGATTTATCTGATTATAAATATTCCTAAGATTCTACAATTTAAGCATTGGGAACAGGGATATTTCTTGCTCATGCTCCTCATCTCCCTGACCATTGCGATCAATCTCCCTGCCACATATGGTCGTTATATTTTTGAATTTAAGATACAGAAGATAAACAACATTATCTTCTCAGATGAGAAAGAAACGGCTGGGAAGAAAAGCCTCCTACAGAAGGAGATAGATAAATTGTTGGATGGTAATATGCTTTATATTCTTGGACCGACCAAGGAAAAAGAGGTGATCGTCGGAGCCATAACGAAGCAGAGGAAACCCGATTATGGGATTGCTCAGATCATTATGCTGAACCGGGAAACATATAAATACATCAATGTGGAACCAGCAGAAGAAGATATGATCCCGGAGATTGTAAGGATATTAAAACGTCAAAGGAGATCCTTTTAAGGAGAGGTAAGATGATGAAGAAGATTTTTGGGTTGGCATCCATTTTATTTATTCTTCTTTTATCCTTTGCAATTATTCAAGCGGGGAAGCCGCTCATACAAGAGGGAATTATATTTCCTGGAGAAGGGGTCGATGACATCAGAATTGGTGAGGTTATTCCAGAAGGAGTACTCTGGCAGAGAAAAGATGAGGTCGAGCTGAAATTTGGAGATGGAAAAAGAGTGAAAGAAGTGATTGTTAGGTCGCCGTACTTTTACATCATTAGAAGCAGGGTAAGAGTGGGGGGCAGTATAGATGTGATACTTCGTTTTTACGGTGAGGGGGAATTGGAGGTAGACAAAAGAGTCCCGGAAAAAATTATGATTAGATATCCGAGCCAGGGGATCGACTTTGAGATCAGTAAATATAGCAAGCAAATTACAGGAATAAGAATCTATCAACCTACTCTCCCCAAGTCCTTAAAATAATAGGCTTAGGTATGTATATGAATTTTGAAAATTCATATACAGGAACCCCCCCTTTTTTAGTTGAAATTTTCTGGCAGAGAGAGGTGCCTGGCCTTGAAACTTGATAGAAGATTTTATTGAAGTGAGGGAAGCCAAGGGTCAGGTCTTTAATGTTGCTATTTTGAGAATTCATTCGCCTCTCTTAGTAGAATTTGGTATGAAAGGTGAACGCTGAGAAAATAGACTTGAGCGCCATTACCTCTGGAACATCAAATCAAGGAGCAAAAGAAAGGGGTTGGATCTTTAATCTTCAATTTTTTGAAAACATCAAAAAGCAAGAACTGACCCCAGAGCCATCCCTGGATTGAGGGGAGCCAGAAGAAGGCCCCAGTACTCCAAACAATAATTTTATGATCACATGGATTTAAATCAAAAGGGAGGCCATCACACCTCCCTTTTTTATTAAAATCAATGTAGCACCCCCATTTACTGCCTGCCTGCGGTGGGCAGGGGGGGCGATATAAACATCGGCAATAAATACCGGCGCTACGTTCTATTCCATTGCAGGTTTTACCACTCTGGTAAATTCATTTTTCGTCCGAACCGCATTGATAACCATTTCGATTTATAAGTGACTAAATTGAGCGATTCACCCTATCTCACAAGGGAGGCCGAGATGCCTCAAACCCTTTTAGAATGCGGTACATTGAAAGAAAGGGCAATTGGCCATAATGATTCACCAAACAGGTGATGATTGAACAGGCCGCCTGGTTAATTCAACCTATTAAAGGTAATCGCTCTAAAAGGCTTTTCGGCCTCCCCGCCTCCCTTGTGAGGGGTGAAAAAATCGCTCAATTCAGGTAATAAGCGATTTACTATAATTCCTTGACTTCCTTCCTCAAATTTTAATAAACTCTTTAGGATACCTCTAATAATTCCAAATTCGTCACTCCTGCCCCGTATCAAGTACGGGATAAACTCCGGCGGGAGTCCAGTGATTTTAATCCCGCCTTAGGCGGGACTGGATTCCTGCTTCCGCAGGAAAGACATTTTTAGAGGAACCCTTTAATAGAGGTGAGGCACTATGGCCGAGGCGATAAAAGTTTGGTACGACAAAGAGGGAGACTACCTTGAGGTTCTCTTCGAAAGAAAGGCCGGTAATTTCAAAGAGACCGAGAACGATGCAGTGATGGAAAAAGTCGATGGTGAAGGGAACACTATAGGTTTCTCCATATTGAAAGTCAGCGCACTAAAGGAGCAGAAACCGCTCTCAATTGAATTGAAAAGACACGTCGCCTAACACCGGCCAAAAGATTCATATCCAAATGCTGTCACACTTCTTTTGGTCTTGAACGTTAGGTGGATATGGGGATATAAAGATTCTCAATGCAGTTGTGTTCTTAGAGGAAATATCTTCAGGGAAATAAGAAAGGAAGACCGATGAAGACAAAAGTAGCCATTATTGGAGCGACGGGGTATACGGGAGTGGAGCTTCTGCGCCTTCTTCTCCATCACCCTGAGGTGGAGGTGACTGCGCTTACCTCTCAAAAATATGCCGGGGTTCAGATTGGCCAGGTTTTTCCATCTTTGGCCAAACAACTCCAGATAAAATGTGAAGAACTATCCGTAGAACAGGTATCAAAGAAAACGGATTTTGTCTTTACGGCGCTTCCGCATAAGACCGCCATGGAGACGGTTCCCCTATTTTACCGTTCAGGCAAGAGAGTGGTCGATCTGAGCGCTGATTTCCGGTTGAAAGATTCGTCGGTTTATGAACGGTGGTACCAGAAGCATACGGCTATTGACCTTCTTGGAGAATCTGTCTATGGGCTTCCGGAACTCCACCGGGATAAGATTCGAAGCGCAAAGATTGTCGGGAATCCGGGTTGCTATCCGACAGGGGCATTGATCGGCTTGATCCCCCTGATCAAAAAAGGACTCATTTCCCTTGAGGGGATTGTCGTTGATTCCAAATCGGGCGTCAGCGGCGCCGGCCGGGATGTGGTTCTGGAATCGCTTTTCTGCGAGGTGAACGAGGGAGTCAAGGCTTACAAGATCTTTGCGCACCGGCACACCCCGGAGATTGAACAGGAGGCGAGCCTGCTAGCTCAGAAAAAGATTGCGGTTGCTTTCGTTCCCCATCTCATTCCGATGGACCGGGGGATTCTGACAACCCTCTATGTTCAACTGACAAAAAAGATGAAGACCGAAGAGTTATTAGATGCTTTTCAGGAATCTTATGAAGGGGAGCCCTTTGTCCGGATTTATCCCAAAGGGAAGCTCCCCAACACAAAAGATGTCAGAGGCTCCAATTTCTGCGATATCGGCGCGGTGGTGAGTGAGACCGATGGCCGGGCCGTTGTGGTCACAGCCATCGACAATCTGGTCAAGGGCGCTTCCGGCGAAGCCATTCAGAATATGAATATCATGCTGGGATACCCCGAAGCCATGGGCCTCGATGTGGCCCCCCTTTTCCCCTGAAAAAGTATAGGGCATAGCGTAATTCCAACTTATAATTCATTATTCATAACTCATAACTCTTAAGGGAACCTCTAATAATTCCAAATTCGTCACTCCGGTGAAAACCGGAGTCCAGTTATTTCAATCCCGCCTTAGGCGGGACTGGATTCTCCCGATGAAGATCGGGACCGGAATGACATTTTTAGAGGTAGCCTTAACTTTTAACTCTCAACTCCTCTCATTTACAACCCTGTCAGATTCTGTTAAATTATCTTCTCAAATGGCGGCCAAATCGATTACCCCGATGATCAAGCAGTATCTCCAGGTGAAGAGCCAATACCCGGATTCGATTCTCTTCTTTCGAATGGGCGACTTTTATGAGATGTTCTTCGAGGACGCCCAGGTGGCCTCGAAGGAGCTGGATATTGCCTTGACCTCGAGGGATAAGGGCCGGAAGGATAGCATTCCGCTCTGTGGCGTTCCCCACTTCACAGCCGAAACTTATATTTCCAAACTTCTTGAGAAGGGGTATAAGGTCGCGCTCTGCGACCAGGTGGAAGACCCAAAACAGGCCAAAGGGATTGTGAAGAGAGAGGTCGTCAGGGTCTTCACGCCGGGTCTCACGATGGACTCCATCCACCTGGGCACCGGCGAGAATAATTACTTAATGGGTTTCTGTGCGGAAGGGGAAGTCTTTGGTCTTGCCTTTCTTGAAATCTCAACCGGCGAATTGAAAGCCTGCCAGATTTCCGGATTTGAACCCTTTCTGAACGAAGCCCACAGAAATGAACCAAAAGAGATCCTTTCGTTTCATCGTTTTCAGGAACACCCCTGCTTTGCCGCTTTTAAAAAGAGTTTTCAAAATGGCCTGATCAATTATCTGGAGGATTCGAAATCCGACTCTTTCCATCCCCTCCATGAAACCCATAGGGATTCGATTCCCCGTGAATTTCCTCTGGCGGCCATCGCTACGGAGATGGTTATGTTTTATGCGGAAGAGAATCAGAAGAGGCCGCTTTCCCATATCCGGTCCATCGCCTTCTATCAGGTTCAGGACTTCATGGTCATCGACGAAGTGACGAAGCGAAACCTGGAGACGACCCATACCCTTTTCGACCAGAGCAAAAAGGGCTCTCTTTTCTGGGTGCTCGATGAGACGATGACCCCCATGGGGAGCAGGAAATTGAAGCAGTGGTTGAATTATCCCCTGATGGATATCGTGGAGATCGAACGCCGCCTGGAGGGCGTTTCCGAATTGAAGGAGAAGAAGATCGAGAGAAAACGGGTGAGGGAACCTTTAAAAGGGGTTCAGGATGTTGAAAGACTCGCCTCCCGGATCTTCCTCGGACATGCCAACGCCCGGGATCTTGTCGGGTTAAAAAATTCCCTCAGATACCTGCCCGACCTGAAGATCCTTCTCCAGGCCTTTACCTCCTCCCTGATTAAGGGCGTTGCCCAGGAGATAGATGGTTTCGAAGCCCTTTTTCAACTTCTTGAATCCGCGATTGTCGAGAATCCTCCCCTTGCGTTAAAAGAAGGAGGCATCATCAAATCCCACTTTAACAAAGAGTTAGATGATTTGAGGGAGATCGGCCGGGAAGGGAAGAAATGGATTATTCAATTAGAGGCTGAGGAGAGGAAGAGGACCGGGATCTCCTCCTTAAAGATTCGTTACAATCAGGTCTTCGGATATTACATTGAAGTGACAAAAAGCAATCTGCACCTCGTCCCCGGCCACTACATCAGAAGACAGACGCTGGTCAATGCCGAGCGATTCATTACGCCGGAACTGAAGGAGTTCGAAACCAAGGCGCTGGGCGCAGAGGAGACGATCTGCCAACTGGAATACAGACTCTTTGAGGAGATACAGAAGAAGGTTTCTGAAGAGACCCCGGGTCTCCAGAAGACAGCCTCTGCGGTTGCGGTGATCGATGTCTTATGTTCCCTGACTGAAGTGGCTGACCGGAATGACTACTGCCGGCCCAGGATAGACGAGGGCGAAGAGATTCTGATTCAGGATGGCAGGCATCCGGTCCTCGAGCGGATGTCGCTTTCCGAAAGGTTTGTCCCCAATGACACCTTGCTCGATCATCACGAGAATCAGATTCTCATCATCACCGGACCCAATATGGCGGGCAAATCGACCTATCTGAGACAGGTGGCGATCATCATCCTGATGGCGCAAATGGGAAGCTTTGTTCCCGCAGCCGAAGCCCGGATCGGCTTGGTGGATCGGATCTTCACCCGCATCGGCGCTCTGGACAATATCATGCGGGGCCAGAGCACCTTTATGGTTGAGATGATGGAGACCGCACGCATCCTCCAGCAGGCCACCTCAAGAAGTTTTGTCGTTCTCGATGAGGTTGGAAGGGGAACGAGCACGTTTGACGGATTGAGCATTGCCTGGGCTGTGGTCGAGCATCTCCATGATCACTTCCTTCTCAGGCCGAGGACCCTCTTTGCAACGCACTACCACGAATTGACGGAATTGGCCCTGACCAAAGAGAGGGTTAAGAATTACAATGTGGCGGTGAAGGAATGGGGAGGGGAGATCATCTTTCTAAGGAAGGTCGTGGAAGGAGGAACCAACCGGAGTTATGGGATTCAGGTGGCCCGGCTGGCAGGCCTTCCCGAAAAGGTGATTGATCGGGCAAAGGAGATTCTTTCAAATCTTGAGAGGGGGGAGTTTGATTCAATGGGCCTGCCCAAAATCGCTAAGTCGAAGGTTGCAACTTCAAAGCCCAAGATCCCGATTCAGCCATCCCTCTTTTCTCAGCCTGATCCCATCCGATCGGAGCTGAAAAAGATCGATCCTGATCAGATGACCCCAATCGAGGCGCTAAAGATTTTGAGTGAGTTAAAGAAGAAGGCGGAAAAGGAAGAATAAAAAATTCAAATGCCAAAGTTCAAATGTCAAATTTAACCCAGAGCTCAAATGTCAAGAATATTTTGGATTTTGAACCTTGACATTCATTTGGCATTTGGATTTTGAATTTTGACATTTCGTGTTCAGGATATGATCGATTTTCCAAAGGCAAGAGCAAAGATGGTGGAGGAGCAGATCATTGAAAGGGGGATCAAGGATCCTCGCGTGATCGCTGCCATGAAGAAAGTCCCCCGACACCTCTTTGTCGAGGAGGCGCTCCAGAGCCAGGCTTACAATGACCGTCCCCTTCCCATCGGAGAGAAACAGACCATTTCTCAACCCTATATGGTCGCCCTGATGACCGAGGCCATGGAATTAAAGGGAAGGGAGAGGGTCCTGGAGATCGGGGCGGGATCGGGCTACCAGACAGCCATCCTGGCCGAATTGACCCAGGAGGTCTTTTCCGTAGAAAGGATTCGTCCGCTGGCGATCAGGGCCAGGAAGTTGCTCTATGACCTTGGATATTTCAATGTGGAGATCAAGATCTTCGATGGCACCTATGGATGGGCAGAGAAGGGCCCCTTTGATGCCATCATCGTCACCGCCGGCTCACCGGATATCCCCCAACCTCTCTATGACCAGCTGTCAATGGGCGGAAGGCTGGTCATTCCTGTGGGAAACTCCGATATTCAGGACCTTTTTCGAATTACCAAGACAGAGGAAGGGATGAAAAAGGAGAACCTTGGCGGCTGTCGGTTTGTTAAATTGATCGGCAGATATGGCTGGGAAGACGAGGGAACGATGAACGATGAACGATAGACGATGGACGAGGGAGGACGGAAGATAAGAAACTCATCCATGTAAAAAGTTAATCTTAGCAAACATAAATTTTAACTTGCAGATGAAATGTTAAATAATATTTTATGGATATTTTTTCTTTCGGTAATTTTCCTCTTTAATGGATGTGCAAGGCAGAAGGTTATTATCGAAAAACCCTCTCCTTTAGAGAAAAAAGGGATTTATCATGTGGTGGAGAAACATCAGACCCTCTACCGGATCTGCAAGACCTATGGGGTCGATCTCAAAGAGACGGCGTCATTGAACAATATTTCGGACCCGGGTAGGATTCGGACGGGCCAGAGGATCTTCATCCCCGGAGCAAAGAGAGTGTTAAAGGTGGAGGTCTATATTGAAGATGTGGTCGAAGAATCGGGCCATCAGGAGAAGATGGCCTATAAAAAGATGAATTTTATCTGGCCGGCGGAAGGCAGATTGAGAGGTGAATTTGATGAGACAGAGGGCAGAAGGCATATGGGAATTGACATCTCCTCTCCTGCCGGCACAGCGATCAAAGCCTCCGATTCCGGAAAAGTCATCTATTCGGGCAATACGATTCGGGGGTATGGAAATCTTATCATCCTCCGCCATTCAGAGGACTATGTGACAGTCTATGGACACAATGAGGTCAATCTCGTAGAGGAGGGGGAATCGGTGGAGAGGGGACAGATTATCGGAAGGGTCGGTCAGACCGGAAGAGCCACCGGACCTCATCTCCACTTCGAGATCAGAAAAAAGAATAAGGCCGTTGATCCACTGCTTTTTTTAACAAGGTAAGTCTCATGCGAATTTTAGCCATTGAGACATCATGCGATGATACCGGGGCGGCGGTTGTTCTGAACGGAAGAAAAATTCTCTCCAATGTGGTCTGTTCCCAGATCGCTGTCCACCAGAAATACGGAGGGGTTGTTCCGGAGCTGGCTTCGAGGAAACATATCGAAGCGATCGTTCCCATTGTGACCGAAGCCCTTGAAAGGGCAGGGGGCGCTCTGCAGGAGATCGATGGCATTGCGGTGACTCAGGGGCCGGGGCTGGCGGGGTCGCTTTTAGTGGGTCTCTCTTTTGCCAAATCGCTGGCCTTTGTCACGGGAGCGCCTTTCGTGGGAGTGAATCATATTGAAGCGCACCTCTCAGCCATTTTTCTCGAAGAGCGGCCCCCACGATTCCCATTTATCGGGCTGGTTGTTTCCGGAGGTCACACCTCTCTTTTCAGAGTGGATGGGTTTGGAAAATATAGGAGATTAGGACAGACAAGAGATGATGCGGCGGGAGAGGCCTTTGATAAAGTCGCTAAACTGCTTGGGCTGGGGTATCCGGGAGGTCCAATCATCGATCAGCTTTCCATGACTGGAAATTCAAAGGCGATCCGGTTTCCAAGGGCTTCCCTCGGGAAGGATTCGTTCGATTTCAGTTTCAGCGGGGTGAAGACAGCGGTGGTTAATTTCGTGAAGGCTCATCCCGAGCCGGCTGGAGGTTTTCGGGAAGGGATGATTCAGGATATCGTTTCGAGTTTTCAGGAGGCGGTCGTCGATGTTTTGGTGAAGAAGACTTTTCAAGCAGCCAGGCATCAGGATTTAAAGAGAGTAGTCGTCTCAGGAGGGGTAGCGGCCAACCGGCTTCTCCGGCAAAGGATGGAAGAGGAGGCATCGGAGCAGAAGATACGGGTCCATATTCCTTCTCCTGCCTTCTGCACGGACAATGCAGCCATGGTGGGCGTGGTGGGTTATGAATATTTGAAACGGGGCATTCGATCCGATTTCTCTCTCAATGCCTTTTCGAATCTGCCTCTGTGATGAAGAATGTCTAATGACAAAGTTCAAAAGAAATCTGAAGCTTATAGGCCTGCTGAAAATGAAGAGAAACAAACCGGATGCTGAACCGAGTTCAGCATGACACATCGATTTGGTTCTTGTTTTTGTCATCCCGAATTTATTTCGGGATCTCGTTTTTGGTTTAGAGAATTTGTCATTTTGACATTCCTTTGATATTTGAACTTTGACATTTGGATTTAATGACCATGGCATCCATTCGGAATGAATTGAGAGAATACGGCCTCTCTCCCAAGAAGAGACTGGGGCAGCATTTTCTTGTTGATCGAAACATCATCGTTAAGGTGATCCGGGCCGCCGGGGTGAATAAGGAGGATGTCATCCTCGAAGTGGGGCCTGGCCTGGGAGAGATGACCCTTGAACTTGCTCGACAGGCGAAAAGTGTGATCGCCGTTGAGATTGATTCAAGATTAGCGGCGATATTAAAAAAAAAGATGTCAGTTGTTTCCAATGTGGAGATCATCCAGAAAGATATCCTCAGGATCGACTTTGATGGTTTATCCCATCATGTAAAGGCGCCGTTGAAGGTGGTTTCCAATCTGCCCTACCAGATTTCAACCCCTTTGCTTTTCCGTTTCATCGAATCGAGGAAGCTCTTTTCCAGCCTGACCCTGATGTTGCAGAGAGAGGTGGTTGAAAGGATGGTCGCCCCTCCCGGCGGGAAAGAGTACGGCGCTTTATCCGTCCTGATACAGATGGTTTCCCGTCCATCCGTCCAATTTTTTGTCAAACCTTCCGCCTTCCATCCTCCTCCAAAGGTTGAGTCTGCCGTGGTCCGAATCGTATGGAGAGACGATTTAATGATGAAAGCGGAGGATGAGGACTGGTTCAAGGAGGTGGTGAAGGCAAGCTTCAGCCACCGGAGAAAGACGTTGATCAATTCATTAAAATACTCCGGCCTTCCTCTCCCCCCATTACCGGAGAAAAGGATGGGGGCTACAGGGATCGATCCACAAAGAAGATCCGAGACGCTCACTGTCCAGGAATTCATCCGTTTAGCAGATGCCTTGAAATAATTGAGAAAATTTTATTTGCAAACCATTAGGAGGATGATTATTTTTAGTAGGAAAACCGGTAAAGGGAGTGGATTAAATGCAAATAGATAAATTTACTTTAAAAGCGCAGGAGGCGTTGCAGAGCGCCAAAGGCGTTGCCGAGCAGAGAAGCCATCAACAGATCGATGTGGAACACCTTCTTTACGCCCTTCTGATGCAAAAAGAGGGAATTGTGACCCCCATCATCCAGAAATTGGGGGCCAACCCGAATCTCATCTCCTCCCAATTGGAAGGGGAGTTGAATCGCATTCCAAGGGTGACAGGAGGGACAGGCCAGGTCTACCTCTCCAGCCGGCTTAATGAGATATTGAATGCGGCCTGGAAAGAGGCAGAGAGATTGACGGATGAGTATCTTTCCACCGAGCATCTTCTGATCGCCATTTCGGATGAGAGAGGAGGAGCTTCTTCGCAGATCCTCCAGAGAAACGGGGTGACGAAGGATGCGATCTTCAGAGTCCTTCAGGAGATCCGCGGCTCTCACCGTGTGACAGATCAGAACCCTGAAGAGAAGTATCAAGCCTTGAAGCGGTACAGCAGAGACCTGACAGAGGAGGCAAGAAAGGGAAAGCTCGATCCTGTGATTGGAAGGGATGATGAGATTCGCAGGGTCGTTCAGGTTCTCTCGCGGAGGACGAAGAACAACCCTGTGCTGATCGGCGAACCCGGAGTGGGGAAGACAGCGATTGTCGAGGGGCTGGCCCAGAGGATCGTCAAGGGAGATGTGCCCGAGACCCTGAAGAATAAGAAACTGGTGGCTCTCGATCTGGGAGCCCTGATCGCCGGCGCAAAATTCCGCGGGGAGTTCGAAGAGAGATTGAAGGCCGTTTTGAAAGAGATCACGGCAGCCGCAGGCAATATCATCCTTTTCATCGACGAACTCCACACCCTGGTGGGAGCCGGGGCCGCAGAGGGCGCGATTGACGCTTCCAATATGCTCAAGCCCGCCCTGGCAAGGGGAGAGTTGCGATGTGTGGGCGCGACCACGCTTAACGAATACCGGAAGTATGTGGAGAAAGACGCCGCCCTTGAAAGGAGATTTCAGCCGATCTATGTGGCCCAGCCTTCGGTAGAAGATACGATTGCCATCTTAAGGGGCTTAAAGGAGCGATACGAGGTTCACCACGGCGTGAGAATAAAAGACTCGGCGCTCATTGCTGCTTCCATGCTTTCTCACCGCTATATCTCGGACCGTTTTCTTCCGGATAAGGCGGTCGATCTGATCGATGAGGCGGCATCAAGGCTGAGGATCGAGATTGACAGCGTGCCCATGGAGATCGACGAAGTCCAGCGAAGGGTGATGCAGTTGGAGATTGAACGACAGGCATTGAAGAAGGAGAAGGATAAAGGTTCTGTCGAGAGATTGAAGAAACTTGAAGGGGAGCTCGCAGGTCTGAAGCATGAAGTCCAGGAGAAGAAACTAAAGTGGGAGAACGAGAAGAAGGCCATTTCGCGAATCCAGCAGATCAAGGAGCAGATGGAGAAGGCCAAGCAGATGATGAAAGAGGCGGAGCGCGAGGCCGACTATTCGAAATTAGCCGAATTGCAATACGGTGAGATGACCCAGCTCGAAAAGGAGCAGAAACGGGAAGAGGAAAAACTTGCCGAACTTCAGAGAGAAGGGAAGATGCTTAAGGAGGAGGTGGATGAAGAGGACGTGGCTGAAGTCGTCTCCAAGTGGACGGGGATACCGGTCTCAAGGATGCTGGAGGGAGAGGTCGAAAAGCTCATCCGAATGGAGGAGAGGCTGAAGCAGAGGGTGGTGGGTCAGGAGGATGCAATCGTTGCTGTTTCGAATGCGGTGAGAAGGGCGAGGGCGGGATTACAGGATCCAAACCGCCCCATCGGCTCTTTCATCTTTATGGGGCCAACCGGTGTGGGAAAGACGGAATTGGCCCGTGCTCTGGCCGAATTTCTCTTTGATGATGAGCAGGCCATGGTCAGAATCGATATGTCCGAGTTTATGGAGAAACATTCGGTGGCACGGCTCATCGGAGCGCCGCCCGGATATGTGGGATATGAGGAAGGAGGGTTTTTGACTGAAGCGGTCAGGAGAAGACCCTATTCGATTGTCCTGATGGATGAGATTGAGAAGGCCCATCCCGAGGTATTCAACATCCTCCTTCAGATTCTCGATGACGGGCGGTTGACCGATGGCCACGGAAGGACAGTCGATTTTAAGAATACGGTCGTGATCATGACCTCCAACATCGGAAGTCAGTGGATTGCGGATCTCGGAGAGAAGGATTATGAAGAGATGCGGCGACGTGTGATGGAAGCAGTGAAGACCCAGTTCAAGCCGGAATTTCTGAATCGAATTGACGAGTTGGTGATCTTTCATAGTCTTGGAATTGAAGAGATAAAGGCTATTGTGGATATCCAGGCAATGAAACTTGAAAAGAGGCTTCTCGAAAGGCGGATAGACCTCAAGATGACTGAGAAAGCAAAGGAATTTTTAGCAAAAGAAGGGTTCGATCCCGCTTATGGCGCTCGCCCGCTTAAGCGTGTGATTCAAAAGGAGATTCAGGATAGATTGGCAATAAGGATATTGGAAGGCAAATTTAAGGAAGGGGATACGGTCACCGCGGATATGGATGACAGGAAAGGGGAATTGGTATTCAGGACGTGAAGTAAAAGGGTCGGCGGGTTTTTCCTACAAAACCTTGTAAAGCGGTCATTTAAGGGAACCTCTAACAATTCCAAATTCGTCACTCCGGTGAAAACCGGAGTCCAGTCATATGAAGAGCTTCTGGATTCCGGCTTGCGCCGGAATGACATTTTTAGGGGTAGCCTTAAGTCTTACAGACCGGCCATCCTACTGTTTGGATTGTATTTTTTGGTAGCAAGCCTATAAAGTTAAACAGGAAAAGGTTGCGCTTCAAGGTTTATCCAGAAAAACCCCCCGACCCTTTTCTGCTTCATTAACTGAGGGATTACGTTATAACTTAATAATTTCCTTGACAATAATCAAAAAAGGGGCTATACATACAGGGGAATTTTGAGCAGTCACCGTTGTGCAAGGAGGAGGGTTATAGGCACGTAGCTCAGGGGGAGAGCGCTACCTTGACGCGGTAGAAGTCTGGGGTTCAAATCCCCACGTGCCTACCATTTAAACCTATTTATCAGGAAGTGAAAGACAAGTTATTGAGAAAAAAGACATTTTAACAAGAAAATTGGAGAGGCATCATTCATTTTTTCACATGGGTGATGCCTCTTCCATTTCAATTCAGGCGACCATGATAGAGAAAATAGCAATCACATTGCCCGATGGGGAAAAGAGATTGGTTCCGAAGGGAACGAAACTCATCGAATTTGCTGATAAAGAGGCAGTGGCAGCGCAGATGGACGGCGCTTTGGTCGATCTTTCAAAACCAATGGAAAGGGATGCTTCAATCTCTTTCATCTCCGTTCACTCGAGAAAAGGCCTCGATATTTTGCGCCATTCGGCTGCCCATGTGATGGCACAGGCGGTGAAAGAACTTTTCCCTTCGGTAAAGCTCACCTTTGGTCCGTCGACGGAAGGAGGCTTCTATTACGACTTCGATTATGAGAAGACCTTCACTCCACAGGATCTCGAGTCCATTGAAAAGAGAATGGAAGAGATCGTCAAAAAGGATGAGCCTTTTATTCGAAATGAAACTCCAAAAGATGAGGCGATTTTAACTTTCCAAAAGATAGGAGAGAGTTATAAAGTCGATCATATGGACGACCTTCCTGATCGTGTCTCTCTCTATCGCCAGGGTTCTTTTGTCGACCTGTGCGAAGGTCCCCACCTTCCCTCAACCGGGAAGATCAAGGCGTTCAAGCTTTTAAGCGTGTCCGGAACTTACTGGAGGGGAGATGCCCGGAATCAGGTGCTCCAGCGGATTTACGGAACTGCCTTCCCGGATTCCGAGGGATTGAAAGATTATCTCCATATGCTTGAGGAGGCCCGAAAACGGGACCACCGGAAGCTTGGAAGGGAACTCGATCTTTTTAGTCTCAGTGAGGAGGCCGGTCCCGGCCTGGTAATCTACCATCCCAAGGGAGCCCTCCTCAGGACGATCCTGGAAGACTTTGAGAGAAAAGAACACCTGAAGCGGGGCTATCAGATCGTCATCGGTCCCCAGCTTCTCAAGCTGGATCTGTGGAAGCGGTCGGGTCATTTTGAAAACTACCGGGACAAGATGTATTTTACCAAGGTGGAGGATGCGGAGTATGGGATCAAGCCCATGAACTGCCTCGCCCATATGTTGATCTATAAATCACAGATCAGAAGTTACCGGGACCTTCCTCTGCGATACTTCGAATTAGGCACGGTTCACCGCCATGAAAAATCCGGAGAACTTCATGGACTGCTCCGGGTCAGGGGTTTTACACAGGACGATGCCCATATCCTCTGCCGCCCGGATCAACTGAACGATGAGATCGGCGCAATCATTCAATTCGTCGATGATGTGATGAAGGTTTTCGGTTTCGAATACGAGATGGAGTTGAGCACCCGGCCGGAGAAGTCCATCGGAACGGATGAGGACTGGGAGAAGGCGACCCATGCCCTGTTCAACACCCTTAAGGAGAAAAACCTCCCCTTTGAGATCAACGAAGGGGACGGGGCCTTTTATGGTCCCAAGATTGATGTAAAACTCAAAGACGCCCTGAACCGGAGATGGCAGTGCGCCACGATTCAGGTTGACTTTGCCATGCCCGAGAGGTTCGATCTCACCTATGTGGGAAGCGATGGCGAACGACATAGACCTGTCATGCTCCACCGTGTGATCCTCGGAGCTATGGAAAGATTTATCGGGGTGCTCATCGAGCATTATGCCGGGGCCTTTCCGGTCTGGCTTGCCCCTGTTCAGGCCATTCTTTTGACGGTGACGGAACGGCATATCCCCTATGCGGAGAAGGTCTATCATCGGTTGATCCGGAGGGGGATTCGGGTTGAAAGGGATTTGAGGAATGAGAAGTTGGGGTTCAAAGTCCGGGAGGCGCAGGTTCAGAAGATTCCCTATATGCTGGTGATAGGAGATAAGGAAGAGAAGGGAGAAACCGTCTCTCCACGCAAACGGAGCGGCGAGACGATCGGTTCAATAGGCGTGGAAGAGTTCATCCGTCTGGTCGAATCTGATTATCCGGCTTTGTAGGTGGAAAGTGGAAGGTAGAGGGTAGAAAGCAGAAAACAAAAGGTGGAAGGTGGAAAGCGGTTAAACCGCTCACCACATTCCACTCTCAACTATCTGAAAAAGGAGGTGGGATTTATCAGCAGGGATGTACGCATCAATCGTGAGATTCGGGCAAGGGAGGTCAGGGTCATCGACTCTGAAGGGAAGCAGTTAGGGATATTGCCACTGGTAGAGGCGCTTCGGGTAGCCGCCAATGCCGATTTAGACCTGGTGGAGGTTTCGCCGAAATCGGAACCGCCGGTCTGTCGCATCATGGACTTCGGAAAGTTCAAATATCAGCAGAGCAAAAAGGCCCATGATGCGAAGAAGAAGCAGGCTGTCGTCCATCTCAAGGAAGTAAAGTTGAGATCCAAGACAGAAGAACACGACCTGGAGTTCAAACTCCGCCATATCGAGCGTTTTTTAAAAGAGGGCAATAAAACCAAGGTGACCATTATCTTCAGGGGAAGAGAGATCACCCATTCCGACCTGGGGAAGCAGATGATGGGACGGATTGCAGAGAAGGCGAAAGAATGGGGAAAGATTGAACAGCCCGCCAAGTTTGAAGGCAGGAATTATGTAATGATCCTGGCTCCCCTGCCGAGCCAGAAGACAGCATAGAATGTGGAAAGTGGAAGGTGGAAGGTAGAAGAGAATACCACCTGCTACGTTCCACTCCCGACTATCCAGACAAGGAGGAGATCGTGCCAAAAATAAAGACGAACCGTGGAGCGGCAAAACGATTCAAAAAGACGGGGACCGGAAAGGTGAAGGCGAAGAGGGCGTTCGCACGGCATATCCTGACAAAGAAATCGGCCAATCGGAAGCGAGGTCTCAGAAGATCCAAGATCATCAGCAAGACGAATATGAAAGGGATCGAGAAATTGGTTCCCTACCTATAAGAACCAAATGGAAAACAGGAATGAGCTGTTTCGAAAATAAAGCCTATCGGTAAAGGTTGTGAAGCCCGTATCGGTTATAAAAGGAAACGTCTGTCGTCTTTTAATTCTTTTTACGTCACCGTTACCGAATTACGAAACGGGCTTCGTAACCGAAACCTTAGAACTTGAATAATTTGAGGAAGGAGTATTTTTCATGCCAAGAGTAAAAGGTGGACCGAAGACCAGAGCGAGAAGGAAGAAGGTCTTAAAGATGGCCAAGGGCTATGTGGGAGGACGGAGCCGGCTCTATCGGACAGCCGTGGATGCGGTTCACCGCGCCCTTGCTTATGCCTATCGGGACCGGAGGGCAAGAAAGAGGGATTTCAGGAGGTTGTGGATTACCCGGATCAATGCGGCGGCGAGGATCCACGGCCTTTCTTACAGCTGTCTGATGAATGCCTTGAAGAAAGCCCATATTGAATTGGACCGGAAGATATTGGCCGATCTGGCAGTGAGCGACCCCGGCGCCTTTTTGAAGATTGTTGAGAAGGCCAAGGCAATGCAGGGACAATGAACCTTCAACGATGAACAATAACCCCAAATCATTGGAAAGATGGAATAGCGGAATAATGGGTTAGATAAAAGTTATTTTTTGGCATTGACCCGACATTCCAGCATTCCAATATTCCTGAATTGCATTGTTCGTTGTCCATCGTTCATTGTATGCCCTGCAAAAGGATCTTCAAAGGAAGAGAGCGTTGAAAGAGGAGCTTGAAAAGATTCAAGAGGAGTGCCGGGCCTCCATCGCTCTGGCAAAGACCGAGCCGGAGATCTCCGAAATCCGGGTCAGGGTATTGGGGAGGAAGGGAAGTCTGACGCAACTTCTCAAACGTTTGGGAACGCTTCCCGATGCTGAGCGAAGAGAGATCGGCCGAAGGGCGAATGAGATCAAAGAAGATCTGGAGGCAAGAGTTGAGGAAGGTCTCCGGCGTATCCAGAAACAGGAGAGGATGGAATCGCTGGGGAGGGAGAGGATCGATGTAACCCTTCCGGGCAGAGGGATGGTCTCAGGGAGAAGACATCCCCTCACTCAAACCCTGGATGAGATCATCCATATCTTCTCACGGTTGGGCTTTGGAGTGGTGGAAGGTCCGGAAGTGGAATTGGACTATTACAATTTCGAGGCCCTCAACATTCCAAAAGGGCATCCCGCCAGGGAGATGCAGGCCACTTTCTTTATCTCGGAGGACGTGGTTCTGAGAACGCATACCTCTCCTGTCCAGGTGAGGACGATGGAGAAAAAGAGGCCGCCTGTCCGTGTGATCTGTCCGGGAGCGGTCTATCGGTGCGATTCGGATCCGACACACTCTCCGATGTTTCATCAGGTCGAGGGCCTTCTTGTCGACAAGGGAATCACCTTTTCGGACCTCAAAGGGGTATTAAGTGTCTTCGTTCACCAGATGTTTGGAAGAGGGACCCAATTGAGGTTCCGTCCCAGTTTCTTTCCCTTTACGGAACCGAGCGCGGAGATTGACATCGAATGCTTCATCTGTGAGGGAAAAGGGTGCGGAGTCTGCTCGAACACGGGATGGCTCGAAATATTGGGCTCCGGCATGGTTGATCCTGCTGTCTATCGATTTGTGGGCTACGATCCTGAAGAAGTGACCGGTTTTGCCTTTGGAATGGGGATCGAACGAATCGCTATGCTCAAATACGGCATCAACGACATTCGGCTTTTCTTCACGAATGATCTGAGGTTCTTGAAGCAATTTTAGATTGAATCAAGGCTGAAGCCTTGAGTTACATGTAACTCAACCCTTTAGGGTTGATCTCAGGATGGATTATGAAAGTCAGTCTCAACTGGCTCAGGGATTATGTGGATATCCGGGTGGGGATAAAGGAGTTGATCAACCTTCTGACCATGGGAGGGTTGGAGGTTGAGGCGGCCACGCCTACGGGTCAGGGGTTTGAAAAGATCGTTGTGGCTGAGATTCAATCGATCCGGAGGCACCCCAATGCGGACCGCCTTTCCCTGGTCGAGGCAAGAACCTCTGGTGAGAAGTTTTCAATCGTCTGCGGCGCCACGAATATCCGGGAAGGACAGAGAGTTCCCCTGGCCCTGGTCGGAACGAAACTCCCGAACGGCACTGAGATCAAGAGGTCTAAGATCAGGGGAGAGGTCTCCGAAGGGATGCTCTGTTCGGAAATCGAGCTGGGTTTGGGGCAGGAGGCTTCAGGGATTATGATCCTCGATCCCGATGCCTCTCTTGGCGCGGGCCTTGGGGAAGCACTGGGATTGGCGGATACGATCCTCGATATCAGCATCACACCGAATCGTCCGGACTGCCTCTGTGTGATTGGAGTGGCGAGAGAGATTGCGGCCCTCACCGATCAGCGACTCCAATATCCAACCCTGTCGCTCTCTGACGCGGGAAGTGAGATTCACCAGAAAACATCCGTGACCCTTCTGGATCCGGATCTCTGTCCCCGGTATGTGGCGCGCGTGATCGAAGGGGTGAAGATCGGCCCTTCTCCGTATTGGATGCGAAACCGGTTGGAGAAGGTAGGCATTCGCTCCATCAATAATGTCGTCGATGTAACCAACTATGTGATGATGGAGTGCGGACAGCCTCTTCACGCCTTCGATTTTGAACTTCTGGAAGAGGGGAGAATTGTAGTCCGCAGGGCTCGGAAGGGCGAGGTGTTTATCACGCTGGACGGAGTCAAGAGGGTTCTCGACGAAGAGATGCTGATGATCTGCGATGGGGTCAAGCCGGTGGCTGTTGCCGGCGTGATGGGAGGGCTCAACTCCGAGATCAGGGCCCAGACCCGGACCGTGCTTCTGGAAAGCGCTTACTTTCACCCGATGAACAACCGAAGGACCTCTAAAAAGCTCGGGTTTGAGACAGAAGCCTCCTACCGGTTTGGAAGGGGAATCGATTACGGAGGGTGTCTGAATGCGGCCAACCGCGCGGCCTCAATGATTCAGGAACTCACCGGTGGAAGAGTGGTTGAAGGAGCAGTGGATGCTTATCCGAAACCCATCCGGCCCAACCCGATCCGTTTGAGCGTCCCCAGCGTGAACCGGATCCTGGGAACGGAGATTTCGACCAAACAGATAAAGGCTTATTTAAAGAATCTGGAGCTGGATGTCCGTGAGGAGGGTGAAGAGAGGCTGAGCATAACACCTCCTTCCTTTCGCGGAGATCTGGAGAGGGAGATCGATCTGATTGAAGAGGTGGCACGTCTCGGTGGATATGAGAAGATTCCGCTCACCCTTCCGAAAGGGCCCCCTTCTCCCGAGGAGATGAGCCGGGAGTTGATCCTTGAACAGAAGGCAAAAGATCTCCTCATCCAGCACGGTTATTACGAAGTGGTCACTTATAGCTTTACGGCTCCTCTCTCTTTGAATGGACTCGGCCTTTCTCCGGATGATCCGAGAAGGCAGTGCCTTCCCATTCTGAACCCTCTGACAGCGGATTCTTCCGTCCTGAGAACCTCGCTGATTCCGGGTCTGATGGAGACGGCCCGCTACAATCTCTCCCATAAGAATGTGAACCTGAGGATCTTCGAATTGAAGAAGGTGTATCTGCCCGCGCAAGGGGAACGACTCCCAAAAGAAGTCAAAACTCTTACAGGTCTGGCCATGGGAATGGATGGAGAAGTCCATTGGGCCTCGTCAGTGAGGCAGGTCGATTTTTACGATGTCAAGGGCTGTGTCGAAGATCTGTTCGAATTCCTTCAGATCAAAGGAATTACATTTGACAGAGCCGAGGATATCCCCTATCTTCATCCCGGAAAGTCATCGAAGATCTTCCTCGGAGAAAGAGCGCTGGGCGTTCTGGGCGAGGTCCATCCGGAAACGATGGGCCATTATGAGATCCCCGGGAAGGCCTATCTCTTTGAAATCGCTTTTGACCAGGTGGTGAAGGATGCAGTGGAAGAAAGGAGATTTCGACCCCTTCCGAAATTTCCCGCGGTCCACCGGGATCTCTCCCTCGTGGTTGAGGATCACCTCGAAGCGGAGAAGGTGGAAGAGGCCATCCGTTTGCTTGAGCAACCCTTTATCGACGAACTCAAGCTCTTTGATGTCTATCGGGGAGTTCCGGTTCCCCAGGGGAAGAAAAGCATCTCTTATCGGATTCGGTATCAAGCCAGTGACCGGACTCTGACGGACGATGAAGTGAACCAATATCATGAGAAGGTCATCTCCAGGTTAAGGGAAGCCTTTAAGGCGGAATTGAGAGGATAAACCCTTAACCCCCGGCTCGCCGGGGAAGCAAATCGGGTTTGGAGTTGAAAATCCGAAATCCGAACATCTAAATCCGAAACAAATTCAAATTTTCAAAATCCAAATTTTCTAATCTTATTGTTTGATACATTTAGAATTTGGTCATTTGAGATTGTTTCGAATTTCGGATTTCGTGCTTCGGATTTACACTTAGGGGTAAAGATTTCGGGGAAAGGAGGAGGAAGGCCATGACGAAGGTCGATATTGTGGAGGCCATTTACGAGAAGGTTGGGTTTTCTAAGAAAGAGGTGGCCAAGATTGCGGAGTCCATCTTCGATATCATCAAAGAGCATCTCCAGCGCAATGACAAGATCAAGATCTCGGGTTTTGGAAATTTTGTCATCCGGAACAAGAGATCAAGGCGGGGCCGCAACCCTCAGACAGGGGATGACATCGAAATTACTCCGAGACGGATTTTAACCTTTAAGCCGAGTCAGGTGTTGAAGGCATGCCTCAACCGGAAGGACACGCAGGCAGGAGAGCGTGGCTCCCCCGAGTGAATGAACCCCGCACCTGATGTTAAAACATAGGGGAGCCATGAGGGAGTTGTTTTGATATAACCCTGCCTCCTCTTTCTAAAGAATAAAACTTTAAATGGTGCGGGGTGAATCGAAACCTGCGAGTCACCCTTAGCCCATTTCCATCTCCGTCAAGGGATGGTCAGGTCGGCAGAGTGAGGTGATAAGGCTGTGACGAGATTGCTGAAGAAGCGAGAAATGGAATATCCCATCTCCCAGGAGAGGCTCTATTACCGGATTGGAGAGGTGAGCCGGATCACGGGGATCAAGCCGCATGTGCTCCGTTATTGGGAGTCGGAGTTCAGAGTGATTAAGCCTCACAAAGGAGGGTCCCTCCAGCGCCTCTACCGGAAAAAAGATCTGGACCTCATCCTGAAAATTAGAAAACTCCTCTACGAGGAAGGGTTCACCATCTCCGGAGCGAAGAAGAAGATCAGAGACTTTGAACGAGCAGGAAACAACAGAGTCAAGCTGAGGCTGGTTGAGAACAGATCAAGAGGAATCGATCACGAACTCCTGTTGGCGGTCCGGGAAGAGTTGAAGGGGATCAGAAGAATACTGGAATAAGTGGTTTTAAGAGGGGGCATCCCGGAAGCGATCGGCAAAGCAAAAGGAGGATTTTTTATGAATTGGGTGGTGAGCTGTACGGCCTGTGGAAGCTCTTATGTCTATGAATCGGGACAAGGCCTCCCCGACATCTGCTCCACCTGTAGCGAGAAAAAGAAGAAAGAGGTAAGAAAGTTTCTGGAGAAGGAACAGAAGAGAAAGGAAATAATAACTGTTCATGCTTTTGATTTCAGCAACCGAAAAATTTTGAAGACACTGGGAATGGTGACCCACGAACATATTTTCGGAGTGGGCCTGGTCCAGGATCTGGATTTGAAGAGATTTAACGGAGGGGTTTCGATCTCCTGGGCCGAGGAGGTGAAGAGCGCAAGGGACCTCTGCGTCCGGACGCTTGAGGATGAGGCGATAGAGATGGGAGGCAATGGAGTCATCGGAGTGAATGTGGACTATCAGGTTTTGGGAACGCATAATGATATGGTAATGTGGCTGGTGACCGCCCGAGGAACAGCCGTGGTCGTCGATTAGTCTGGACTTTTTTGATGAAATTGAATATACTGAAAGCATATTGGAATAATGGAATCGTGGAATATTGGAATGATGGATTAGAGCTATAGAAAAAAATGTTTCTTCTTTGTTAAACCCAGTATTCCAATGTTCCATCATTCCATCATTCCATTGTTTTTTGGTGTTTTTCGGGGCGTAGCGCAGCCTGGTAGCGCACTGGCATGGGGTGTCAGGTGTCGGAGGTTCAAATCCTCTCGCCCCGACCATCTTTTCTCCCATCCCCTATGGACAGAAAGCCAAAAATTCTGGTGACCAATGACGATGGGATCCATTCTAAAGGCATCCTTGTACTGGCAAGGGCTCTCCGCGAGGTCGGCAATGTTTTCGTTGTCGCTCCTGACCGGGAAGAGAGCGCCATCGCTCACTCCCTTACCCTCCATCGACCCCTTCGTGTAGAAAAGATCAAGAAGAATTATTACGCTGTGGATGGAACTCCTGCAGATTGCGTTCATCTGGGAGTCAATGTCCTCCTCCCCGATCGGCCAGGGCTGATCGTCGCGGGGATTAACAAAGGGGGAAACCTGGGGGATGATGTCACCTATTCCGGAACCGTCTCTGCGGCCTTCGAGGGAACCCTCTTAGGCATCCCTTCCTTTGCCGTCTCCCTGGTCTCGCGGAGTCATTTTAAATTTGATGCGGCGGCACGGTTTGCGGTGAGAATGGCCAAACATGTGATCAGACATGGACTGCCGAAGGATACCCTTCTCAATGTCAATGTCCCGAACCTCAGCGAGGAGGAGATTAAATCCTATAAGATCACCCGTCAGGGAAGATGGGTTCATAATGGAAGCGGCGTCATCGAGAAGACCGATCCGCGGGGGAAAAAATATTACTGGATTGGAAGCGGACAATTCATTTTTGATCGGAAGAAGGACACCGATTTTGAAGCAGTATCCAAGGCATGTATCTCTGTGACCCCCCTCCATCTCGACCTGACAAATTACGGTTCGATTCGCCTCTTAAGAAAATGGAAAGTGTAGTTCCGAAAAACAAGGAAGAAGGGAGTAGAAGTCCATGATTCGATTTGAGCAGACCTTTATGAATTTTCTTCTCCAGCATCAGGAGAAGCATAATCGCACCTATCACTTTGTGGTCCTCATGGACGCCATCATCAGTGCGGGAAAGTATATCCAGCAGTACTATCTCACCGGCGCATTGAAGGGGAATCTCGGCTCGGCAGGCGACATAAACGTGCAGGGTGAGGATGTCATGCGTATGGATCAGATCGCCCAGGAGATCACCCTTCATTATCTAAAGACCTCGGGCCGGGTCATTCATGCGGTCAGCGAGGAATCGGAGGAGATCATCCAGATCAATCCCGATGGAGGACGTTATTTTGTCTATTTCGACCCCATGGACGGTTCCTCCAATATCCCCCATGGACTGCCGATTGGTTTCCTATTCGGCATTGCGAAGCGTAATCTGGAAGGCCCTGAGGACGGCCACCTGAGGGCAGGAAAAGATTATATCGCCGCCGGCATGTTTGTGATTCCGACAGGAACCTTTACTCTTGGGCTGAGGGATGCGGGCACCTGGCAGTTCCATATCGACGAGACCATGAATTTTGTCAGGCCTACCCGAATGATCCTTCCCGAAGACCCCAAGGGCTGGGAGTTGTCGTTTAATGCCGCCAATCGTACCACCTATGCCGAGAGGGTTCAGAAATGGATCATAGAGAATGAAAGCAAATATGCTTTCAGATATCTGGGCGCATTGGCCGGAGATTTTCACAGGCTCCTGACAAATGGCGGCATGTTCATGTATCCCGCAATCGTCAATCATCCCAATCCAAAAAAGAATCGTCCGGAAGGGAAACTGCGCCTCATGTATGAGGGGTCGGTTGTGGCCTTCATGTGCCGCGAAGCAGGCGGAACGGCTGTCAATGAAGCAGGGGTCCCGATTCTTGAGATTCAGCCGGGCAAACATCACCAGCGAACAGCGCTCTATGTGGGTTCAAAGAAGTTGGTGGAGGATATTGCCAAGGTTTTAAGAAACACGGGTTAGGGTTACGGCTACGAAGCCCGTCTCGTTATTCGGTAACCGCTACGTTTAAAAGAATTAAACACGTCAGACGGAACCTTTTATAGACGATACGGGCGTCGTTACCGTCACCGTTAAACAAAACCCTTATTTTCTATTCAATTTTACAACCCAAAAGGAGAGAAGGCCATGGCAAAAAGAAAAGTTGCAAAAGCTGATTTCAAAAAAGCCCTTGAGATTGGACGGCCGCCTAACATCAAGAAACTTTTCCCTAATTCGAAAGCCTTAATTGTGAGCGGGAAGGTGGTGGATCGGGCCATGATCGCCAAAGGGAAAGCGATTGCAATGGCGGCAAACGGCCGGAATCAATTTGTGATCCGGGGAGTTCTTCAGGCCGCCCAACGAGCCAACACGCCCGTCATCATCGAGATCGCAAAATCGGAGGGGGGCGCAAAAGCCTATTGTGCGGTGACTTACTGGAATATGGCGATGCTGGTCGATACGATCTGCAACGAACTTGGAATTACCATCCCGGTGGCGATACATGCCGACCATTATGGAATTAAGAATGAGAAGGACCTCGCGGCGGCAAAGGTTGAGATTCCCACCTTCTTTGAAGCAGGAATGACCTCGATTGCCATTGATGCGTCTCATCTCCCAGATGACCAGAACCTATTGGCCAATATTTCCATCAACCCCTATATCCCTGCATGGGCGGGGCTCGAAACAGAAGTGGGTGAAATCAAAGGCGAGGCAGGGCTCTCCACAGTAGAAGAAGCCCTGTTTCTCATCCGGGGCCTGAACGCACATGACATTTTCCCGGATTGGATCGCTCTGAACAATGGGACGACCCATGGCATCGAAGAGAAGGATTCCGGGATCCAGGTCGAATTGACTGCCAGTATTCATGCGGCCATCGAAAAGTATAAGGTCTCCGGCGCTCAGCACGGAACCTCCGGCAACAGCTCGGAGAGACTTCGTCAAATCCTTGCTAAAACCCATACCACCAAAGCGAATGTCGCCACAGCCCTCCAGATGATCTCATGGGGAGTTCAGGTCAATGATTATGGAAACGCCATTCTCGATGCGGATGGAAATTTCAGCAAAGTCAAAGGGGAGGGCGTTTCCGAGGAGCTCTGGGCGGAGATGGTGGCCCATGCCCAATCGAAAAGCTGGAAAAAGGGAGACTATAAAAATCTTAACCTTCCGTTTGAAAATAAACTGCTTTCCCAACCCAAGGAGATCCGGGATCGGATCGTCGAGCAGGTGGGGGCATTTGCTTACAAGATGATGACAGAAGTCTTCAATTCTCGGGATACGGCCCCCTTTGCCATCGAGGCTATTTTAAAGGCAAACTCCTACGATCTTGGACCAAAAGTTGGCCGGATGGAAGACCCTGCGGAATGGGCAGAGAGCAAGATCATTGAACGGGCCGCCCGCCTTGCGAGCGATAAAGGACCCGCCGGGAAGTTCGACGACTGAAGTAGGTTGCACTCTCCGAATGTGATCAACGAATCCATCGGTTGCAATATCTGGGTGAATGAATCGATGCAAAAGCGTGTCTACATCGAAACCTATGGCTGTCAGATGAATGAGCACGACTCGGAGCAGATCCTCCGGCTTCTCGAGAGGTCCAATTATCTTGAGACGAAAGATGCGCAGGAGGCTGACCTCGTTCTCGTCAACACCTGCAGTGTCAGGGAAAAGCCGGAACAGAAGGTCTACAGCGCCCTTGGAAGATTTAAGGGATTGAAAGAGGAGAAAGGAACGATCATCGGGGTGGCCGGCTGTGTGGCTCAGCAGGAAGGCCAAAGATTGTTGGCCCGGATTCCCTACCTCGATATGGTGATCGGAACCCACGCCATTCCCCTGATTCCAAAAATGCTGGAGAGGGCGGAAGTTATAGGAGAGAAGGTCTGTGAAACCGGTTTTGATACGGAAGGGAAGCACCTCGACGCCTTTCTCCCTCAGGGCCAAGTATCCGTGGTCAAATCCTATGTCACGATCATCCAGGGGTGCAACCACTTCTGCTCCTACTGCATTGTCCCCTATGTGAGGGGAAGGGAGAGGAGTCGGCCGAATCAGGAGATTGTGGATGAGGTCAGTCACCTGGCACAGAGGGGTGTGAAAGAAATCTGCCTCCTTGGCCAGAATGTCAATTCTTACGGAAAGGGACTAAAAGAAGAGATCAAATTTCCGGAGCTTCTCTCAAGGCTTGATGAAATCGAGGGGGTTGGGCGAATTCGTTTCACCACTTCTCATCCGAAGGATTTATCTGAAGAACTGATCCAGGCGCATGGGAGGCTGAAGAAACTCTGCGAGCATATTCATCTTCCATTCCAATCCGGTTCAAATGGAATCCTGAAGGCGATGAATCGGGGCTACACCAGAGAGTCATACGTTGAAAAGATCGATCGGTTGAGAGAAGTTTGCCCCTCCATTGCGATTACCTCGGATGTGATCGCCGGGTTTCCGGGTGAGGAGGAGAAGGACTTCGAAGAGACCCTTGACTTGATGAAGAAGGTCCGGTTCGATGACCTCTTCTCCTTTAAGTACTCTCCAAGAAAGGGAACAATGGCCGCCGGGATCGGCGATCAGGTGGAAGAGCAGGTGAAACAGGAAAGGCTGGCGGTTCTACAGAAGATTCAAAAGGAGATCACCCTTCAAAAGAACCAGGCCCTCGAAGGTCATATCGAAGAAGTCCTGGTGGAGGGTTATAGCAAACAGAGCGAGCGGGACGTGACCGGAAGAACCCGAACCAACAAAACGGTCAACTTCGAAGGAGATTTAGGTTTGGTTGGAAGGTTAGTCCAGACCAAGATCACCAAAGCCTACGCCCATTCTCTACGCGGTGAAATAGTTCCTTCCGATTGCGGAATGCCGA
>VGSS01000006.1 GCA_016874935.1 Deltaproteobacteria bacterium | reverse complement strand
AATGCAGTCCGTAAATCCACCTGTTGAGGCGCCGACATCCATCACCACCATCCCAGCAGGATCAATTCCAAAAGTAACGACCGCCCCCTCTAACTTCTTCCCTCCCCGGCTCACATAGGGTGAATCTCCTTCCTGAAGTCTGATATCGGCCTCTGGATTCACATTCACTCCGGGCTTATCGATCATCGCTCCATCGACGAGAACCTTTCCCTCCATGATAAGCGCTCTCGCTTTTTCACGGCTTTGAACAAGGCCCTTCTCCAGGAGAAGTTTATCCAACCTTTCTTTCCCGGTCATCTCTCAACCATCGCCCTCGCCTCCCTGAATATCCCGTTTTCATCGATCCCGTACTTCTCCCGCAGAAGCGATTGGGGTCCGTGTTCGATAAAACAGTCAGGGATGCCCAGACGCTTCACCGGAATGGATACGATCTTTTTCTCCTGAAAGAGTTCGAGGATGGCGCTTCCAAACCCCCCCATCAGGACATTCTCCTCAACGGTGAGGACTCTCCCTGTTCTTTTTGCCCAGTGGCAGAGGAGGTCTCCATCCAGAGGTTTCAGAAACCGGCTGTTGATGACGGCGGCATCGATTCCAACCTCTTCAAGTTTCTGTGCGGCCCGGAGCGAAGGATAGACCGTGGAACCGATGGCAATGATCAGGATATCCTTCCCCTCCCTGAGTACCTCTCCTTTACCGATCTCGAGAGATTTAAAACTTTCACCTTTCTTCAATCCTATCCCCCTTGATCTGGGATACCGGAAGGCCACAGGCGCAGGACAATCCACGGCGGTTTTAATCATGTGCCGGAACTCCTCTTCATCTTTGGGCACCATCACGATCAGGTTCGGGATATGCCTGAGGTAAGAGAAATCGAAGAGGCCGTGATGGGTAGGCCCGTCCTCCCCCACAATTCCTCCCCGGTCAAGTGCAAAAACAACCGGAAGGTTCTGAAGACAGACATCCTGAACGATCTGATCGTACGCCCTCTGAAGAAAGGTGGAGTAAATGGCCACGACCGGTTTCATGCCCTCGAGGGCAAGACCTGCGGCAAACGTGACCGCATGCTGTTCTGCAATCCCGATGTCATAGAACCGGTCAGGGAACCTTATTGCAAACTCTTCCAGGCCTGTCCCACTCTGCATGGCCGCTGTAATGGCGATGAGCCTTCTATTCCCTCCAGCCAATGTGCAGAGCGTCTCTCCAAAGACTTCGGTATAGGTGGGAGGAAGGGGAGCTTGTCCTTTCCGGATCTCTCCGGTCTCGATGTCAAAAGGCGGCACACTATGGTAAAGGGAGGGATTTCGTTCCGAAGGACCGTAGCCCTTTCCTTTTTTGGTGATCACATGGACGAGGAAGGGGCCTCTCAATTTATTAATATTCTGAAAATTTTCAATCAGATGATCGAGACGGTGACCATCAATCGGTCCAATATATTTCATGCCCAGTTCTTCAAAGAGAAGGCCTGGCATGAGAAGGCCTTTGAGCGACTCCTCAGCCTTTTTAGCAAAACGGAGGGCCGATTTCCCGATGCCCGGGATGGTCTCGAGAAAGTCCTTCATCTCATCCCGGAACCGGTTGACGAACTGGCCGGTCATCAATCGGTTGAGATAGGAAGAAAGGGCGCCCACATTGTGGGAGATCGACATCTCATTATCATTCAGGACGACGATCAGATCCTGGTCGATGTGGCCTGCCTGATTGAGGCCCTCGAAGGCGAGGCCTGCGGTCATCGATCCATCTCCAATAATGGCGATTGGCCTTCCCTCGTTACCCTTATGCCTTTTGGCCTCTGCCATTCCGAGGGCGGCCGAGATGGAAGTGCCGCTATGTCCTGAATCGAAGGTGTCATAGGGACTCTCATCCCTCTTGGGAAAGCCGCTCACCCCTTCATACTGCCTCAGGGTATGGAAACGGTCCCTCCTTCCTGTAAGCAATTTATGCGCATAGCTCTGATGACCCACGTCCCATATTAATTTGTCCCTGGGAAGGTCAAAGACATAGTGAAGGGCGACGGTCAGCTCCACCGTGCCCAGGTTGGAGGAAAGATGTCCCCCATTTTTTGAGACGGTGGAAAGAATCTCTTTGCGGACCTCTTCGCAGAGCCCCCCCAGTTCCTCTCCGTCAAGATTTTTAAGGTCGTGCGGATGTTTGATCTTGTCCAATAATTTCGTCATCGATCAGGATTCCCTCAGGACGATGAATCGGGCAATCTCTTTAAGTGGTTCGACTTCCGATCCAAAAGGCTGTAGAGCATCGATGGCGGATTTCATCAATTCTCCCGCCCTCTTTCTTGACTCTTCGATCCCTAACAAAGATGGGTAGGTTGCCTTTTTCTTAAATAGATCGCTGCCTGTACTCTTTCCTAATAATTCAGCCTTCCCCTCCACATTCAAAATATCGTCAACGATCTGAAAGGCAAGGCCGATTTTCTCTCCATACCCCGTAAAAGCCTTTAGGGTCTCATCATTCCCTCCGCCTAATTTGACCCCTGAACGAACCGAGGCCAATATCAGCGCGCCGGTCTTGTGGGTGTGGATGTACTCTACGGTCGGAAAATCAACACCCTTTCCCTCTGATTCGATATCAGCCACCTGCCCTCCGACCATCCCGGAAATACCTGAAGCCCGGGCAATATCATTTACAACATCGAGGACAACCCGCGGATCATTCATAGACTGTTTCGTCATCAATCTAAAAGCTTCTGTCAAGAGCCCATCTCCTGCTAAAATTCCCATGGCTTCTCCAAAAACCTTATGGCAGGTGGGATTTCCTCTTCTGTAGTCGTCATTATCAATGGCTGGGAGGTCATCGTGGATGAGGGAGTAAGTATGAATCATCTCCAGGGCACAGGCAAAAGGAAGGATTTTATCTCCTTTGCCCCCTACGGCCTCATAAGCGGCAATGGACAGGATAGGTCGAATCCTTTTCCCTCCGCTGAAAAGGCTATGCCTCATAGCCTGTCGAAGAGAGACTGGAAATTCTTCGTTGTCCTTTTTTTCTGACTGTTTGGGCAGATAGCTCTCCAGGGCTTTATCTACGACCTCTTTTTTCTCCTGGAGATATTTTTTAATGTCCATTAAATCTTACTCATCTTCTTCGGATTCGTTATCAGTTGAATACTCGAAAGAAAATTGCCCCGGGTTATTGGAAGACCTCTGCCCCGTGTTTTTGGAAGGATCAAAGGGCTCTCTTATTAACTCGCCATCCTTGTCCTTGAGAAGAATCTCCACTCTCTTTTCCGCCTCATCCAGTTTCTGGCTGCAAAAACGGGAAAGACGAATCCCTTCCTCAAAGAGCTTTAAAGATTCTTCAAGGGAGATATCCCCTTCTTCTAATTGAGAAACGATCTTCTCCAACTTTTGAAGGGCGTCTTCAAACTTCTCCTTCTTTTCTCTTGGCATTGGAAATCTCCAATAGTTTTAATGTAATGTATAATAGTATCTTTTTGAGGCGGTTATCGTCAAGGTCTCCCTTTTCCATCAACACTGCAGGACAGGATTCCCCTGTGCAGTCTTACCTCTACCTGGTCTCCGACCATGACTTCATCTGAATCTCTCAGGATTTTAAGAGAAGGAAGTTTTCGGGTGATGCTATAACCTCTCTGAAGGATGGCAAGAGGGCTCAATGAGTCAAGTTTTCCTAAAATTCCTTTCAAATTTTGTTTATTGATTTGAATCTTATATCTCATATTCTGCGCTAACCACTTCTTTGCTTCCGAAAGGGATGTTTCCATATTTCTTATTCTCTGAAAGGGACTCTGAAGATTCAGTCTTTCGGTAAGGAATCCTCTTTTTTCCTTCTTCCTTGTCACGTTCCACTGAAGAAGCCTCCGGGAGTGGTTGACCAAGTCATCCACCCTTAAAAGATGATCCCCTATCATCTTCCGGGGATCGATTAAACCTTTCTTGAGATGAGCCAGGCTGGTTTTCAAATCCTGGGAATATTGTGTCATCTGATTTTCCAGGATGGTTGTCAGACGATTAAGATTTCTTGATAGTTCCCTTTTATCCCTGACCACCAGCTCTGCTGCAGCAGAGGGTGTGGGCGCCCTGAGATCAGCCACAAAATCGGAGATGGTATAATCGGTCTCATGTCCCACCGCAGAGATGACAGGTATCTTTGAATGAAAGATCGCCCTTGCCACCTCTTCCTCGTTGAATGCCCACAAATCCTCCAGAGAACCTCCGCCCCTTCCCACAATGATGACGTCAACATTTCCTCTCTTATTTAAGTATCTTATTGCTTCTGCGATCTCGACTGCTGCTCCCTCCCCTTGAACCCGGACAGGATAGAGAAGCAGCCTAACATTCTCAAATCTTCTCTGGATGATCTGGATCATGTCCTGGATCACAGCTCCGGTAGGAGAGGTGACGATTCCTATGGTCTGTGGAAGAGTTGGAATCGGTTTCTTTCTACTCGTATCAAAAAATCCCTCCTTTTCGAGTTTCTCTTTCAACTGGAGAAAGGCCAGTTGAAGGGCGCCGATCCCTTTGGGCTCCATCCCTTCCAGGATAAGTTGATAATCTCCCCTCTTCTCATAGAGCGTCACCCTTCCGCGGCAGATGACATGCAGGCCGTCTTCGGGAACAAAGCGGAGGCTCCGGGATTGCATCTTAAAGAGGACAGCCCGGATCTGTGAATGTTCATCTTTTAAAATGAGATAGATGTGGCCGGAAGGGGGAATTCGAAGATTGGAAATCTCTCCTTCAACCCAGATGTCCGGGAATCGGTCTTCAAGAATGTCCTTAATCTCACGGGTCAGTTCAGAGACGGTGAGAATATATCGAAAAGGAAGTTCCATGATGCCTCTAAATATAACAGAAGAAAAGACGAAGTGTAAAATTTTAAAAATGAAAAAATTCTTGACAAAAAAAATCTTTATCTTGACTTCTCCCTGCGGTTTTAATAGTCTACTATCACTTTCCGAATTGAACGTGTTCCGACTTAACTGGCCTTGTTATATTGGGGGTGGGCATGGCAAAGTTCTCTTTTGCCAAGATAAGCAGCCCCGTTATCAGGGAGGTTTTTCCACGAAAGCGTCTCTTCTCCCTTCTCGACCGCGCCCGTGCAAGTCCCGTTGTATGGCTTTCATCCCCTGCGGGCTCCGGGAAGACTATCCTCATCGCATGGACACCCTGAGAGTCAGACTTGCTTATTGACTTTAAAGGGGCCACCTACCCTTCTTTGGAAATGGAACATAGCATTAATTGCAAGAAACAAGTCTGACCCCGAATTTTTACTGATAGGGTCGCCCTCGACGAAAGACAAATAGGAACTGGGGGGAAATTTAAGATCTTATTCGATAGTCTGAAATAGGAATCTGTACCCAATTGTACTTTATGGGGTCTTCAGGATATCGTGGGTTCCGATCCTTCTCAGCAAATATATTTCTCCTGAAATCTGAAAAGTGAACCGATAACTCCTTGTTACCCTGCCCTCCCATATACTTGGGTGTCCTTTGATTTTTTTGATTCGGAGGGATGGATGATGCGGATTCTCCAGAAGTAAAGCAAGTTGTTTCTCGGTCCTCTCCTGAAGGGCTTCTGGCAGAGAACGGTAATCTTCGTCAAATGGCCTGGTTGTCTGAATTTTCATCGACGTTTTTGGAGATGCCGGACCAATTCCTTCGTGTTCTTGAACGGACCCGATACTTCTCCCTTGGCGATTGCTTCGTCAGCCTCCTTTTCCTTTTTTTGCCACTCCTTGGTCCAGAACCAAGCTTGATCTTTGGAAATGAGTTTTGTGGGAATAAGAAGTAAACCTTCTTCCGTTACATCCACTTCCAGATAATCTCCCACTTCTAAGTTTAACCTTTTAAAGGCCTCTCTTGGAATGGTGATTTGGTGCTTTGGACTAACTTTTGTAATTTGCATGAATTTCCTCCTGCTTTACTTCTTTACTGTAAAGATATCTAACGTTTTTTTCCCTCTTTGTCAAGAAGGAATTGAGAACGGGTATCTTCAAAATCCTTTGTTATTGTCCAGTGCTACACCCAAACCACTTCGACTAAATGTTTCACTTTCTTAAATTCTGGGTCACCCGTGACGATCTTGGCATTGTGTTCTACAGCCGATGCAAGGACAAAACAATCGGCATAAGAGATGCCATACTGAGCCTTATATTCTGCTGCCTGGAATATCAAAATATTGGGAACCGGCAAAACAACAAACGTTAATCTTTCAATATTAGCAAGGACCTCTATCTTTTTCTGGTCGCCGAATTCTCTTTTCGTTGAGTAAATGATTTCACCCAGATTGACTGCATTGATGTATTTAATTCCACCCGATTTTTTGATCTCTTCCAGAAGCTGACCGATTTTTTCATAACCCTTCTCTTTCTGAAAAAACTTCAATAAAGCAAAACTGTCGAACACCCATGGACCTTTCTGCATTATTTAAACTCCTTTTTTCTCTCTTTGAGTAGTCTTTCCGAAAGAGACGGTTTAGAGGGTAGGATTCCAGAGGCTGCCTTGATCGGGTCATCAACAGGAGGGATGAGATAAATGATTCCGTCATACTCCATGACCTGCATCTCTGTTCCGGGTTCGATACGATGTCTCTTTCTGATCCCTGCAGGGATGACGATTTGCCCCTTGGACAGGGTTCTAACAGTTGTCATAAATATCCAACCTCCTTTTATTAGGTTTAACGTTTATTCATAAATGTATAACTTTAAAAATTTTTTGTCAATCGAAAAAGAATTGGGGACGGGTTCCTATTCCAGACTGTCGAATAACCCCTGGATTATGAACCCGTCCCCAATTTTATAACAGAAAGGATTCAGGGTGTAAAACGGAGTATAAGAAGTATCTTAATGGAGTTTCTGCCTGCACACATAGGCTTCAACTTATCTTATCTGTTATTCTTTATCTCATCTATCGTCCATCGTCTCTCATCCCCCATCCCTCGTCCATCGTCTTTCGTCCACTAATTTTTTCATTCCGCATTCCGAAATCCGCATTTCATCTGTCCAGCACTTCCCTCACCTTCCGTGACAATCCCTCCATGGTGAAGGGTTTCTGTAAAAACTGAAGCCCAGGCTCCAAAACCCCATGATGTAAAATCGCATTGTCCGTATATCCCGACATGTAAAGCACCTTGGCCTCCGGATGGATCTCTCTGAGCCGCTCCGCCAACTGCCGGCCGCTCATCCCCGGCATCACCACATCGGTTAGAATCAAATGAATCGGCTCCTTGTATTTCTCAGAGAGAAGGAAGGCCTCTCCTCCCTGTGAGGCATCCAATATCCGATATCCCTGCCTCTTCAATATCCTGATCGCAAGCTTCCTCACCGTCTCCTCATCCTCTACAATCAATACGGTCTCGTTTCCACAAGGAATCTCTTTGACGATCTCCTCCCTCAGTTCATCCAACGGCTCATCTACCCTCGGAAGATAGATCTTGAAACTGGTCCCTTTTTTAGGCTCACTATAAACCCAGATGTTTCCTCCGCTCTGCCTCACAATCCCATAAACCGTGGATAGCCCCAACCCTGTGCCCTTGCCTATCTCTTTGGTCGTAAAGAAAGGTTCAAAAATCCGCTCTTTTATCTCCGGTGGTATCCCCGTTCCCGTATCGCTGATGGCTAACATCACATAAGGGCCCGGGTTAACAGCAATGTGCTTTCGAGCGTAGGCCTCATCCAATTCCACATTGGCTGTCTCGATGGTCAGTTTGCCTCCCTCGGGCATGGCGTCCCTCGCATTGACTGAAAGGTTCAGAATCACCTGCTCGATCTGCCCCGGATCAGCCCTCACCATCCCAAGCGGTTCGGCGCCAATAACCTCTAATTCGATATCTTCTCCGATGATCCTCCGAAGCATCTTATCAAGCCTTTGAAGAACCAAGTTTAAGTCTAATACCTTCATCTCAAGGATCTGCTTGCGGCTGAAGGCTAAGAGCTGGCGGGTGAGGTCAGCCGCCCTATCCGACGCCTTTTTGATCTCTTCGAGGCTGGCCTTTAAAGGGTCTCCTTCCTGAAGATCCATCATGGAGAGCTGGACATTTCCTGAAATGACCGTCAGGATGTTGTTAAAATCATGGGCAATACCCCCAGATAGGATTCCGATAGCTTCCATTTTCTGGGATTGACGAAGCTGCTCTTGAAGAGAAGCCACCTCTTGCTCCACCTTTTTTCGTTCAGAGATGTCCTGTTGTGTGGAGCGCATACCTATGATTTTTCCTTCTGAATCTCGTATAGGTTGATCCTCGATGAGAACTGGAAGGGTCGTCCCATCCTTTCTACGAAAAATACGCTCCAAAGTTTTTGAGGGTAGTATGACCCCAGCCAATTTCCCTAAAACCGATTGATGGCTCGTCTCTTCCTCCACCACAAATTTCCAGGCATATTGGCCCATCATCTCTTCGTATGTATAACCTAACATCTCCAACTCTCTCCGATTGACATTAATAATCCTCCCCTCCTTATCTAACTCGTGGTAGCCAACAGGGGCATAATCGAAAAGATCTTTGAATTTCTCCTCGCTTTTTCTGAACGCCTCCTCCATCTTTTTGCGCTCGGTGATGTCCCGCATAATACTCACATACCCAGTCATCAATCCATCAGAAGATCTGATCATTGAAAGGACCATCTCAACCGTAATCTCTGTACCATCCTTACGAACCTGATTCTTCTCCCCTCTATAAAAACCTACTTCCTTCAAAATCGGATAGGCCAACTCTCCAAACGAACGAAAACTTTCATCTGAAGGATGAAGGAGACGTATTGATTTCCCTTCAATCTCATTTCGGCTATACCCAAATAGATTGCAGAACCCCTGATTGCATGAGGTAATTCTTCGCTCCGTATCCAGCGTAATTATGGCATCCGTAGAACTCTCAAACAGGGTCCGATACCTTTCCTCTGACGCTTTGACCTCCTCCTCCATCTTTTTTCGCTCGGTGATGTCGAGCGAAGTAGATAGCATGCATTTCTCGCCCCCAATCTCAATCAGTTCTGCGGAAAGAAGAACATCTGTCATCTCGCCTGATTTTATCCGGATTTTCACCTCTTGGTTTCTAACCGATCCTTTCTCCTTCAATTCAGAAACGATCCATTTTCGTTTTTCTAAGTCTACCCAAATATTCAGTTCGAAGACCGTTTTACCAATGACCTCATCACGTTGGAAACCAGTACTTTTAAGAAAAGCTTTGTTAACTTCAATAAATCGCCCTTCTTTAAGAGAACTTACCAGCACCCATGCAGGGCTTAACCTGAATACTTTTGAAAATTTCTCCTCCGAGAGCCTGAGTCCCTCCTCAGTCCGCTTACCTTCGGTGATGTCGTGCATGATGTGGACAAAACCATTGATTCGCCCGTTAGAATTTCTGATGGGATCCGCAACCACATAAAATACCTTGTCGCCAAATGTCATCTCCATTGTTTCACGGGTATGGCTCTTGAGTGAAAGAAGAAGTGGACAACCCTCAATGTGGTCTTCGGTCTTATGAACCAACCGGTAACATTTCTGCCCTTCGATGCTACTCTTATCCAGCCCGAAGGAGTCGGCAAAGGCCTGGTTGCATCGCCTAACCGTACCATCAGTTTCCAGATATGCGACCGGATCGAGCATCGCATCAAAGGTCTTCTGCCAGAGTTCAGAAGTAGTCTGAATTCTCTTTTCAGCCTCCTCCCGTGCCTGAACCTCTCGTTCCAATTGTATCATCTTATCTTCCAGCTTTTTAACCAAACGTTCACTATAAAGCTTAAAGATCTCCTGATCCTCTTTTTCTGGGGGCGAAAAGGTGGATACTTTGCCAAGTTTTCCAGCCTCCACGACCTCTCCAACGGCCTTCATAAACTCCTCTGGCTCACAAGGTTTCAAAATGAACTGGTCTGCACCGATCTTGAGGGCAAATGTCTCATCCTGAGGGTCAGTATAGGTAGCCGTATAAATAATGAACGGAATGGTTCGTAGGGTCTCATCTGTCTTGACTCTTCGGCACAACTCAAACCCATCCATGACCGGCATGAGGATATCGCTGATGATCAAATCGAATTCGCCGGATTTTAGCCTCTCAAGCGCTTCAGCCCCATTGGCAACGGCGGTAACTTGGTGCCCGTTTGCTTTAAGCAAAGCCTCCAATAAATAATGCCCCTCTTCCTTGTCGTCTGCGATCAGAATGTTCATGGTTTACTCCTTTTTTGCGATGGATGATGGACGAGGGACGGTGGACGATCTGCAGAACGAGTCAGCCCTTCTTTCCATCGTAACAATTTGTGCGAATATGTGCTCATACTTTTCATCCAATGCCTTAAATGTGACCTGATGAATGTATTTACATGCTAATGCAAATTCCAGCCATGTCTGTGTTTCCGCTGCTTCTTGCTCAGAGTCTGTTAATTTATTGATAAACATCGCCTTATATCTACGCTTTCGCCAAGCTTCGGCGAGATTTGTGCAAACCGATCTTGAAGATTTTCGGATCTGATCCGTTAATGAAAATTTTTCTTCCGGGGGAAATCTTTTAGACAATTCAAAAATTTCCATAGCTGTCTCAAATGCAAGACGATAAACATTCAACTCTCTCACACTATTTATTCTCTTTGCCTCTCGCCTCTCATCCATCTTCCTTCCTCTCTCGTCCATCACCCCTCATCCCTCGTCCTTCGTCCCTCGTCTCTCGTCCATCGTCCTTCCTCCTACTCTCAAAGGTATCTCTCTATCTCCTCTACAAAGGTCTCCGGGTTAATCGGCTTCTCAATATAGCCTGTGGCGCCTGCGGCCAGAATCCTTTCCCGATCTCCCATCATGGCATAGGAGGTCACAGCAATGACGGGAATACCTGCAAGTTCAGGATGTTTTTTCAGCTCTGCGGCAAACGAGCGTTTTTCGATCGCTGGCCATTATATCCGGGCCCGGAAGGCATACCCCTATTGTTAGAAATAGAATAAGGAGATAGTAAGATCGGATGTGGCCCGCCAGGTCTTTCATCCTAAACATTGCTTACCCCTTATTTAGAGTCTGTTTATAAACTCCTTTTGCCGTCATGCCGGACTTGATCCGGCATCCAGACCGCATTGAAAAGACTGGACCCCGCTTTTGGCGGGATTGAAATCACTGGACTCCCGCTGGAGTTTACCCCGTACTTTGATACGGGGCGGGATTGACGAATTTAGAATTATTAGAGGTTTCCTTATGAGGTTGTAAAAACTTATTCTATCAAATTATATCACAACCTAATAAATTGCAAGTAAATTCTTTTTATTTCATTAGGTTACGAAATGTTCAAATGGGTTAAAAAGGATTGACACTTAAAGGCAATTTAGTTATAAAATTCACAAGTTTTGAAGGAGAGTTTTAATGGGACGATTTACGATTGAAGAGATGCGGGAGATGGCTAAAACCATCTTTTTAAAGGCTGTTTCTGCGGTTGATCCTTATCAAAGGCTTAAAACGATTGCTCGCATTGATAGAAATCGCTTGATCATCGAGGAAAATGGAACTTCCCAAAAAGTCTTCAATCTGAGCGATTTCGAAAGGGTCTACCTCGTTGGAACCGGGAAAGCCTCATCATCCATGGCACAGGCCATTGAGGAGATATTCGGAAATCGAATCACAAAAGGATTGATCACGACGAAATACGGACATGGACTTCCCTTAAAATATACAGAAATTATAGAGGCAGGCCATCCCCTGCCCGATCTCAAAGGGCTCGAGGGAGCCCGAAAGATCAAAGACCTCCTCAAGATGACCGGGCCAAGAGATCTCGTTATCTTCCTCATCTCAGGAGGAGGTTCTGCCCTGCTGCCACTTCCTGTTGATGGAATCACGCTTGAAGAGAAACAGGAACTAACCCAACTTCTCCTGGATTGTGGGGCCGATATCAAGGAGATCAATACCATCCGGAAACACATCTCGCAGATCAAAGGAGGTTGGCTTGCCCGATGGGCATTTCCCTCGACAGTCATCACCTTCATCCTTTCAGATGTGGTTGGAGACCCGCTCGATGTGATCGCCTCTGGCCCGACTGTCCCAGATACTTCTACTTTTCAGGATGTCTGGGAGATCCTTAAGAAATATAGCTTAATCAATGAGATTGCTATATCAATCCGGGACCATCTTCAAGCAGGGAGAGAGGGTAAAAAAGAGGAGACCCCTAAAGCCGGGGAAGATGTCTTTGAAAAAGTCCATAATATGGTCATCGGTTCGAATATCATTGCCCTAAGGGCTGCAGAGAAGGAATTTTCATCAGCGGGTTTCAATACGATGATCCTCTCATCTTCCATCATCGGCGAAACCAAAGAAGCAGCACGATTTCACGGAGCCATCGCAAGGGAAGTGGCCTCCACAGGCATCCCCCTGAATCGTCCGGCCTGTATTCTCTCTGGCGGCGAAACGACGGTGACCATCCGCGGCAGTGGTAAAGGCGGAAGAAACCAGGAGTTTGCTTTAGCGGGGGCTTTTGAGATCAATGGATTGGAAAAGGCGGTCCTCCTGAGCGGTGGAACGGATGGGACGGACGGACCTACGGATGCTGCGGGAGCCATTGCTGACCATACAACGCTCATTAGGGCAAGTCAGAAGGGGCTGAACCCAGTTAAGTCTCTTGAAAATAACGACTCTTACCCATTCTTTAAAAGACTGGACGATCTCCTCATCACCGGACCCACACGCACCAACGTGATGGACGTGAGGATGGTTTTGATAGACTGAGCCAAAAATAAGGTTATCAGGAGACCAGAGAACCAGGAAGCAGGGCATCAGGATATTAGAGTATCAGGAAATGAAAATACCAGAATGAACACGGCTATAAGAATGATCTTTCCCCCTGGTATCCTGATACCAGAATCCTGCATCCTGATACCCTGATATTCTGATAACCTTTCATATGAAAGGAAAATACGATGTATGAACTGACAGTCACTTCTCACTTTTCAGGCGCTCATCGACTGCGTTATCTCCAAGGCAAGTGTGAGGAGCTCCATGGCCATAACTGGAAGGTGGAGGTTTCAGTTACTTCTTCCAAACTGAATCAGGAGGGGGTGGTGATCGACTTCAAGGTGTTGAAACAGAAAATGGAGAAGGTCTTAAAGACGCTGGACCATACCTATCTCAACGACCTCCCCTATTTTTTAGGAGTAGAACCTTCTTCCGAAAACATCGCCAAATATATCTTTGATCACTTAAAGAGGGAATTAAAGGGGTCCCCTGCCAACCTTAAAAAGGTAACCGCATGGGAGTCGGAGAACGCCTGCGCCACTTATTTCGGGAGATGAGAATGAACGATATTCAGAGCCAGCGGGACCATCGAAAAATTGAGATCAATAAAGTGGGGGTTAAGAACATCCGTTATCCCATTACTGTGCTCGACAAGGCAAAAGGGGTTCAGCATACGGTGGCGAGCGTCAATATGTTTGTGGACCTCCCTCACCGTTTTAAAGGCACGCATATGAGCCGTTTTGTTGAGATCCTCAACAGATATAGGGGCAATATCGCAATCAAAAACTTTTCCAAGATTCTATCCGAGATGAAAAATAAGCTGAGAGCCAAGACCGCCCATCTCGAAATCGAATTTCCCTACTTTATTGAAAAGGAGGCCCCTGTCACCCGTGCGAAGAGCCTGATGGAGTATATCTGTCGATTCTGCGGTTCAAGCAATGAAAAAGATGACTTTCATGTGGGCATCGTTGTTCCCATCACAACGGTGTGCCCCTGCTCCAAAGAGATCAGCGAATTCGGGGCTCACAACCAGCGTTCCGTCGTTACGGTAAACCTCCGGTTCATAAAATTTATCTGGATCGAAGACATCATCCGTCTCGTTGAGGAATGCGCTTCCTGTGATCTTTACTCTATCTTAAAAAGGCCTGATGAAAAATTTGTGACGGAAAGGGCCTATGAGAAACCGATGTTTGTCGAGGATGTGGTGCGGGAGATTGCGAAGCGATTAAAGAAAGATAAGAACATTACCTGGTTTACGGTGGAGTCGGAGAACTTCGAATCGATCCATAACCACAGCGCCTATGCCTTCGTGGAGAGGAATTCCAAGGAGTGATTAGAACCTAAATTGAGCGATTCATCCTATTTCACAAGGGAGGCAGAGACGCCTCAAACCCCTTTAGAATGCGATACGTTGAAAGTTTGGGCAATTGACCATTAGCTTTCACCAAACAGGTGATCATTGAACACTCCCCATGGTTGATTCAAACAATCAAAGGAGATCGCTCTAAAAGGCTTTTCGGCCTCCCCGCCCCCCTTGTGAAGGATGAAAAAATCGCTCAATTTGGGTAGAAGTTAATTTTAGGGTTGATCAAAAATGTCGGTGAGCCAAGAGTGAAGGAGATTGAGGGATCGCCTGAGCATTGATCGAAATGCTTAGAATTTATTCAAACATCTTCTTGGAAAATGTAGCGATTGAAGAATTGACCCCCTGCTGTTGCCTGGAAAACCTGCGGCTTATTTTAATTTCAGCTCCTTTAGTTTCGCGGTCAGAGCAGGCAAGACTTCTTTATAGTCTCCGACGATACCGAAGTGGGCTACGTTGAAGATGTTGGCCTCCTTATCCTTATTGATAGCCACGATGCACTTCGATCCCAAACAGCCAGAGATGTGCGACATGGCCCCGGAGAGAGCCACGGCGATGTAGAGTTTGGGGTTGATTACCTTTCCGCTCTGACCGATCTGGAGCGACACCGGTGCCCAACCCTCATCACATGGAGGTCTCGTTGCCCCAACTGCGCCGTTCAAAACACGAGCTAATTCCTTGATCATCTCCCAGTTTTGGGCACTACCCATTCCACGTCCACCAGCAACAACGACTTCAGCGTCCTCAAGTTTCACACCCTCCACCTCTTCTTTGATCCGCTCGACAACCTTCACCTTAATCGCCGAAGGATCAATCTTACTGTCTACCGGAATGACCTGGCCTTGGAGGGATTCATTCCGTTCTGCTGGCGGAACGGTCTTCAGTCTTAAAGTTGCCATCTGAGGCCTTGCGGATCTGGACATCATGGTGGCTTGAGCGTTCCCACCGAAAACAGGTCTGGTCGAGACAAGGAGTTTTGTTGACGGATCAATGGACAAGGCCACGCAATCCATGGAAAGCCCCCCTCCCAAGCGTCCATTGAGTCGAGGGGCCAAATCGCAACCGACATCGGTATGGCCCAAAAGAACAATCGAGGGAAGTTCTTTCCGGCAAAGGTCTGCCGCGACCTGAGTGTAGGCATCGGAATTGTAATCATCTAAGAGACCCTCTCCTGCAACATAGACTTTATCGGCTCCGTAAGCAATTGCCTCCTGGCCCAGGCCACCTGCTTGGCTACCCATCAAAAGGACGCTCTGATCTTCGCCCAATTCATTGGCCAGTTTTCTTCCGACCCCAAGGAGTTCTATCGTGATTGGTGCTAATTTCCCCTGAGCGATTTCTCCACAAACCAAAATACCTTTATGATTAGCCATGGTATATCCCTCCATTTCAATTCTTGATTACAGTGTTTTTAAAAAATGATTACTGAGATTTTTCCGTTCTAATCGGTGTAATCGCTTCATCATCTGAGTAATCAGAGAGTGAAAAAAGTATTTTGAGCTCTCATCACATCAGCCTGACAAGCTTTTGGGCTAAATTGACTGCCGCCTCACCTGGTGTATTCCCGGTAACAAACTCACACTCGGTCTTTCGTGTCGGTAAAGAGAGGCTGGTGACCTCGATGTGGGCGTTCGCCTTGTCCAACGGCGAGGGATCAGCTCCAATATCCTGTGCCTTCCAGATTGGAATCTGTTTCTTTCGAGCAAGCATCAGACCCATTCCACCAGGAAGTCGGGGAAGACCGATTTCTCCGCTGACGGTAATCAGGCTGGGCATGGGTGCTTCCACAACTTCATAACCGTCCTTCATTATCCTCTTTATCCTCAGATTCTTGTTCACAGCCTGAATATCACAGGCAAAAGTCACGACCGGAATGCTGAGTATTTCAGCTAATATAGACCCCACCTGACCAGCGCCCCAGTCAGCAGAATATCGGCCACACAGGATGAGATCATAGTTGCCAATTTTTTGGATGGCTTTTCCCAAGACATAGGCCGTTCCAAAGCTGTCCAGGTTTTCGAAAGCCGGATCCTGGAGGACATATCCATCATCGGCTCCCATGGAGATGGCGTGTTTGATCACATCAACCGCCTTGGCTGACCCCATGCTGATCACGGTAATCTTTCCTTTGTGCTTATCCTTAAGCCGGCAGGCAGCCTCCACAGCCCGTTCATCGAATACGCTGATGACAGGCGGCACTCCCGGAGGAGGGATCACCTGTTTGGTCCCGGGGTCAATCTTGAATTTGGCTGGCGGAATTTCTGGATCAAGTACTTGTTTTACACAGACGATGGTATTCATACGAGTCACTCCTTCCTTATACTTTGTGGGTACATGTAAACCATAAAGATTGATAACCCCCCTTCCTCCCCCCTTAAGCTAAGGGGGGGAATAGAGGGGGGTTAAGATTTCTTCATGGATTCTTCCACGAGTTCAACAATATCTCTTGCCTTCAGCGATTCCTTCATGCCTTTATGGTCAATGGCATCCTCGAACATCTGTAAACAATAGGGACAAGCGCTAACGACCATTTCAACCCCGCTCTTATGAACCTCTTCAATACGCATGTGGCTAATCTTTGTTGTGCCAGGCTGCTCTTCAATCCACATGAGCCCGCCGCCCCCGCCACAGCAAAAACCCTGTTCTTTCGATCGTTCCATCTCCTCAAGCTTAGCCTTGGGAATAGCCTCCAAAATCTGACGCGGGTCGTGATAGATCCCATTATAACGACCCAAATAGCAGGGATCATGGTAGGTGAGTTTGGCATTTAAGGCTTGAGTTAGATTAAGTTTTCCCTGTCGGACGAAATCAGCGATCAACTCGGTGTAGTGAACCACTTTGAAATCGCCACCGAATTTTGGATATTCGTGTTTCATCGTATTAAAACAGTGAGGGCAGGTGGTGATGATTTCCTTAATGTTGAAGCTTTTGAACATTTCGATATTCTGCTCTGCCATCATCTGAAATTGGAACTCATACCCTGCTCTCCGCGCTGGATCTCCACAACAGGTTTCCGCATCGCCCAATACCCCAAAATCAACTCCAGACGCTTTCAATACCTTTGTCATGGCAAGGGTTGCTTTGACATTCCGCTCCACAAGCGCTCCAGTACAACCTACCCAGAATAGGGTGTTGACGCTATCACCATCAGTCAATACTTTAATGTCCAGATCCGATGTCCAGTCGCCCCTCAACCTCATGGATTGGACTCCAGCCCAAGGGTGTCCTCTCTGCTGCATATTTCTGAGCATCAACTGAGCACTCTCTGGCATCTTGCTTTGCTCTAACACCAGGTTTCGCCTGAGTTCGATCACTTTGCGTATATGTTCGATGTTGGATGGACACACCTCTTGACAGGCAGCACAGGTCGTGCAGGCCCAGATCTCCTCCTCTGCTACGACGTCACCGATCATTGTTTTTGACATGGTCTTGGGCTGAACCTCTGGAGAGGATGTCCCCTTGTTGGCTAACAATTCAGGGCCCGCCTCCATTAAATGCTCTTTCAGATTCAGAATGATCTCTCTGGGCGAAAGCGTTTTCCCCGTCAACTGAGCGGGGCAATTGACATGACACCGACCGCACCAGGTACAGGCATAGAGATCCAGGAGTTGCTTCCAGGAAAAGTCCTGAATCTTCGATACACCAAGGGTCACAGAGCCTTCAGGAGCTTCAAGTGCCTCAAGCGGTATGGGTTCTAACACCACTTTGGACCCGAATGGTTTGAAAAGAATATTGGCCGAGGAGAAAAGGGGGTGTAGATGCTTGGAATGAGGGGTATAAACGACAGCACCAAGAAGGAGAAGATAATTGAGCCACCAAATCGTTTTGTAGGTTGCTGACAACGATTCCTGAGATATTCCTGATCCAGCGAGAAAACTTGCCAGAGCCCCCGTGATAGGAGGCCAGGAAGTGGTGATATTGTTAAAAGCATATCGAATGCCTTCCATCCAGTAATAAAACAACATCAGAAGAATCATTGTGGTAAAGAGCGAGATCATTTTAATGTTTTCGATAAGTGCCTCTTTGGGATCTTCTTTTCTCTCCAGCCTCTCAGGTTTCGTGACATACCGCTTGATGGCTGCCTGGATCACCGCTAAGATAATCAGCAAAGCAGATAGGTCCATGAGGGAAAGGTAGATTTTCTCAAATAGGCTACCAGCAGACGATACAGAGATACCAAACCCCTCCCGCAGACCCATGAAGAGAACGTAGCCAATCAAGAATACGCCGAACCCCCAGAACATAAGGGCATGTCCAATTCCAGATAGGTCTTTGAAGCTAACCGTCTTTAAGGAGCACCATTGGGATAAATTAATGGCTAACATGTCTATGATTCTCTGTCGCAATTGATCGAACCGGTTTTCGGGTTTTCCCAGACCCAAAAGGCGAATGAGGAAATAAACCCTCCTAATAAATATTCCGAAGGCGATGGCAAACAAGGCCCAGAAGATTACATAGCCCGGTATGCCCCAATAGGTTGCGCTAACTGGTGACACGATGACCTCCTATGGAGATAAACATTAGTCCAGATCCAAACTCACTTTACACTGATTACATTTAACCGCTCCCCGAAAAACTCTATTGCCGCATTCAGGACAAACGTAGCGGGTTTCTTCATCTCGAATCCATTTTTCAGCACCCACCTCTCGCCAATATGGAATAGCCCGCAAAATAACCTTTTTGCCAACAGTCATGGGAAAATGTTCAATATACTGACAAGGAAATTCATCGCACTGATGACATCCGGCATAACTTTTCTCCCTTGTGCATTTCCTGATCTCACACTGTCGGCAGTGCATAAACTGTTCATCAGATAAACAGCCACGGCATTTGATATCTTCTATCGAAAGGTTTTCACAATTAGGAAGGATCCCTTTCCCGGAAACTCCTCCCTTGTAAAGATTCACTAACGCTTCCTTGAGTTTTTGATTATTGTCACGGTGCGCGATATAAATGGCACAGACTCCGCAATAAAGGCCGCAAGGGGAAATAAAGTCCGGATTGATCTTCATCATTTTAGTCCCTTTACTCCTTATCCGTCTGTCCTTTTTCTTTCTTCTTTCTGACGATCGTTCTTTTCTCTTCAGGAATAGGAGGTGGAACAGGCTCTCCGCAAATCTTCGTCACCGCACCAAATTTGGGCGGGCAGACCTCAAGACACGTTCCGCATTTCACACATTTGCCCTGATCAACAATATGGATCAGGTTTTTGCCGCTTAAAATCGCATCTACGGGACATCGTTTGGCGCAGGTCATACAGGCCTGACATTTATCCGGATCGATATAGTACGAGGGCAATTCTCGGAATAAGGTTTCTATCTCGTCTCTGGTAAAAAGCTGATCCCACGCTTCCCGGTCTTTAAGATGGGAGGAGAGTTTCTCTCTTTTGGCTATCTTCAGATAGGGAATCAACATCATCATTTGATTCAGTCTGGACGTTAATTCGTTTCCGTTTAATCCTTCACCCTTTCCGATGGGTCCGATTGTCCTGACCTTTCTGACAAAGTCGTTTACCGTCTCTGCAAAACGGCTCCCTTCAGCGGAAGACATAAATTCGATTCTTAACCTTTCCGGGTTCAATCCTATGTGTTCCATCACTTTTTTAAATAGAAGCACCGTATTCAGCGCATGGTAATTGCCATGAGTAATGTATTTGCATTCATCAAGACGGCAGCCAGCGATGTAAACTCCATCGATCCGGTTATAGAAAGACCGGAGTATAAACGCAAGGTCCACCCTTCCGGTACACATCATGCGTACGATTCTAATTTCATTTGAATATTGTAGTCTGGAAACTCCAGCGAGGTCAGCAGCGCCGTATCCTCACCAATTGCATACGAAGCCGATGATTCTCGGTTTAAACTTAATGGCCGCGCTCATTCGTGTTCACCTCGATCAAAATCGTCATTCCGGCGAAAGCCGGAATCCAGTGCTTTCAAACCCGCTAAAGGCGGGACTGGATGCCGGATCAAGTCCGGCATGACGGAAAAGGCCCTTCACGGATAGACACTCATTCTTAGATCTCTACACGTCTCCAACCGCCGCATCGATCTGGGCGATCAGCTCTTCATCGGTATAGTGTTTCAATTGGATCGCCCCTGTCGGGCATTTGGTGTTACAGAGACCGTCCCCTTTGCAGAGAACCGGGTTCATCTTTGCCTTTTTCCCCTGCCGTGTTTCATAAAGCTCTATAGCGCCATAGGTGCAGGCATCAACACACGCCCCGCATCCCATACACTTCTTCTCATCCACCTCGCAAATAGAGCCGGAGGCGATGACGGTATCATGCGAGAGAAGCGTTAAGGCCCGTCCCGAAGCTCCATAGGCCTGGCTGATCGCTTCAGAGAGATGCTTGGGATAGTGAGCGATTCCGCAAAGATAAACCCCGTCGGTGCCAAACTCAACAGGCCTCAATTTGACATGGGCTTCCTGGAAGAAACCGTCCGGACCCAGAGGCACCTTGAAGTGTTTGGATATTTCCTTGCTGCCCGCGGAGGGAATCGTAGCAGCCGCTAAAGCAACGATATCGGCATCAATTTCAAGCTTGTTTCCTAAAATATAATCCGTCACCTTTACTTTTAGGACGGGCCGACCCTCCTCCGACTCACCCGTTTCCACTTGAGGTCTATCCTGAGGCTCATAGCGAATAAACCTGACCTCTTTATCCGCCGCCCTCCTGTAATGATCTTCACTAAACCCATACGTTCTCATATCCCGAAAGAGAATGTAAATATCCATTTTGGGGTTGATCTCTTTCAGTTTTAATGCGTTCTTGATCGACTCGCCGCAACATATTCTGGAGCAGTAATTTCTCTCTTCATTTCTGCAGCCAACGCACTGGATCATCACGAGACTCTCCGCCTTAATGACCTTTTCTTCTCCTTTGTGGATCTGCTCCTCCAACTCAAGGTGAGTCATCACCCGGTCATCTTCTCCATAAAGGTATTCCGTAGGTTGATAGACCTCCGCACCTATGGCGATGACGGCTGCGCCGTGCTTTATCTCGATAACCCCTCTCTCGGACGTCACCCTGGTGATGAAATTTCCAACATAACCGGTAGCCTCCGCGATGGTTGCATCCGTATAGACATGGATGAGGGGATGTTGATACACCTTTCTTATGAGGTCACGCAAATGGGCCTGAACATCCAGTCCTTCCAACGTGGAATGGATTTTTCGTGCGATTCCCCCAAGGCCCGCATCCTTTTCCACCAGATAAACCTCATGTCCCTGGTTGGCAATGGAGAGAGCGCACGTCATGCCGGCGATGCCTCCTCCCACCACCAACGCCGTCTTATTGACCGGCAGGTCAAAATCCTGTAAGGACTCCAGATGACAAGATCGTGCCAATGACATCCGGACGATATCGTTTGCTTTTTGGGTGGATTCTTCTTTTTCTTTAGAGTGGACCCAGGAGCAATGTTCCCTGATATTGGCCATATCGAAGAAATATTGATTAATCCCTCCTTCTCGAAGCGAATAACGGAAGGTAGGCTCATGCGTCTTGGGAGTACAGGCGGCGACCACTACGCGGTTTAGCCCTTTTTCCCTGATCACGTCCATGATTTGATTGGTGGATTCAGTGGAACATGAGAAGAGCTGTTCTTGGGCATGAACAACATGAGGTAATCTTAGGCTATATTGAACGACAGAAGGAACATTGACTATTCTTCCAATATTGGCTCCGCAATGACATACAAATACGCCGACTTTTGGCTCTTCTTGTGAGGCGTCTCTTTCGGGTGGATAAACCCTTTCTGTGGTGAGCTTGTCTCGCCGGTAGTCAAGGAGTTCACCGCATTGGGAACTTGCGCCGTCTGCGGTAAAAACCGACTCGGGAATATCGATAGGACCCTGGAAGGCCCCGCTTACAAAGATCCCGGGTCGTGTCGTCTCCATGGGATGGGTCGGATGGATTATACAGAATCCGTGCGAACTGAGCTCAATGCCGAACTTATTTGCCAGTTCCCTCGCATCACCGGGAGGATTCAATCCAACGGATAATACCACCATATCGAATTCCTCTTCTTTGACTCCATCCTCTGGAGTCGAATATCGTATGGTGACATCCTTGCTTTCCGGATTCTCTTTAACGATGGAGGTGTAGCTTCTAATAAACCGAATCCCGGGAAGCCTCTCCGTCCTTTCGTAGAACCGCTCAAAATCCTTTCCATAGGATCGAATATCGTTATGGAATATCGTGCACTCCGCTTCCGGGTGATGGTCTTTTGTTAAAATGACCTGTTTCTGGGTATAGGTGCAGCATACGGTTGAACAATAACTATTGCCGCCCGGGATCACCTGTCTGGAACCGACGCATTGAATCCAGGCCACTTTATGGGGATGCTTCAAATCAGAAGTGCGCCTGATCTCACCTTCGTATGGCCCGGTGGAGCTTAACAACCGTTCATAGTCCATGCTCGTGACCACGTTCTGCATCTTTCCGTAGCCATATTCATCCCTCACCTTAGGGTCAAAGGGATCAAAGCCCGGGGCGAGAATGATCGCGGCCGCCTTTATTTCCACCTTCTCCGGCGTCTGCGTAAAATGGATGGCCTTTTTCTCGCACACGGCTTCACAAATCCGACATTTCTTCTCCTTCAGGTAAAGACAGTTTTCATCGATATAGGTGATCAGGGGGATGGCTTGAGCAAAATAGATGTGGATGGCTTTGTTCTTGGAGATCTCTTGATTAAATGAATCAGGGACTTTCACAGGGCAGTACTCCACGCAGGTGTTGCAACCCGTGCATTGGCTTTCGATCACGTACCTGGCCTTTTTCAGCAGCGTTACCCTAAAGTCCCCTGCCTCTCCTTCCACACGATCCACTTCCGTATAGCTCATGACCTCGATGTTGGGATGCCGGCCGACCTCGACCAGTTTGGGCGAAAGTATTCAGATGGAGCACTCGTTGGTCGGAAAGGTCTTGTCCAGCTGGGCCATCTTGCCGCCGATGGAAGGGTTTTTATCGACGAGGTAAACCTTAAAGCCCGCATTGCCAAGATCGAGTGCGGCCTGAACCCCGCTGATCCCTCCACCAACGATCATCACATCCCCAAAATTCTTTGCCGAGAGACTTTTAAAGGGTTGTTCCATTTGTTCTTCTTCCACTTCCCTATGACCTCATCGGATGTCTAAATGACTTCCTGTAGAATTTCCGTGATGTCTTTAATCTGGATGACCTCGCTGTCCTTCAGGGTTAACCTGCTATCCTCAAATTGGGCGATGCAATAAGGGCAGGAAGTGACCAGCACCTCCGCCCCAGCCCCGATCGCTTGTTGCAGCCTGAGGTCGGAGAATCTTTCGCCCTTTGCCGTTTCCATCCAGATTCTGCCTCCTCCCATGCCGCAGCAGAGGCTATTTTCCCGCGCATCAGTCATCTCTTTCAGTTCCAAACCGGGTATTTTTTTCAGGACCTCCCGGGGTTCGTCATAGATGCCATTGTGCCGACCCAGGAAACAGGGGTCATGATAAGTGACTCTCTTTCCATACTCCTTCGTGAAGTCGAGCCTTCCCTTTTGGATCAGCTCGAATAAATACTGGGTGATATGGACCACCTCGAAGTTCACTTTGAATTCAGGATACTCGTTCTTGAAGGTGTGGTAACAATGAGGGGAAGAGACAAGGATCTTTTTCACCCCGTTTTCGACAAACGTCTTGATGTTTTCCCTGGCAAGGTGCTTGAATAATGTCTCGTTGCCCGCCTTGCGCACACTCTCCCCGCAGCAATTCTCCTTGGGTCCGAGTATTCCAAAATCGACCCCTGCCTTGTTGAGGAGTTTGGCTGTGGCAACAGAGACTTTCTTTAATCTTGGGTCGTAGCTGGGATAGCAGCAGGGGAAATAGAGCAGCTCCGTGTCCTCGCCGAACTCTTTTACCCCTGGGTCTTTAGCCCAATTTGCCCGGTCCACGGGGTCCTGCCCCCAGGGATTGCCGACACTGGCAATGCTCGTCATGACGCTCCGAAGATTGGGGATGCTCGCAGGAACCACACCATCCGGCACCAACAGTCTGCGCATAGCCCTCATGACGTCAATGATTTCCACGCCTCTGGGGCACCGCTGAACACAATTCCCGCAGCTGGCACATAGCCATAGGTCTTCGGATTCGAAAGGAACCACGCCAAATTTTGCCTGATTGATCATTCTGCGAAGAAAAAATTTTCTTACATGATTCCAGGGGCATACCGTATCGCATTTTCCGCATTGATAGCATAATTTGGCAGCGTCTCCACCCGCCTCTTTGAGGCCATCGATGACCATCTTAAAGGGGGTTAAAGGTACAATCTCCATGCTCGTTTTCAATCCTCTTCTTTTAAATCTTTGTAATCGTTTTTAAAATCTGCGTAATCTCAACTTCTCTTTGCCATTCGGGCAACGGTATCCATCACCTTCTGCATTCCATATTTATCGACCATAGACTCCAACCCTATCTCCACGTCCTCCATCTTCACCTCTTCTTCGACTTCCTCTTCTTTCTCTTCGTAAACCAGGGCATCATTTAAGCACCACTGAACACACAAGGGCTTTTCTAACGGCGGATCGTCTTCACACATATCACATTTTAGAGGAAGGCCCGAATCGGGTTCTTTGAATAAATCTCTCGATGGGCAGGAAGCCCTGCAGAAATCGCACTCGCCGTATTCCTTTCCATCAATCACATACTTGTCTCTGCCCATACATTCGGCTTTAGCATGCTCCCCCGCATAGACAGGGAGATAGACGTCTTTGAGTGGGTCAAAAACGACCCGAATACGGGACCTCGCCGGGTTATTGCTGCTGTATTTCGGTTTAGCGTGGAAGGCCGAGCACACGACCTCACAGGCCCGGCAACCGTTGCATTTATCAAGATCAATTTTTATTGTTTTAACCATTTTCTTTTTTGTCTCGCCCATGACTCTGACCACCTCTTCACTTTATTTCTTTTCTGTTTCCGCAGAAGTGGAGGGAGTGCCTTCGTTGTTCGTCAAGATGCCCCTCCGAAAGAAGTCCTCCGCTACGTAATCCAACCCCAATTCATGCAAATATTCCTTCGTGGGAATTCCCTCATGATTCCACCCCTTGAATTTGTAGTAGGCATCCAGGAGCTGAGTTTCAAGCTCGGGAAATCGTTTCTTCCAATGGTCCTCCGGCGGCTTCTCATCGGCTCTTCTCAAGCCTCTTCTGACATTAATGGCTCTGACCAGATTTCGGTTCCTGTTGAATATTTGCGTCAGTCCGGCTTCATCCATATCCATTCCGGTCGCCGCGGAGATGAACGCCGGCAAATTGTGTATGTGGTAGGGAGGTTTCAGGGGAAAGGACGACAACCCGGCGCACAATCCGAGAGCGTCATCGATGTGGTGCATCTTCTCTTGCCAGTCGACAATTTCACAACAGGCTTCAACCGGGGGGTAAAATGGCATGGAGCGTTCTCCCCGCAGTTCCCAGTCCAGAACATATTTCTTAAATTTCTCGTCAGGAGCCTGGACCCAGTCTTTTACAAACCCTTGTTTCAGCTCCATCGTGGAAAAGGGTGCCTGGGGGAAATTCCCTTCGATTTGTGTAATGTTGGCCTTCTCGCCGGTACAATACATCAGGAAATAAATGGGATTCAGCATTCCCAGCTTGAGAGGGAGCTGCTCATGTTTCTTAATGTTGTTATGCGCATAGGCTTCCGCGCCCTTGCCGATCTGCTTGGCCGCCCAATAGGTGCCGTTGGCTAAAACGTCTCCTATCCCTTCTCGCCGAACGATTCGGTCAAGCAACCAGTAAAATTTCCCTTCGTTATCCGAAGGGCAACCCGCAAAGTCCGCATCCGTCAAAATCCCTGCTTCTTTAAGCTCAAAGCCAAAAGCCATCGCTTGCGGCATGGAGAATCCGTCCACTCCATACTCCGTAGCCCGCTGAGCGATCTTAAAACCAAAATCCAAGTCTTCTACAAAGGCCGCCATGGTATAAGTCAGTTTCGAGAAGCATTTCATCATGTAGGTTGAAACTCCCGGGGCGGAAATGATGGCCCCGCACTTCATCGGGCAGTTGTAGCAACTGATGAGCCGCGTCCTCACGGTCTCAAGAGAGTCCTTCCACTTCTCTTCGATTTCCTTGTTCCAGAAATCTTTTCTCCGGACGCGGGCATTCCCCCACATGAAATTCTCGGTGTGCCACTTCTCATCAGTGTGTAACATCTCTTGTGGCGACCCAAGCCCTGCTAAAATGGGCATGACCTCAGGAATAAGGTTTGGGGCCCGGACTTTTATATACTGCAGCACGTCGTTGCAGAGCTGCATATATTCGGCAGGTCGGGCAATGTTGATATCCTTCGTTCCTCGAACGGCGATGGCCTTTAACCCTTTGTCCCCCATGACGGCGCCCAGTCCGAGCCGGCTGGCACTGGACCGTCCCTGCTCAATGGAAGCCATATAGACCCTGTTTTCACCGGCCAGGCCGATGGCCGCCACCTGGGCTTTCGGCTCCTTCAACTCCCGCTTAATAAGTTCTGAAGTTTCAACAGCGCCTTTGCCCCGGAGATGAGAGGCATCCCGTATTTCCACTCTGTCATTGTTTATCCACACATAGACCAGATTGGGAGACTTGCCGCGAAAGATCACCTTGTCATAACCGGCATACTTCAGTTCCGGCGCCAAAAACCCACCCATCATGGAATAGCCCATGTACAAAGTCTGAGGAGAATAGGTGGAAATAATGGTACGATTCGCACCGGGAGCGGGCGTGCCACATAAAAGACCGGCGCTGAATATGAGTAGATTATCAGAAGAAAAGGGTTCTGTTTCAGGAGGAACCCTATCCCACAATATCTTGGCGTTCGTCCCCAGACCCCCAAGATGAAGTTCGGTTAATCTTGGATCAGTTTCCACCCTTTCAATATTTCCACGGGATAGATCAATTTCCAAATGATATCCTGTCTCTGTGTACCTCATTTTTTAGCCCCTCTATGGTATTTCCGCAGGCATAGCCATTCCCTGCACAGGTTGCTTCTGTCTCTGTCGCATCTAAAAGTCCCCCGTTTAGGTGGAAGACTTCAATCCAAATGTTTCCTAAGATTGATAAATGGGGAACGGTCAAAACCAATCGCCTTAAAAAAGGAAAGCATATCACCGGCATCCCAGCGCACAGAGGTATGGATGTCCCGGATTCCCTCCTTTTTAAAAAATGCAAAAAGTTTCCCGGCTAAGATTCGACCAATTCCAACACCCATCTGTCTTGGATGAACTCCTACCACATCGATCCAACCGCTTTGCTCCAGACCAAAACCTTCTCCTTTCATTTCTCCTATGATGAAACCCACCACCCGATCGTCCTTTAGAGCAACAAAACCCAAAGCTTCTTGTTTTTTAAGACGATGCTCTACCATTTGAACCCACTTTTTCGATACTTTTTTCTGTAATATGGATTCCTGAATACCAACGATCTCAAAAAGATCCTCAGCCCTAATCTTTCTTATTTTGATCTCTTTTTCCATTTTCTTCTCAGTCAATCCGGATGATCTTTACGCGTTTCCCCACCCATTCCGGAGGAAGATAAACCCGCCCGCTATTTCCACTCTGTTTAACTTCCTTCTCGATCATCTCCTCACCATAGACCTCGAACTTAGATTTGTTCTGTATGTTTATAGAAAGTAAAGGATCAAGGCTGGGTTCTTTTTTTTTCATCATGCCATCCATTAGAGGACTGTTAATTACAAGTTAACTATTTCACAATTGCAATCCATTCATAATAGAGCGCTTATAAAGTTGTCAAGTCATAATTTTCAATTGAACTACCACCAGCTACAAGCGGGTGGATTCTCTACCGACCGAAATCGGCTAAAGAAAAAACAAATCAGCACAGAGATTCTCACGAGGGAAAATCTGAAAAACCTGCACACAGTGCGCACACTAAAGTCTTCGCCTAAAGGCGAGGGTTTTTCTCCCCAAGTGAGACAAAAAATAAATAACTGTTTTTAATTATAAGATAGCTATAATGTAATCATAATGAGAAATAAAAAGCTTGTCAAGAAAAAAGTTTAATTAAGGATAACCTATTGATATTTATAGTTTTATAAACATTTCTTCTTAATCGAACAAATTTCAGGCACAATTTGAGGTTCCGCCCTAAACCTTCTACAATCCCACCAATCCTTGAGCCAGAACAATGTCGATTCTCAACATGATATAATTTTTTTACACCTTCTCGGGTTTTTGTGGATGGGATTTTGGTTGGGGAAACAGAAAATCAATTTCCCTCATGGATCATCCCTGGAGGAGTTTGAAGTATGGCAAATATCGTTATGAGCGAGCAAAACCCATCGAATCTCAACCTTGGAAACCGGACATTTCCACAGAAACTACGGCAAAGGAAGAGATGCGGATGACTCTATTGATTTGTATCACCCGCTCCGATACGAACAACAGAAGCGGGAGAAGATACTCCTCTTACGGTACGAACGCTTTTTTCTCTTGATCTGTAAAGCTGGTTAAATGGTCATGAAAGTCGTAAACTTGGAATTCTGGATTTCTCAACTGATCGGTCATGGTCTGAAGGCTGTTCTTCTGAAAAAAGAAAGAGGTCAAGAAGGAAAGTTTCGCATGGACGATGATTCTCCTTATGGTGGGAAATGCGGGAAAATTGTTCGGATTTAAACCTCCTCCCCTTCATTAGAGTTTAAGAACCTTCTGCGCAATATTGAGCCTTTGTATTTCCGAAGTCCCATCGAGAATCTCCTCAAACTTCACCTCACGCCAGTAACGGGAGATGGGATATTCATCCATTAATCCATATCCGCCGTGGATCTGGACTCCCTTGTCCGCGCATCGTTTTGCTACCTCAGAGGCAAAGATCTTGGCATAGGTGGAAGTGGCAAAGTAGTTCTCTCCCTGATCCTTCTGCCAGGCCGCCTTGTAAACCATCAATCTGGCCAGTTCAATCTCCATGATCATATCGGCCAGCTTAAACTGTATGGCTTGAAATTTACTGATCGTTTTGCCAAATTGCTCTCTCTCCTTAGCGTAGGACAAGGAGACGTCGAAGATGGCCTGAGCCAGACCCACGGAATGGGCGCCGAAACCGATGCGACTAGTCTGAAGAGCCAACATAAATTGATTATATCCCTTTTCCGGATTGCCCAGAATGTTCTCCTTGGGGACCCGGCAGTCATCAAAGATCAGTTCCCTGGTCTCGGATGCCTTCCACCCGATCTTCTTATATTTTTCTCCGAAATTATAACCTCCCACACCGGTAGGAACGATGATATTGGAGATCCTCTTTTTCGTACCCGATCCTTCCCCTGTCACGGCGGCGATGACCACTAGGCTGTTATGTTTTAATCCGGCATTGGTGATAAACTGCTTCGTTCCATTGATCAGCCACTCCTCCCCGTTCAGAACCGCTTTTGTCTGAATGGCGTTGGCATCGGATCCAGCCTGGGCTTCGGTCAAGCCGAAAGCCCCAATATTCTCTCCTGTGGCCAATGGGGTCAACCATTTCTCCTTCTGTTCTTCCGTTCCAAAGGTGTTGATCAGATTCATGGGAAGGGTGACGGAGTCCAGGAGGGAGACGCCCAGGGAGGCATCTCCCCGGCTGATCTCCTCAATGGCGATGATCATGGAAACCCAGTCCATTTCTCCCCCGCCGTATTGTTCCGGAATGGGAATGCCGACAATCCCCAGGCCCCCCATCTTCTTCCAGACCTCATAAGGAAAATGACCGGTCTCATCCATCTCTTCAGCGATGGGAGCGATCTCATTTTTTACAAAGTTTTTGCATAGATCCCTGATCATCTGCTGTTCGGTCGATAGAATGAAATCCATAACCCTTCCTCCTTATTGTCTCGCTCGGGGAGGAAAACCCTCGCCTTTAGGCGAAGACTTTAGAATGCACACTGTGTGCAGGTTTTTCAGGTTTTCCCTCGTGAGAATTTCTGTGCTGGTCTGTTTTTTCTTTAGCCGACTTCAGTCGGTAGAGAATCCACCCGCTTGTAGCTGGTGGTAGTTCAATTCCTTCCTAAAAGTGTTTTCTCATTTAACCCATTTTTTGATCAATTGTCAACAAAAGTGTTTTGTAAAACGATGCGAATAAAGGACTGGACATTTGATGAGAAATCTTTTAATTTAGTTTTATCCATCGGGGAGTAGCGCAGCCTGGTAGCGCGCTTGGTTCGGGACCAAGAGGCCGGGAGTTCAAGTCTCCTCTCCCCGACCATCTTTATTTAAAGCTATGCCTGTCGGAATCTTCATCGGACTTTTCGGATATCTTCTGGGTTCCATCCCCACCGGTCTCCTTCTTACCAGACTCTTCTCCAGAATTGATCCAAGGGAGAAAGGAAGCAAAAATATCGGGGCGACCAATATCTTCCGTACGGCTGGAAAAACCCTTGGCGTTTTGACCCTTATGGGAGATTTGTTAAAAGGAATGGCACCGGTTGTGATTGCCATGAAGTGGGGGCTAACAGATCAGTGGGGTCTTTCCGGTCACGCCTGGATCGCCATCGTAGGAATGAGCCCGATCCTCGGGCATGTCTTTCCCATCTTCCTCGGGTTTAAAGGTGGGAAAGGGGTGGCTACGGCTTTGGGCGTCTATCTTCCGATCTCGTTGATTTCCGTGCTGATTGAATGTTTTGTTTTTTTGGGGATGGTATGGAAATGGAGGTATATCTCCCTGGGATCGATCTCCTGTGCAACAACGATTCCGATCCTCATCGCCTACTTCCGGAGCGATTCCCAGGCTTATTTTATCTTAAGCGTTATCATCGCCGCACTGATCCTTTACCGGCATCAATCGAATATCGCGAGGCTTCTACAGGGAACTGAAAGTAAGTGGAAAACCTGATTCGAATGCGGAATGAAAATATTTAAAGTTTTTTAAGCGCTAATTTCAATCTTTTCTCTTTTTTGGAAGGCCTTCGAGAGGGACCCTTTTTCTTTAAACCTCTTCCCTCTTCGCTCTCCTTTGTCTCTTCTTCAGCTCTGAAGTCTGTACTATCTAACTTCGCCTGAAACTGGTCGGATGGAATGACCGGAACCGACAGCCTACCCGCATAGCTTGCTATCTCCCTGTCGGAGGTGACGACAACGGCTCCAGAGCCTTTCTCTTTGATCAGCCTCTTGATCACCTCATCCGCCTTCTCGCCGATTCTTGAGAAGATCAGTTCTATCCCTTTCTTCTTTTCTCTTTTCTCCGTGGCCCACCCTCCCTGCCATCCGTCGAAGACAACGAGGATCTCCGAGGGTTTGACCTGACGGTAGAGAGACAGCCTCTCGATGAGACGTTCCCTTTCCCATTGAAGTTCGATGGAATTCAGTTTGACAAGGGTGCGACCGGAATGGAGGAGATTATAACCATCGATGAGGAGAAGCATTCGAATTTCGAATTTCGGATTGCGGAATGCGGAATAGGTTTAAATCCGAAACCCGCATTCCGAATTCCGAAATATGTTCATTACAGATAGTCGAGCCATTCCCTGAATTCTGGGTTCTTTCCTTTCACAATATCAAAAAAGACTGCCTGAAGCTCTTTGGTGACGGGGCCTGGTTTTCCTTCGCCGATCTGACGATCATCCACTTCGCGGATGGGCGTGATCTCAGCGGCGGTCCCTGTAAAAAAAGCTTCCTGGGCCGTATAGAGCTCATCCCGTGTGAATTTTTCTTCAACGACAGGAATCTTTCTCGATTTCGCAATCTGAATCACTGAGTTCCTTGTGATTCCGGAGAGGATTGAGGTGAGAGGGGTGGTTTTCACCACTCCGTTTTTTACGATAAAGATATTCTCCCCGCTGCCCTCCGAAACATAACCCTCCGTATCGAGCATCATGGCCTCTTCATACCCCAATTTCATCACTTCTCTTTTGGCGAGAACGGAGTTGACATAATTCCCGGAAATTTTTGCCTTGGTCATCATGACATTGACATGGTGACGGGTATAAGAAGAAAACTTTGCACGAATGCCTTTCTCGATGGCCTCTTCTCCAAGGTAGGCTCCCCACGACCAGGTGATAATGGCCACTTGAATCGGATTATCTCCGGGGTAAACCCCCATCACCCCTTCCCCGATGAAGGCAAGCGGTCGGATGTATCCCGCCTTTAGGCCGTTGGCTCGCAAGGTCTCTTTACAGGCCCCTACGAGTTCCTTCTTCGAATAGGGCATTTTGAGTCCTCCGATGTGGGCGGAATCGAAAAACCGGTCGATATGCTCTCTCAATCTGAAGACAGCGGATCTCCCGTCATCGCAGAGATAGCAGCGTATCCCTTCAAAGATCCCCAACCCGTAGTGGAGCGTATGGGTTAATACATGGACTTTTGCTTCGTCCCAGGGGATCAATCTCCCATCCATCCATATCTTCTCCATCTTCTGCACCATAGCGAAGGCCCTCCTGACAAAGATTTAATGATATGGGTATCCCTTTTATCCTATTTCAGGACAATTGTCAAAAATAATGTGGAAGAGACAAGTGATTTAGATGTTGCGGGTCAGGCTCTCCTTTGGGAGCCTTTCGGAAGGAGTTAGAATTCTGATTTGAAGCCGATCTGATAAGATTGATTTGGCTGTTTGAACTCCGAGGAGAATTTCAGAAAATCGCTCTTCACCCTCGCCGAAAAAGAGGGTAAGGCTCTCTATCCATTTGCGGTCCGATGGATATTGATCCATCCCGTCTCTTATTCCCTCGAGGAGAACTTCTGCAAGCTTACCGCAGTCCACATTATACTCATTGCCGTACGGAAGGGATAAGCAGAGGTTGGAGGCCCTCAGATTTTTGAGGGTTTCAACCATAAAGGGAATAATCTCCCTTACGGATAAATAACTATACTCCTTGGCTTTGCCTAGGCCGAAAAGAAGAATTAGTTTCGGAGAGACTCTGCCTTGCGAAGGAATCAATGTCCTCTCTTTCCATTCGCCTGTCAGTTTGTTTTCGATCAGAAAACGGGACAACATCCCGTTGAGCCTCCAATCGATCCAGCCTATCGAGTCTCTCAAGGGCCTCTCATCCCGAAAAAGAGTGGTGATTAACAGATCGCTTTCTTGAAGATCAACTGCTTCTTTAGAAATGATGACATTCATATTATTCAAATTCCAATCATCAAATTCCTGATAATTTCCAATAACCAAATTCCAATATCCCAATAGGAGAAGGATGGAGCAAGGGGACTAAAGTTTTGGTCATTGAAATATTGGTCATTATTGGGTGATTGGTGCGTGAAGTTTGGTCATTATCTTTCTCTCATAGGGGTTTTCGGATCACTTCATTCTGAATTCGGTCCAAGACCCCATTGATAAAACTTCCTGATTCTTCAGATCCGAATCGTTTCCCGAGGTCAATCGCTTCATTGAGGGTCACTTTGGGGGGAACCTCACTGCAGTATAGAAGTTCGAAGATGGCGATGCGAAGGATATTCCGGTCGATCATGGTCATGCGATCGAGTCGCCAGTTTTCGGAACGCTCTTCAATCAACCGGTCAATCTCTTGACGGTGCTCCATCACCCCCAGGACAATCCGTTTGGCAAACTCACCTTCTCCTCCTTCTGGCGAAATATTTTCTCTCAATTGAACCATCGCCTGAAGAGCGTTCTGTTTTGTGATTTCGATCTGGTAAAGAACCTGCAGGGAAAACTCCCTCGATCTTCTTCTCTTTCCCAAAGATTTTTATCCCTTTCCGATCTCCTTCATGAGGTTGGCCATTTCGATTGCTGACATGGCGGCATCGAACCCCTTATTGCCCACTTTTGTGCCCGCCCTTTCAATAGCCTGTTCGATGGTGTCGGTGATGAGGACTCCAAAAGAGATGGGAATTTCGCTCTCCAGGGTGATGCTGGCAATCCCTTTGGTGACCTCTGTGGCGATATATTCGAAATGGGGCGTTGAACCCCGGATGACACATCCGAGGCAGATGAGGGCATCATAACGTCCGCTCTTCGCCATCTTCTTGGTCGCCAGCGGAATTTCAAAGGACCCCGGAACACGGACCACAGAGCAATCTCCCTCTTCTGCCCCGCTTCTTCGCAACGCATCCAGCGCTCCCTCCAGCAGCCGATCGCTGACGAAATTGTTAAATCGGCTTGTGACGATCCCGAATTTAAGTCCTTTTGCCATCAATTTGCCTTCAATGGTTTTAGCCATCTTCTTCTCCTTTCATAATTAAGAACGTGACCGTGTTATTACGTGTCCACCCCTATAATGATTCGGATTTCAGTTATTTTAGTCTTCAATCCGAAATCCGCAATTCTTTTAATCCCCTGATTTGATGGAGAGGATGTGACCCATCTTCTTCGCTTTCGTTTTCAGATACTCGATATTCTCCTGGCTGGGTTTCGACTCAATGGAAACCCTTTCGGTCACTTCAATCCCATATCCCTCCAGCCCTTTAATCTTTTTCGGGTTGTTTGTCAGCAGCCGGATCTTATGAAGGCCCAGATCCACAAGGATCTGGGCTCCGATTCCATAATCCCTCATGTCTGCCTGAAATCCGAGCGCCTCATTGGCCTCCACCGTATCCCTTCCAAGATCCTGGAGGCAGTAAGCCCGCAATTTATTGACCAGTCCGATTCCTCTGCCCTCCTGTCTCATGTAAACGATGACCCCCTTCCCCTCTTTTTCCACCATGGCCATCGCCTTATGGAGCTGTTCCTCACAATCGCATCGCTTTGACCCGAACACATCCCCCGTCAGACACTGTGAGTGCACCCTCACCAGGACCTCGTCATCCGGTTGGATATCTCCCTTAACCAGCGCAAGATGGTGAAAAGGATCCACATCGTTTTCATAGGCAATAGCGGTGAAAAGGCCTCCGTATTTCGTCGGGATTTTCGCTTCGGCGATCCTTCGGACCAAACTTTCCTTGTGAAGCCTGTATTTGATGAGATCGGCAATCGTGACAATTTTCAACCCATGTCTTTCGGCAAAGACCAGGAGATCAGGCATACGGGACATCGTGCCGTCCTCGTTCATGATCTCACAGATCACTCCGGCTGGCTTGAGGCCCGATAGTCTTGCCAGATCGACCGATCCTTCAGTCTGACCCGTCCTGACCAGGACCCCGCCGTTTCTGGCTCTCAGGGGAAAGATATGTCCCGGAGAGACAATATCTTCAAACGTTTTGCTGTCATCAGTGGCCGTGAGAATGGTGGTCGCCCGGTCAGCCGCTGAAATGCCGGTGGTCGTTCCTTTTCTCGCATCGATCGACACGGCAAAAGCGGTCTGGAACCGAGAGGTATTATCCGAGACCATCATGGGAAGCCGGAGCTCGTTCAACCGTTCCTCGGTTAATGATAGACAGATCAGTCCCCTTCCGTATTTCGCCATAAAGTTGATGGCTTCAGGAGTCACCTTCTCCGCGGCCATGGTGAGATCACCCTCATTCTCACGATCTTCGTCATCGACCAGAATCACCATCCTTCCCTGTCGGATATCTTCCAGTGCCTCTTCAATGGTGCTAACCATCTGAACCCCCATCTCCTTTTAAAAAACCATGTTCTTCTAAGAAAGACCGGTCCAATCCTTTGGGCTTTGCGCTCTTATGGCTGATTAGTTGCTCCACATACTTGCCTAAAATGTCAGCCTCAAGATTGACATGATCTCCTACTCTTTGATCCATCAGGGTCGTCTTCTCCAGGGTATATGGAATAAGCGTGAGCAAAATCTCATTGCCCCTGCATTCATTAACTGTTAAACTGATCCCGTCGATTGCAACCGCCCCTTTGGAAACGACATATTTCGATACATTTTCCGGAACCCTTACCCTCAGATTGACAAAATCCCTCTCTTTTATCTTCTCTGTGATCACGCCTATGCCGTCAATATGCCCTGTAACGAAATGGCCTCCCAAACGGCCGTTGAGCCCCAACGCCCTCTCCAGATTAACAGGATCACCTTCTTTTAACTCACCCAGTCCACTCCTCTTGATCGTCTCTTCTGATAGATCAAATTTTGAGGCTTGATCCTTTTTTTCTACAATAGTCAGGCAGACCCCATTTATACTAATACTATCACCAAGTTGCACATCTGTCAAATGGGAGGGGAATTCGATTGTGAGCCTTCTCGCTTCGCCTCGGCGTTCAATCCTTAAAACCTTTCCCTTCCCTTCTATAATTCCTGTGAACATAATTTCCTCGGATATCCTTCGAGAAGAATGTCTTCTCCCAGTCTTTTTATCTTAAGCTGATTCAGGGAAAGAGCTTCTTCAAGTTTTTCCATACCTCTTCCTCCGAAAATTCCCAATGCCTGCCCACCCAACAATCTTGGGGAGAGAAAGAGGAAGATCTTGTCGATCAACCCCTCATTCAGGAATGAACCGTTTACTTCGCTTCCCCCTTCGACCAGAATGCTCATCATCCCCATCTCACCTAACCTTGAGAGGAGAGACCTCAGGTTGACCCTCCCTTGCATGGAATCAAGGACCAAAACCCGGACCCCTTTCTTCTCAAGATTCTCGATTTTTTCTTTTGGTGCCAATTCGGTTGTGGCAAGGATTGTCTTCTCCGGGCTCTGATCCAGCACCCTCGCATTCTCGGAAATCCTCAACTTGCTATCGAGAACAATTCGATAGGGATTCTTTCCCCCTCTGATGCGCGCCGTCAGCAGGGGGGCGTCTTTGAGAATGGTGCCGATTCCCACGAGAAGGCCATCCGCTTCGTTTCTTAAATGTTGGACGAGTCGCCTCGATTTTTCTCCGGTAATCCATTTGGATTCTCCGTGTTGCGTTGCAATCTTGCCATCCAGCGTCGCTGCAATTTTTAGAATGACGAAGGGTTCTCTTGTCCGAATATATTTGCAGAAGGCTTCATTCAGTTTTTGGCAATCTTCTTCTAAAATTCCGACTTCGACATCGAGGCCGGCTATCCGAAGCATCTCCAGCCCTCTCCCTTTCACCAGGGGGTTGGGGTCTTCCATCCCTACCACTATCCTTTTCACTCCTGCTTCAATCAGGGCAGGAGCACAGGGAGGCGTCTTTCCATAATGGCTGCAGGGTTCGAGGTTGATATAAAGTGTGGTCCCCTCTGCCTCATCCCCCGTTTTTCTCAGGGCAACGATCTCGGCATGATCCTCCCCTGCCCGAGCATGATACCCTTCTCCGACTGCCCTCCCGTCTTTTACGAGGACAGCTCCCACCATGGGGTTGGGCGATGTCCTCCCCCTTCCCCCTTCGGCAAGCCGAAGGGCGCGCCTCATCCAATGTTCATCATCCTTCATAAAAAACTCAAAGTCAGGTATCAAGCAAGGGTTTGCGAAGGGGCCACTTCGATACACGTTTTAGCGGTTATCGGGGTATCAGGCTACCAGGTAGTGGATATCAGGACATCCGAGTATCAGGTTAAAATTATCTTTTTCCGTTTTCTGATATCCTGATAGCCTGCTATCCTGCATCCTGATTTCCTGATAACCTGATTCCCACCTGTCGCGTTTACTTCTTTTTACCTTCTTCCTTATTTCCAAGGAGGTCCTTCAACTCATCCATAAATTCATGGATATCTTTAAATTGTCTGTAGACAGAGGCGAAACGGACATAGGCCACGCCATCGAGCCGGTGGAGTTCCTCCATCACCTTCTCCCCGATCTCAGAGCTTTTGATCTCCCTCTCCCCTTTTTCCTGGAAATAGGACTCGATCCGGTTGACGCTCTTTTCAATCACATTGATGCTGATGGGCCTCTTTTCGCAGGCTTTCTTCAAGCCATTGAAGATTTTGATCCGGTTGAAGGGTTCCCTTCTTCCGTCTTTTTTAATGACCAGGGGAAGGGAATCCTCTGCCCTCTCGCTTGTGGTAAAACGCTTCTGGCATTTAAGGCACTCCCTCCTCCGCCGGATCGTTTCTTTGTCCTTGCCCAGACGGGAGTCAACAACCTTGCTTTCGAGATGATTACAGAAAGGACATTTCATATCATTTGAAGGTAGCAGGCGGAAGGTGGAGGGTGGTTTCTAAATCGACTTTCGACCATCCACTTTCCACTTTCGAGTAAATTTTCCGACTTTGATTCCCGACTCCCTTAACATCCCTCTGGCCAATGCATCGGCATAGCCCTCTTCATAGACGATCCTCTCAATCCCTGAATTGATGATCATTTTTGAACAGATGATACAAGGATGATTGGTGCAGTAAAGGATGGCCCCGCGAATCCCCACCCCATGATAAGCCGCCTGAATAATGGCATTCTGTTCCGCATGCAGGCCTCGGCACAGTTCGTGTCGTTCTCCGGAAGGAATCTTTAATTTCTCTCGAAGGCATCCGATTTCGAGGCAATGCTCCAGACGAGAAGGGGCACCATTATAGCCTGTTGCTAAAATCTTCTTATCTTTGACGAGGATGGCTCCCACTTGCCTCCGGAGACAGGTGGAACGCTTGGCCACGAGATGAGTGATGTCCATGAAATACTCATCCCAGGAAGGCCGTTGGGGGCGTATCTTTTTTTTCTCTTTTCTTTTCAAGGATAAGCCATCCAAGAGGATAGAGGAGTATAAATGTCAAATGACAAAGTTCAAATGCCAATTGAAATCCAAAGTCCAAATATTTTCAATTTGAAAATTTGACATTTTATTTGACATTTGGGTTTTGAAATTTGGAATTTGATTATTTACCCTTTGAACTTCTCTTTTTCCAGCGTCTCGATCTTTTCCAGGCGTCGCTGATGTCTTCCTCCAACGAATACGGTTTCCAACCAGACACGGACAATCTCTTTGGCCAATTCTCTTCCGACGATTCTTCCTCCGATGACCAGGATATTGGCATCGATATGTTCACGGCAGAAACGTGCGGAGAAAAGATCATTGGCAAGAGCGGCTCTTACACCCCGGAATTTGTTGGCAACGATCGACATCCCGATACCGGTCCCGCAGATCAGGATCCCTCTCTCCATATCTCCCCTTGATATCTTCTCGGCGACCAGAACACCGTAATCAGGGTAGTCCACTGAATCCTCATTGAAGCTTCCCATGTCAATGGCCTCATGGCCAATCGATTGGAGATAGGCCTTCAACTCCTCTTTGAGTTCAAAACCGCCGTGGTCGCAGGCCAAGCCGATCTGCATCACTGCTATCCTGTGAACTTTTTAAAGATGAGGGTCGCATTCGTTCCACCGAAACCGAAGGCGTTGGACATCCCCGTATTCAAGTGCTGGCGTCTCGCCACGTTGGGGACATAATCCAGATCGCATTCCGGGTCCGGTTCCTCATAGTTGATTGTGGGGGGGAGGATCCCATCCCGTAGGGCGAGGATGGTGAAGATGGCTTCCGTGCTTCCAGCCGCTCCGAGAAGATGGCCGGTCATTGACTTGGTTGCACTGATGGGTATCCTTTTGGCGTAGTCGCCGAAGACCTTTTTAATGGCAATGGTTTCAGTCAGATCATTGAGCTGTGTGGAGGTTCCGTGGGCATTGATATAATCAATCTCCTCTGGTTTCAATCCCGCATCTTTGATGGCCATTTTCATGCACCGGATGGCACCATCCCCATCCGGTGAAGGTGCGGTGATATGGTAAGCGTCTCCGGTATAACCATAGCCGATCAATTCGGCGTAAATCTTTGCATTTCTTTTTCGAGCAAATTCAAGCTCTTCCAGCATGACAATCCCTGCTCCTTCGGCAATGACAAAGCCATTTCGGTTCTTTTCGAATGGACGAGAGGCCTTCTCTGGTTCGTCATTTCGCGTGGAGAGGGCTTTCATCGCATTAAACCCGCCGATGGTCAGAGGTGTGATATTTGACTCGGTTCCACCGGCGATGACAGCGTCTGCATCTCCATAAACGATAGCGCGAAAAGCGTCACCGATACAGTGGCCCCCTGTGGCGCAGGCGGTTACTACACAGGTGTTGGGCCCTTTGGCGCCATATTGAATGGCAATCTGTCCGGAGGCAAGATTGGCAATGAGCATGGGAATGAAGAAGGGGCTGATCCTTCCCGGCCCCCTTTCCATGAGGATTTGGTGATACTTCTCAATGGTGGGCAGTCCTCCCAATCCTGTCCCGACGATGACGCCGATCCGGTCGCCATTTTCGGAGGTAATGCTCAGTCCGGAATCCTCTACCGCCTCTTTGGTTGCAGCAAGGGCATACTGGATAAAGAGGTCCATCTTCTTGACCTCTTTCTTCTCAATATATAACTCTGGATTAAAGCCCTTTACCTCAGCGGAAATCCTGGTGTCGAACCCTTCCGGGTCGAACCGGGTAAGCCGCCCAATGCCCGATTTCCCCTCACAGACATTCTTCCAGGCTATTTCGGTTCCGATTCCAATAGGGACTACCAATCCCATTCCTGTAACAACAACTCTTCTTCCCAAAACATCTCCCCCCTTTTACCGATTTTACTGATCCGTCCATAGGCAGAGATGAAGTGAGCGCATTCTCCTATTGAGCCACATGTGCACGGATATACTCAATAACATCGCCCACGGTCAGGATCTTCTCCGCATCCTCATCGGAGATCTCCATATTGTACTCTTCCTCAAGAGCCATCACCAGTTCCACCAGATCGAGAGAATCCGCTCCCAGATCGTCGATGAACTTGGCTTCCGGTTTGACCTCGCTTTCATTCACCCCCAACTGTTCAACAATAATCTCCTTTACTCTCTTTTCAATGTCCATTGATCTACCTCCTCACATATAGATTCCACCATTGACATTTAATACCTGTCCAGTGATATAACTCGAACTATCTGAAACGAGAAAGAGCACAGCCTGGGCCACATCCTCAGGCTGCCCCAGCCGCTCCATTGGAATCATTTGCTTCATCGCCTCTTTCGCCTTTTCCGGAACGGCATCGGTCATGGGAGTCTGAATATAACCGGGGGCAATCGCATTTACGTTGATTCCTCTTCCCGCAAATTCCCGGGCGATGGTTTTGGTAAAACCGATCACCCCTGCCTTGGAGGCCGCATAGTTCGCCTGTCCCGGATTCCCCATCTCGCCGGACACCGAGGCAATGCTGACGATCTTTCCGCTCTTGTGCTTCGACATATGCCGGATGACCGCCTTCGTGCAGTTGAAAGTCCCCTTCAGATTGACGTCGAGGACCGCATCCCAGTCTTCCTCTGTCATCCTCAAGATCAACCGGTCGCGGGTGATGCCTGCATTGTTGACCAGGATGTCGATCCGTCCAAACTGCTCAATAATCGTCTCAACCATTTGTTCTACGTCTTTTAGGTCGGCCACATTGGACTGGATCGCAAGGGATCTTCTTCCCAGCCCCTGAATCTCATCAGCGGTCTCTTGAGCTTTTTCGAGATTGATATCCGAAACGACCACCTCCGCTCCACTTCTCGCAAGAAGCAATGAGATCGCCTTCCCGATTCCCTGCGCCGCTCCTGTGACCAAAGCCACCTTCCCTGAAAGTTCCACTTTACTCTCCGCGATCATGTAATCTTCTTCAATGACTGAATATCTTCTAAATTTCCTGTTTCCACTTTCGGATCAATCCGTTTCATCAGGCCTGAAAGAACCTTTCCGGGGCCAATTTCCAGAGCCCGTTCGATCCCTTCTTCAATCATCCGTCGCATTGACTCCTCCCAGCGGACAGGGCTCGATACCTGCTTCACCAATAGGGGTTTGACTCTTTCCGACGCCGAATTGGCTTTCGCTTCAACATTCGTCACAACCGGAACCTGTAGTTCTTTTACGGTGGTGCTTTGAAGGGCTTCGCTCAGCCGAACCCCTGCGGGTTTCATCAAGGGAGAATGGAAAGGGGCGCTGACCTGAAGGGACATGGCTTTTTTCCCCTTTTGTTTCACAATCTCAATTGCCCGTTCGACCGCTTTTGTATGCCCGGCAATGACGATCTGCCCCGGACAGTTGAAATTGGCAGGGGACAGAACTTCTCCTGAAGAGGCTTCTTCGCAGACCTTCTCCACTTCTTCGCGCTCCATACCGAGAATGGCTGCCATGGTTCCTTCTCCTACCGGAACTGCCTCCTGCATGAATCTTCCGCGGAGCCGGACGATCTGAACCGCCTCTGCAAAAGAGAGCGCACCTGATGCGACCAGGGCGCTATACTCTCCCAAACTATGTCCGGCCGTGAGCTCTGGCTGAATCCCTCTCTCTGCCTGAAAAACCCTGAGCGCTGCAATGCTCGTGGTCAACACGGCAGGCTGGGTATTTTCGGTCAACTTCAAACTCTCTTCCGGTCCTCCAAAACAGAGCCCTGAAATGGAGAAGCGAAGGGTATCATCGGCTTCTTCGAAGACCTCCCTTGCCGCCTTGAAATGGTCGAAAAACTCCTTGCCCATTCCAACTGCCTGGGAACCCTGTCCTGGAAAAACAAAAGCCACCTTCGATGGCATCATTTCTTCCCCGCGTATTCTTTGCTCAATTCGAGGCCGATGACATTTCTCTGGATCTGATTGGTCCCCTCATAAATCTGGAGGATCTTGGCATCGCGCATCATCTTCTCTACGGGATACTCCTTCATATAACCGTAACCGCCAAATATCTGAACGGCATCGGTTGTCACCTTCATGGCGGTATCACTGGCAAAGACTTTTGCCATACCCGAGACCTTTGATATCTCTTTTGGGTTTTCGGATTGGTCGATGTATCGTGACACGGAATAGACCAGAGCTCGTGCGGCTTCCACCTGAGTGGCCATATCCGCCAGCATATGCTGGACAGCCTGAAAGGAGATGATTTTCTTTCCAAACTGTTCCCGCTCTCTCGCATATCGAACCGCTTCATCAAGGGCTCCCTGAGCCAGACCAACGCCCTGAGCTCCCACCCCGGGCCGTGTCCGGTCGAAGGTTCTCATGGTGACGATGAATCCCATCCCTTCTTTGGCGATGAGATTCTCTTTTGGAATGAAACAGTCCTGGAAAACCAGCTCCCTTGTGGTAGAGGCGCGAATCCCCATCTTGTTCTCTTTCTTCCCGAAGGTGAATCCCGGCATTCCTTTTTCAAGAATGAAGGCGCTTGCCCCCCTCGGCCCCTTGGAACGATCGGTCATCGCAATGACGGTGTATGTCTCCGCCTCCCCTCCATTAGTGATCCATTGCTTTGTCCCGTTCAAGATATAGCCGCCCTCTGCCCGAATGGCGGTCGTGCGGATGGAGCCGGCGTCACTTCCTGCATCGGCTTCGGTCAATCCAAAGGCGGCTAATTTCTTTCCGCTGGCAATATCCGGAAGATACTTCTTCTTCTGATCAGGGCTCCCGTAGATCATGATGGGATGGGCTCCCAAACCACTGGCTGCATAGCTGGTGGCCACTCCCAAACAGATCCGGCTCATTTCTTCTACGGCCAGACAGTTTTCAAGGACTCCTCCTCCGAAGCCTCCGTATTCTTCTTCAATGGAGATTCCCATGAGACCCGCATCCGCGCAGACCTTTATGATCTCCCATGGAAACTCCTCTTTCTCATCCAGTTCGGCTCGAACCGGCAACACTTTCTCAATGGCGATCTTTCGTGCCAAATCCTGGATCGACTTCTGCTCAGGCGTTAAAAAATAATCCAAGTTCACTCCCTCCTATCTGCTCACCTACTTAGAGTTACTTACTTTTATTAACCCGTTCCTCGATCTCTGCCCAAGGCGAAGCAGGTCTTGCTTCTCTTTCAATTCCTGAATTAGATGCTCATTCAGTTTATTCTTTGCAAGGCCGGCAGCCAGAACAATGGCATTCATAATCGCCTTGGCATTGGAGGCACCATGACAGATGACACAATTTCCGTTCACCCCGAGCAGGGGAGCCCCGCCATACTCCGAATAGTCAAACCGCTTCTCCAGGCGGAGGATTGCCCGTCTCATAAAAAAATAGGCCACTTTTGCTCTAAAATTATCCTTCGCCTCCCATTTCAGAATCCCGTGGACCGTCTCCCAAAGCCCTTCGCTGATCTTCAAAGCCACATTTCCGACAAAACCGTCGCAGACGATGACATCAACCTCGCCGCTGTTGAGAGCTCTTCCCTCAACATAACCGATGTAGTTAATATCCATCTCCGACAGGATCTCGTGGACCTCTCTCGTCAATTCGTTCCCTTTCCCTTCCTCTTCTCCATTGCTCAGGAGACCGATTCTCGGCTCCTTTTCCCCAAGGATATATTTGGCATAGGCGTCTCCCATGAGCGCGAATTGAACGAGATGAGCGGGTTTGCAATCGACATTCCCGCCGGAGTCAACGAGTACAGTCGAGCCTTTTATCGCCGGATGGATCGTGGCAATCGCAGGCCGGTCTACTCCCTCCAGTTTTTTAAAGATGAACATGGCCAGAGCCATGGCCGCTCCGGAATTTCCCGCAGAAACCACTCCATTGACCTGGCCTTCTTTTTCGAGGTCGATGGCCACCTTGACCGAACTTTCTTTCATTCTCCTGAGAACTGTGGAAGGGGAGTCATGCATGGCGACGACTTGGGAGGTATGGTGGATATAGATAGGCAGTTTGGAGGTGGGATATTTCGAGAGTTCTTTGCTCACCTGGTCTTCATCCCCCACCAGAACGACTTTCACCCCATGTTCCTTGGCCGCCCTAAAAGCCCCTTCGACAATGTTCTGGGGAGCAAAATCCCCTCCCATCGCATCAACTGCAATCTTCATCGCCTCTTTCTCTTTCCCCCTTATTTCTCTTCTTCTACTTTGACAATCTCTTTTCCCTTATATGTCCCGCAATGCGGGCAAACATGATGAGGCAAAACCGGCTCATGACATTGGGGGCAGAGTGAAAAGCCCGGAGATTTCAATCGATCATGGGCTCGTCGTTTATCCCTTCTCGAAGAGGATTGTCTTCTTTTTGGAACTCCCATCTTAAAATATCCTTTCTCTAAATAGTTTAGTTAAGAGGATGTTGAGCCTTAAGAGTTTTTAAATCCAAACTCTTAAGGCTCCATTCTAAATTCTTTATTCCTTTTAATGAAGCTTCAATTTTTGCAGAACACTAAACCCTGTCTCAAGTTCCTTTTCCATACAGTCGCAGGCGGAGAGACTCAAATCTTTCCCGCAGTTAGGACATAGCCCCTTACATGCTTCCTGACAAAGGGGTTGAATGGGAATCTCTAAAAAGACCTGCTCGCATGCGATCTCAGAGAGATGGAGTTCTCCCCCTTCAAAGAAATTCGATTCTAGCTCGTTTGCGGATAGTTCCGTCTCTTCCGTAAAACCCGTCCCCTTTAAAGGATGGAGGGTTAGATCGAATGAGGAGGCAAGCGGATAGGAAAATTCCTTAAGACACCTCGAACATCGTAATTGCAGGACGGCCTGCACTTCCCCCTTGATCAGGACCGATTGTCCTACTCTCCTGATTTTTGCTTCGGATTGAAGCGGGCTTTCGAACTCGAAGTCTATCTCGGAAAGGCTTTCGAGATAGCCTGAGAGAGCCGTCGGCTCTTCTTTCCATTTCAGTTCCAACCCCTCATCGGGAATCTCATCCAGTTTTAGAGTCAACATACCGATTCCGTTAAGATTCGACAAATTAGATTGTTAAATATAAAAGAAAACCTTTCTTTGTCAAGTGGTATTAAAAGAATTAAGGGGTGAATGTTTCGGGTTGTATTAAAAAACGTTAGTATATTAACAGATTTATGGAATTTACCGCAAGCTTTCCTTAAATTTTTCGGTATTGGAAAATGAGGCGCAGGGATGAGGGGTTAAAAGGGGATGAAAGATCATCAATGAGATCTGGGAAACATTTTTAGGAAAAGATGAAGGGGTTCATTCGACTTCTTAAACTTGATGAGTGCCTCGATTTCAAGCAGATCAAATCCGGAATAGGTTTTATGGTCAAGCTCTATCCCAAACCGTTTATGGATTCGTCTGACGAGATGGTTTCGTAATGCTAAATCGTAGTCTTCGTAGTCGGGGTCTTGTGGTCCAATAAACAGTCTGCCTTCATAAGCATAGATTCAGGAAGCCATTCTCTTTGGGCGGGAAGGTGCGGCCTCAGCCATAGCGATCGAACAAGCGAAGGCAAGAATTAAAAAAATCCACACCGATTTCATATAGTTAAACTACTCCATCTTGACCCCAAAATCAAGTTTTTATTTTATTCCTCTTGTCTCAGATCTGATCCTGTGTTATTTTTTACCAAGCCATGAAGATGAATCTATCGATCTTAAATGAGATCTTTGCTTCGATGGAACAGGGGGTGGTCTACATCGATGACCAAAGCCGGATTGCCTATTTCAATCCGGCCGCTGAAAAGCTCCGAAACACCCCTCTCCGTGAGATGCTGGGCCAGTCCATTCTCCAATGTCACCCGAAAAATACCCATCCGAAGGTGTTGAAAATTATCGAAGATTTGAGATCAGGAAAGATCAAGGGTCATCACCGAATGAACCTCCAGCTGGTCAAAGGAAAATTTTATGACAATACCTATTCGGCGGTCTGGGGCCCGGGGAATGAATATTTAGGAGTAATCATTGTCACACAGGAAGTGACGGAACGAAAAAAGGCGGAGGATGAACTTAAAGAGGCGCTGGAAAAACTGAGATCGGCAAACCAGGAATTGCTCCGTTTAGACCGGATGAAGGACGATTTTCTGTCCAATGTGAGCCATGAATTAAAGACCCCCATGATCTCTGTGATGGGATATATCGGGATGATCCTCAAAGAGAAAGCGGGTTCCTTAACCGAACAGCAAAAGAAGTTTTTGGAGATTTCCTATAAAAACCTCCTTAAGCTTGGAAAGAATATCGACAATCTTCTCGATCTTGCAGAGCTCGGAATTCGGAAAGAGGTCTATACGTTCGAGCCGGTCGATCTGGTGAAGGTCATCCAATTCTCCTGTTCAACCGTTGAACCTCTGGCAAAGGAATATCAGATAGAAATGGAGACTCAACTTCCTGCTGGGCCGTTGACCATCGATGGCATGGCGGACAAACTTGACCAGCTTTTCGATAACCTTCTCATCAATGCCGTCAAATACAACCGCCGGGGAGGAAAGATTTTTGTCACCCTTGGGGAGGATGATCGGTTTGCCTTTGCCCACATTATGGATACGGGTATTGGGATCTCCCACCAATCCCTGAATGAAGTCTTCACCCGTTTCTTTCAGGAAGAAACAAAACCCCTCGGAGATTCCAAGGGGCTTGGGATCGGACTCTCGCTGGTACAGGAGATCGTAAAACTCCATCGCGGAGAGGTCAAGATTGAGAGCGAACAGGGGAAAGGAACCGTCTTTTCGGTCATGCTTCCAAAAAAGATTACCAGTTCGGAGTTCGCCTGCCCGCCGAACAAGTTCTTTGGCAGGCGGGGAGTTCAGAGTTCGGAGAAATAAAAATACTCCCAACTATTTTTTACCTGGCGTTGCTCCTCCCATCTTCCCGAGGTCGATAAAGGGAACGGCTCCACCGGACACCTGGGGCAGAATCCCATTCCACTTCTCAATGCCCTTATACTCGACCAGGATGGCGCTGATTGAGCGTGCAAGGGCTTCGTTGGCTTTGGCCTGTCCCTGAGCGACCACCAGGATCGACTCAGCCTCCCCTTTGGCCGTAACTACTTTCTGCTGGGCCTCAATTTCCCGCTGGGCAAGGACCTGCCGTTGTGTCTCTACCTGCTGCTGGGCAACCTGTTTGGCCTCGATGGCCTTTTCGTATTCGGGGGAGAACCGGATATTGGAGATGTAGATGTCATCCACGATGATATGGTATCGGGCCAGATTATCCCCAAGCTTGGTCATGGCCCTTTTCCGAATCTCTTCTCTTTTGGGAAGAATCTCGGTGATCGGGTAATTGGGCACCACTTCTTTGACAAAGTCATTGAACGCCGGATCAATGACCTTGTTTGCAAAATCATGCCCTATCTTCTGGTAGAGGATATTCACATAAGCCGGATCAATATGGAAGTTCATCATCCCGGTCAGCTTCACCATTTGATATTCCTTCGAGGCGGCATCGATCTCTTTAAAGGGATGGGGTTGAACCCGGAGGTCGTTGGGATGAATCCGCGGCCCCCATCTCTCAAAAAGTTTATCCAATGGGGGAATGGGTTATGAATGGGCAAGCGAAGGAAACAAAACCAAGAATCCTAATAAGATGACCCAATATCTTTTATTCTTTCCTTTCCTCCTTTCCCGCTGATTAGATCTAATGCTGTTCATATAAGCCGTTCGTCCTGAGGTTCTCGAAGGATGAACGGCTTTTGCTTAACCGAACGTGTTGCGGCTAAACCAGTTTTTTCTCCATTAGAAAATTCATCGAGGCCTGGCATGACGTGGTGGCCATAGAAATCCCTTCGGATAAGGACCTCAGGGCCTCCTCGAATTGGCACATCTGGATCCTTCCGATGACCTCCATCAATTTCCTCTCCAGGTCGACATAGTGATTCAAGCCGATCACATTCTGAGCGATCCGGAGTTCTCTGAGCAAACCTTCGAGATACCAGATCAGAATTTTCTTTCCTCCTAAAGACTCAGCTTCATTTCTGAAGGTAGCCAAAAGTTCGAGCAGGCCGGCCCCTATGATCAGCCCGGACTTCATCTTCTCCGAATGTTGAAAATGATAAATCGCCTCTTTAGTATTCATCATGTCCCTATATAACGTCCCTCGTCTCTCCTCCTTCGCCTCTTTTTCCCGGTTTTAACGATAGGGTTTAAGTCGTTCAAGCAGTTTTGGATCAACGACGATCCCTAATTTTCCGGCCAGGTCGCAGTGCTCGATGGCGAGTTTAAATTCGCCCTTCTCAAAATAGATCAAAGCCAGATGATAATGCGGCCATGCATATTTAGGGTCGATCTCCAGGGTTTTCTTAAAATTGGCGATGGCTTCCTCCACCCTTCCCTGCTGGCGATGGAGGCTTCCGATATTAAAATAGCCTCTCGCATAATCCGGCCTGATCTCAATCGTTTTCGCATAGGTTGAAAGGGCGTCACTTATCTTTCCTCTTCTGAAATAGATATTCCCCAGATTGTTATGAGCCTCCACATAATTCGGATTGATCTGAAGGGCCTTTTGATATTGGGCCACTGCCTCACTGAGTTTTCCCTTTTCTCCATATGCCACCCCTAAATGGAAATAGGCCTCTGAAAAATTAGGATCAAAGCCAATCGCTTTTTTATATTGGGAAATCTCCTTGTCCCACTTTCCCTGTCTTCCATAAGCCAATCCGAGATTGAGGTGCGCTCTCGAATGCTTTGGGTCCAATTTCAGAACCCGTTGGTATTGGTCAACAGCCTCCTCCAGGTTTCCCCGCTCCGCTGCCTTAAACGCCAATTGAAAGTGTTCCTCTACGCCCAAAGCCTTGTCCTCTTTTTTGGTTTTAGACGACGACCCGCACGCAATCAAAAGAAGCATAATGATAAAGATGAAAGATGATCTCGCTAAGGTTTTCAAATGGCCTCTCCTTTCTAAAAACTTTTTGAATCATTAACAAAAAATGAGATGCAAATCAAGGAATTTCATTCTTGAACTTGACCTCGATGAAAAAAATACATTAAATAGAGTCTTATGTCTTTTCCGTCATGCCGGACATGAGGAGCCTGCCCCGTACTTAATACGGGGGTATCCAGACGCCGTCCCGACGAAAGTCGGGAACCATCTCAAAGAACTGGATTCCGGCTTTCGCCGGAATGACGAACGTTTTGGAAATCGTTGGTATATGGAAAAATTGATCGCCATCATTCAAAAGCGATTTTACTATGGCTGGGTGGTTGTAGGGCTGGCCATGATCTCCATGGCATTCTGGTACGCCTTCCGGACCACCTTCTCCATTTTCTTTGTTGCCTTGATCGAT